>JAJFUW010000061.1 GCA_021372235.1 Spirochaetia bacterium
CTCATTGGCTTCCGGGCTTTCATAATCCCTGTGACATAATGAATTTACAACGGCTTCGGTGATTGCCCTGACAGGCACCTCGGGTATTTCCACGCGCCTTTGCCCTGTCAAATCCGCCCGCCAGTTCATGTGCTCCTTCAGGTAATCAACGCCTTTTTGAAGCAGTTCAAACAACGTGCCCTTGTACTGCCTGATATCCAGGAAAGTCATCTTGTCTTTTCCCGCAAAAACAGCCGCCTTCAGTTCCCCCTGATTTTCATCACAAAAAAGAATTTCCGCGGCTTTTATCAGCCGGCCGTTTTTCACAAGCCCGAGTTTTTTAAGCGCTGTCGCGGCTCCGGTGTATTTATAATCAAGCCGCCCCGCTTCTCTCGCCCTTTTTATGTATTCTTTCAGCGCCGGCACACTGGCATCTTTTACTCTTTTATCCGAAAGTCCTGTTTCCCATGTCGAACCCGATCTGGCCCTCAGCATATCAGCCTGTTCATCAGGCGTTAACATTCTGCTCTCATCCGCAGTCCTTATATATGCCCTGCCATACGCGTGATACAAAGGCGCTTTGCCTGAAAAAACAACATTGATATACTTAAGCACGCCTTTGCCGCAGGAATTTATTTTGGGATAAACCGCGGGTTTTATATTATCCGCTATTGCTTTTGACACGTCCCTCAAAGTGTCTGCCCCTATTGCCTGGCCGCAGATTTCGCCGTCATTTTTCACCCCAAAATATATTTCGCCTCTGCCATGCTTGTTCAGCATTGCGCACATATCTATCACGGCTTCCTTTAACTCCGACGTGCTCTTTTTAAACTCAACTGTTTCGGATTCCTTTTTACCGATTTTCATTATTTAAACTTCACCTTTGCCAGGTTTTCCAGTATCACCCTGTTTAGCTTTTCCTCTTCCTTTATCTGCTGTTCAAACTCCGCCTTTAGCGTTGTAAACCTTTCCTTAAAATCAAAATCATCTTCCTCATCCGGCAGGCCCACATAACGGCCCGGGGTCAGGACATAATCAAGTTCCTTCACCCTGTCAATGGGAGCCGAGTTGCAAAAGCCTTTTATATCTATATAGATACCCTCACCCTGCCCTCTCCCAGAGGGAGAGGGTTCTACACCCTCACCCTTTCGTTTCCCTGCGGAAGAGGGTTTCTTTGGCTTGCGCCATGCATGATAGGTATCTGTTATTTTTTGTATGTCGTCCCGGGAAAATTCCTTTGTCCTGCGGTTTATCAGATGCCCCAGGTTCCTCGCGTCTATGAAAAGTATCTCGTCCGTCCTGTTCCGGTATCCGCCGTTTGACTTGTTGCGGCTTAGAAACCACAGGCAGGCGGGTATCTGTGTGTTTAAAAAAAGTTTGGCGGGCAGGTTGATTATGCAATCAACAAGCCGCGCCTCAATCAGTGATTTTCTTATATCGCCTTCGCCCGAGCTTTTGGAGGTCAGCGAGCCTTTTGCCAGGACAAACCCTGCGGTGCCGGAAGGAGTGAGGTGATAAAGGAAGTGCTGTATCCAGGCATAATTGGCATTACCCGGAGGAGGCGCGCCGTATTTCCAGCGGCCGTCGCCGCGGAGAAGTTCTCCGGACCAGTCGCTGTCATTAAACGGCGGATTTGCTATTACAAAGTCAGCTTTCAGGTCCTTGTGTGCATCGTTCAGGAAAGACCCTTCATTGTTCCACTTTACCTGTGAGCTGTCTATGCCGCGTATGGCAAGGTTCATTTTTGCCAGCCGCCAGGTGGTCTGGTTGCTCTCCTGCCCGTATATGGATATGTCGTTGAGTCTGCCTTTATGGTTTTGTATGAATTTTTCCGACTGCACGAACATGCCGCCTGAGCCGCAGCACGGGTCATAAACCCTGCCTTTGTCCGGCTCCAGCATTTCAACAAGAAGTTCAACTACACTGCGTGGTGTGTAGAACTGTCCGCCCTTTTTGCCCTCTGCAAGAGCGAATTCACCCAAAAAATACTCAAAAACATGGCCAAGCATGTCCGCACTGCGCTCTTTTGCCCTGTCTATGGCGATGTTGCTGATAAGGTCTATAAGGCCGCCAAGATTTACAGGGTCCAGATTGCCCCTGGCATATACTTTCGGCAAAACATCTTTCAGGGAAGGGTTTTCCTTTTCGAGCGCTTCCATGGCAATATCAACATCCCTGCCTATACCCGGAAGTTTCGCGCGGCTTTTCAGATAGGCCCATCTTGCTTTTTCAGGGACAAAAAACACATTTTCGGCCTTATATTCGTCCTTGTCCTCGGGATCCGCGCCCTTGTATTCGCCTTTACCTGTCTTGAGTTTTTCATAAAGCTCCTCAAACGCGCCGGAAATGTATTTTAAAAAAATAAGGCCGAGTACTACGTGCTTGTACTCGGCTGCATCTATGTTTTTGCGGAGCTTATCAGCGGCTTTCCAGAGCTGTTTTTCCATGGGTTCTGTTTTCTCGGGCAGTTGCTTGTCCTTTGGCATTTTAATCTCCGTTTACCCTGTTTATTTAATAATGTTTATTATACGCCTTTCAAAAATGGCAGTCAATTTTCAAATTTCCGGGAATTCAAAGCCTCAAATTGTGAGCTTGAGTTTTAAGGTCCCAAATCGAGACTTTAAAAAATTTTTGCCACATCCCCCGGTTTGCACTCACTCCACCCCTTAGGTTTGGCTGTCATTTCTTTATCACCTTCCAATGCCCGCCTTTTGCCCCGCCAATTCTTTTTACCAAACCTTTTACTTTTAACTTTGCCAAATTCTTTTCTATAGCCCTTGTTGTCAAACCGACACTTTTTGCCATCATTGGTATGGATATATACTTGTTATTCTCAATTAGACGTAAAAGTCTCTGGTTTTTTTCCCCGAACTTTTCCCCGCCCACATTGTTCCTGTAAAATACAACCCTATACCCGGTTTTTGAAAAGCTGAAATCCACTTTCACTCCGTTTTCTTCACAGTCCTCCGATATCCTTTTCAACCCTGAGCCCCATTTTTCTATATCCTTGCTGTAGTACAATATTCCCGCCATGACCATATTTCTCGGGCGGCTTGGTTCATTGCCTTTTAAGTAATCCTCCGGTTTCATATTTTCCGGGAACAGGCCCGGATTGTATATTTCTATCCTGTCCTTATAAACCGCTATCTCATTGGCTTCCGGGCTTTCATAATCCCTGTGACATAATGAATTTACAACGGCTTCGGTGATTGCCCTGACAGGCACCTCGGGTATTTCCACGCGCCTTTGCCCTGTCAAATCCGCCCGTCAGTTCATGTGCTCCTTCAGGTAATCAACGTCTTCCAAAAATATCATTCAATTTGTTTCAATATTTAAAGGTGTTTTACTGACAGGCGAAACGAAAAGCAGCTGAAATCTGAAAGTTTCCGACCAAAAAACCGGCAAAATGTGTTTGCCATCAACTTTACTATTTCAAATTTAGGTTTTCAATTGACATTGTTGATTCTGTTCATTATGTGGATAACCTGAAATTTGCCATATTTTCCGTAGGTGTTATCCACATAGAACCCACAGATGGCTAAAACAAAAAATGCTATATTTATATGGCGTTTTTTATTTTAGTAATTTATTTTTCACAATATTTCCTGTTTTTGTCTTATTTAATGAATATGTTACACCCAATGCGCTATGCCCGTTAACCCATAAAACACTATGCCATTTACATAGTATTGTATTATAGATGGTCAACTTGGGATTGTAGTCTTGGTTTGCTACCATACAAAAACCGTTTCAAAACGACGATGTTGTTGTGTCTCATACTCTAATCAATCGGTAGAGACGGGACCCGTGCCCGTCTCACTAATCAACTCGCCCATGAGCGGCAGCAAGCAGCCGCTCTACGAAACCTGTTTGAACCGCTCTTGTAGGCGCGCCCCCTGCGGTCGCGATGCGGTGGGTTTTATTTTCCCAGGTATAATATCCAACCCGACATCGTTACTATGGACAGCAGTGTCGTCATCATTATGATCGCCGCGGTCAGTTCCCCGTCCGATTTGTACTGCTTTACCATTATATAACTCGCCAGCGCGCTCGGGAATGCAAAACACATGACAGCCACCTTGAAATCCTGCCCTGTGAGGGGCCATATAAAGGTGAATATGAGCAGGGACAATGCCGGCTGCAGTATCAGTTTGATGAAAGTCGAGGCCGCGATGAGCAGCCTGTCGTGTTTTATCTTGGCTATTTTCAACCCGGCGCCCACAGCGATGAGCATCAGCGGCGAACCCATGGCCGCTGTCATGTCCAGCGTATTTACCGCAAATACCGGCAGGGACAATTTCAAATATGAGAACGTTATTCCCAGCGCCGATGCTATCACCAGAGGATCGGAAACTATATAAAGCCCGATTTTCCCCATGTTTTGCCCCGTGCCCCTGTACGTCACGTTCAGGTAAAGTATGGAAAGCAAAATGTGAAGTGGCGTGATAAAAGCCGTGATTACCCCCATCTGTGCCAGGGCTGTCGCGCCGTACGCGTTCATGATGAGCGGAAAACCTATGTAGGCAATGTTAGTCCGAAAGGTCGGCAGGAGGAACCCGCCTCTTTTTTCCTGCGGGATGAACCTGGCGATGAGGCAGGCGACGCAGAACACGAGCAGAGCCGAGAGCGCCAGCCCTCCTATCATGCGCATGTCCACTATTTTTGCGAAATCCGCCCTGTAGATGGCCGTGAATATCATGACCGGCAGGACCAGATAATAGGCCAGGTTGTTTATGAACTTCTCGGCCTTTTCCTCTATCATGCCGAAACGTTTGAACCCCCACCCGAGGGCGATTAATATGAATACAGGAATGATGGAATTTACAATGAGTTCCATCAGACGAGTTTCTTTAAATCGGAAAAATGTCCCAGGATGAATTCCGGTTTAAGTTTTTTTATCATTTTTTTATCGGCATAACCGTATGTCAGAAATGCGCAGTCAACCCGCGCGTTTTTGGCGGTTAAAACGTCATACTGTGAATCCCCGACAAAAAGCGTTTCTTGCCTTGACGCCCTGTACCTCTTCATCAGGGTATATACCACCTCGGGGTGGGGCTTGCGCCTCACAACATCCTCGCTGCCGTAGGTCGAGGAAAAATATTTTGCTATGCCTATCCTGCTGTTTATGCCGTCAACATAGCGTTTGAGTTTGTTTGAGGCGACAGCCAGCACGATGCCCCTGCCTTTGAGTTCCTTTAGAGTCTCCCGCACCCCGGGGAACACCCTGAGCCCGGTTTTGTACAGCCTGTCGTAATAACGCCTGTATATCCCGATGAGTTTTTTCATGCCGATTTTTTCCAGTTGACACGGGAACAGGTCCTCTATGAAATTATCGAGCCCCGTGCCCACCGTATCCACAATATCATCCTTTCTAAAAGGCTTCATCCCGAACTCGCGCGCCATGGCATTCGCTGTCGTCCAGATACCCGTGGCGGAATCCACAAGTGTCCCGTCAAAATCAAATATCACGAGCTTGTACCTGTTTTCCGTTGTTATGGTGTCCGTATGTGAATATGGCGGCGCGCACGCGCAGAGTATTTTTACGGGTATCCTGCCGGTATTGGTCATCTTGTGCTCCGTGCCCGGCTTTATCAAAACCCCGTCGCCTTTTTTTACCGGGACCTTTTTGCCGTTGAGTTCCATGAACCCGCCGCCCTGCGTGAAATAGTATATCTCCTCTGTTTCAGGGTGTATGTGCGCTATGGTGGAACGTCCGGGCATAACCGTCGCCTCTGCCAGGGATATGTTGCCCATTTTGGCGTTTGTGGCGTCGAGGATGGACCGGATGATGGAGGAATCCTTGGTGATAAAAGGCCTGGCTTTGTTTAAGTTGTTTTTATAAATTCTCATTTGTTTTTTTCCTTTGTTGTTTTTGAGGAATTAAGCCAAAAGCCGGAAGCCGGGGTGAAAAAAAACGAGCATACGATGGCGCGAGGTATTGCCGGTGCCTTCCTCAAACCCTCTCCTGCTCGTTTTACCACTCGCCTCCCGGCTCATGGCTCCCGGCTTGTTTCATTTCTCAAGGGTATCAGTCTCTTCTTCCTGCCCTCAAACACGGTTATCTCCCTCACCCCGAGTTCGTCCAGCAGCCTGTACCCCGCCTCTATTCCGAAAAATGAATCTCCCGCCACATGCGCATCGGAGCCCAAAAACAGGTATTTTCCGCCCAGTTCAATATAGGCCTTTATGACATCGCTGCCCGGTATGACCTCTCGCGCATTGAAACGGAGTCCCGAGCAGTTCACCTCGAGGGCTATCTCCTTTTCTATCATGAGTTCCAGTATGGGCCCCAACTGGCCCCTGAAATTCTCATATGAAAAACCGTCAAAGAACTTTTTGCCGTTTCTGTGCACCAGCGTTATGTGCGCCGCGGCGTCAAAATTGCCGTACTGCATGAGCTTATAAAGTTCCTCAAAATACTTCTGATAGGCGTCCTCCGGATTCTTATACCTGCTGAAATATTCGTCGTACACCGGGGACAGCCCGTCTATCCAGTGGGTTGAAGCCATTATAAAATCAAATTCTTTTCCTTCCATCCATTTTTCATAGAGGTCCCTGTGCAGGTTCGGTTCGCCGACCTCGACGCCCTTTAAAAGTCCCGGAAATCTTCCTTTCATTTTTTTCCATTTTTCCGTGTACCTGCCGTAGTCGAGGTACATGAACGAATCGTGGTGGTTTTTGTGGAAATCAAGGTGTTCGGTGGTTGCGATGTTCCTGAACCTGTTTTCTATCGCCTTATCGACCAGTTCTTCCATGGTCTGTTCCGCATCCCATGAAAAATTCGTGTGGAGGTGGAAATCTGTGAGGTTGTAGCGCGCGTTCATTTGTCGTTCCCGCTTGTCCTGCAGGCAGTCCGAAACTCCTCTGAGACAAAAGACAGGAAACAAGAGACAAAAATAGAACGAGCCTCTGCTTTTCTGTTGTAAGGTGTGCTCACTTATTTTCCTCTCTTTTTTACCGGTAAACCCGGTTCTTTGTTGAGTAAAAAACAAAAGACAAGAGACAATAAAAAACTGCTCTGTCGTACTTTTGTCTCCTGTCTCTCGATTTGCATTACTCCGCTCCCGCAGGGAGCGCGATTGTGCCGGTGCTATAAGCCGGATTCTGTATCCGCCTTTGCGCTTGCGCACTGTTGCGGATGGCGGCAATCAATCTAAGCAGCCTACCCTGGGCTTAAGAGGTGAAGCTCCTCCGCCACAAAATGCGTTGCCGCACCCTGTGATCTTGCCCTCTATTTGGCCTTGCTCGCAATGGGGTTTGCCTTGCCGCGCCCGTTGCCGGACGTGCGGTGGTCTCTTACACCGCCGTTTCACCCTTACCGCGTAAACCGCTTGCGCGGTCACGAGGCGGTCTTTTCTCTGCTGCACTTTCCGTGACGCGGGGATGTGGCCCCGCGCCCCCCGGCTTGCGCCGGGCATCGCGCTTCAAAGAGTCCGGACTTTCCTCCGGGGTTACTTCGTGACCAGAGACTCTGATCGCGTGTACTCCTCGGTAGCCGTCCGCACCGGCACAATCGCGCTCCCTCCCGCTATAGGAAGAGCTTTATATTTCTTTTTTGCCGCTATTATGTTGAACGGGAACATGGTTAGTTTTCCGTTAAAATTATCCGCCGACTCGTTGTAATCGGCTTTCCTGGCGTTATATTCGTTTATGTACTCGCCCGTAATCAGGCCCCACTCTATGTAAGAAAACCTCTTGTTGCGCAGGTCCATCCGCGAGTTGTAGAACTCCAGTATGGCGTTCATGTCAGCCTCAAACTCCGCCAGCAGAGGTGCCTTTTCAGCCGCCGTATCTCCGCCTATGATGCGCGCCCTGACATCCAGCGCGGAATTAAATATCTCTTTGTTAAACTTTATTTTGTCGTCAGTCAGCAGTTTTTCATACTTTATCACCTGGTCGGCAAGGCGGTTGCCGTAATACTCGGCTTTTGACCAGTCCTCTTCCACATTCTTTAACTGCTGCGAGAGGTACATATTGAACAGTTTGTCATAATACACGTATGAAATAGCCGCCCCGATTGCGACGCCAATGAGGACAAGCAGCCATATCTGCGCGCCCACGAGTGAAAACGGTTTCTTTTCCTTCTTCTTTTCATCAGCCATGATGCCTCCGTATAGGGAAATCCCCATGTAATATGGGTCTAATTATATCAGCCGTGGGGGTGGATGTCAATAAGGCGCTTGATTGATGGTTGAGCTGATGAAACCCATACGGCCTGCCGGTACAAAGAGCCTGTTCCGTGGTTTTTACCTTTTTATTATAAGCCTTATCGGCCTGCCTTTTTTATCGCTTGTCGCTGTCTTTATGTCAACCGTGTAAAAATAAACCCCGGGCGCGAGCCCCAGCGTTTCAAACCTGAGCCTGCCTTTGCCCCCTGCGGCAACCGGTGCAAAATCAGCGGCCTTCCTGCCGTCCGGCGTTATTATCGTGAGTTTCAGCTCGGCGCCTGTTTCAACGTCATACAGTACATAAATGTAATCCCCGGTCCTGACAGGGTTCGGATAAACCGTGTTTTTGAAACTGTCGTATACGGACTGCGGCGCCGTGGGCGAACAGACCGCTGTCAGTGTCTGCGTTGCAGTAGGTGTGATTGTTTGGCTCAAAAACGTGGTCGCGGTCGGCGTCGCGGTCCGGGTCGGCGTTACTGTCGCCGTATAAGCGGCTGTTGATGTGCGCGTACCGGTCTGTGTCAGGGTGTGGTCCGGTGTGGGCGTCGCCGTATCGGTCCCTGTCGCTGTCTGCGTATGGGATCCGACAACCGAAAAAGTTCCCGTAACCGTCGCCGTACCGGTATATGTCTGCGAGGGTGTCGGTGTATATGTATCCGTTGGCGCCCGTGTAATGGTTTCGGAGGCGCTTTCTGTTGCCGTCTCAGTAATGGTTGCCGTATCCGTTGCGGTCACAGTCGGTGTAACCGTCCCTGTCACTGTCTCTGTCGCCGTATCTGTTGCGGCCGCAAAAATAACAACCGGCAAAACAGCCAGCATGGCGGCCATGACAAATCGTTTCATGTTTTTGCTTCTCCAATATTATTATTAATTATTTAAGGAGTTTTATCCAGTGTTTGAGTATCTCGTTGTCCTTTTCATAGAACATCGCCCTGTCAAAATACGAGAGCGCACGCCTGTTGTCCCGCATATTGTAGTAGCATATCCCGAGGCGCTGATAGAAATTTGATTTTTCCCTGTCGCTTAAGTCCTCTACCTCTTTCCAGTACAGGAGGTTTATATACTCGTAGTATTTCGCCGCCTGCTTATAGGCCCGTGCTTCATAATAGTAGTCCCCTGATTTTCTATAAGTGTCGTATGACCCGCCCTTTTCCGGTTTTTCGGCCGCGGCTTCCTCTGCCGGTTTGTCGGCCCCGCCGCCTGATATGGATATCTTGTGCATTGCGCCGGATAGCGCCGCGGGCGAATACGAATAGTTCAGGGTTATCCCCGATATCCTGACGCTCACCCCTCCGGAGAAAGCGAGTTCCCTGTTGCTGCCGCCGGAAATTCCGCCCCGCAGGGTAAGTATGTCAACAGGGGTAAAACTCACTCCAGCCTCGGCTTTAAAATCCCCCTCGCGCACGAGGCAAGCTGCACCGAGATGCAGGTTGATGTAATTATCAGCCCTGCCGTTAAGATAATAGGCGAAACCCGTATTTATGACGGCCGGCGGGGCGTAGCCGTCCTGCTCCGGTGATACATTGAGCAAAGAAGCTCCCAGCGATATCCTGTCGTTCCATATCCCGTCGACAACAAAACCCGCGTCCAGAAGCGGCACAAAAACTGTCTCCCCTGCCAGCGATTCATACATGCCCCGCAGTGTGATACCCGTGCCCAAATTCGACACCCTCTTTGCGTAGCTTATGGCTGCTGATGCGGAATACGCGTCAGCCGTGCCGGGCAGCACCGTTGGCATGAGGTTGTCGTCCGCTCCAACAGCCTGATATGAACCAAAATTGTAATACCCGGCATCGAGGCCAAAAACACCCGCCTCAAAAGCCTTTGAAAGGGTGAGTTTCTGGAGCAGCATCGACCCGGGAAGGAAAGCCTGCATGATGTCGTAATTAAAATTTTCCGCACCCGCAAGCGCGGCCGGATTCACAGCGGAGGCACTGTTACCGTACAGGGCGGAAGCGCACGACGCGCCCGCGGCCTCATGGTCGGGATAAGCTGACAGCAGCAGGTATGTGGCCGTGGATATATTGGCAGCATGGATAACAGCCGCCAGCAGAACCGGCAATAATGCCAATGCGAGCCTTTTCATTTTTACCCCGCCTGTTTTTTTAAGACAAGAAACAAAACCGCCTCTATGCCTTTGCCTGACCATTTTACTTGCCTGTCATACCGCTGTCAATCAAAACTCGTAGAGTGGCGTGTATGCCGTCATATTCCCCGACCACCCGCCCTCTTTTGCCCATATCATCTCATACCCTATTTCGAAAGGCACGCCAAAGAGCAGGTATGTTTCCATGTGTATGCCGGCACCCGCCGATAACTGGACCCGTGGGTTCCCGAACCCCGCCTCGCAGAAAACCTCGCCTACTATGTCATGGATGAACAGGCTGGGGTTCCACAGCCCGTTTCTTACTTTCAGTACCGGTACCTGGTACGACGCCTTTACCGTCGGCGCCATATTCCCGGGCAGGACATCATAACCCCTGATTGTCTCGTTGTCTTTCAGCGAGGAGGAAGGATCGGAAACGTATATATTCTGCAGTTCCAGGTTGAACACCGACGAAGGCAGGTACTGCGTCAACTGCACCAGCGCCGTGCACGCGTTTGAATTGTCCAAAGAACCCGTCTGAGGCCCCGCGTAGTAGTAGGCGCCGTCCGCGTACAGTCTGCCCGTGGTCCATTTGAACGTGGCGTTCAGTTCCGCTATGGCGGTCCTGTTGGAAAATCCGTTTTCAAAGTACCATTTCAGTATCAGTTGTGAGCCGTACAGCCCGCCCAGCTGCGAATCATAAAGTGAGGTGCCCGCGATGATGTAAAAATCCCCGGGTATGGAATTGTACTGCACCCCGCCGCGCATGAACTCGAACATCGATATCGAGGCCTGTAAGTCCGCACCGTACTTTTCCTCCACGCTGTCATATTTTAGGACGGCGGAATAGAGGATGTCCTCAAAAGCGTCCGTGCCGATGAGCTGCAGGCCGTACGCCAGTACGTTGTTGTCCCCGCTCGCGTCCAGGTATGGTATCCTTATTTTGGGATAGAGCGTCAGCAGGTTATCCAGGTACGATCCTTTTTCAACCCTGTTCCGGTCAAAATTTTGCGCGGGTTTTACTTTTTCCGCGTAATGCCGCGCTACAAAAGTGGTGAATTCCGCCGGTTTTGCGTAGATGTCCCACCCCGAACTGTTCAGCCCCGTATAATAGAGTATGTTACCCTGCGCGTCAAACGCGGGTTCCTGCGCGTAGCCGCCCGACGTCATGGCATCCGTTTTTTTGGTCCTCATGTCATAGGCGTATACCGCATGCATCCCGTCATAGTTGGCGTGATATATGATCCTGTCCCCCGATATTATGGCCGAGGTCTCATTCCACGGGGAATCCGCCACAGGCTCAAACGTGCCGGAGGCCGTGTCCAGCATGTAAACGGAGAGGTTTGTATCGTCCTTCCTTGCGGAGACCGCGCATTTTTTCCCGTCGTCCGAAAAGGCTATGGAAAATATCACGAACTCATTGGTGTCCAGTATCCGCTCCTGTTTGCCTGTCTTTAAGTCAAGCGCCGTCATCGTGCACCCGAACTCTTTTTGTTTGGTCGTGGCCCACACTATCCGGCCCGACGGGTCCGCGGCATAGGCGTTCATTTCACCGCGGGCTATTTCCCGCTCATAGCCGGTTTCCAGGTCATGCCTGAAAATAACGCTGACGAAACCATAACCGTCCACAAACTTGTTGGGGTATAGCGGCCCGTAATCCTGCACCGCGTAAAAAATGTCATTGCCCAAAAAGGCCGGCCTGTAGAGGATGTCAGACGTCCTGTCGGCTATGACCCGCTCCGTCCTATTTGCCGGGTCATATTCCACTATTTGCCGCACTGCGCGCTCGTCAAATATCCCGGCCTTTTCGGAGTACTGCTTCACGTAATAGAGCCTGTTGTTGTAAAAAACCGGCTGTCTTGTATAATAACCGCTCCGAGTCACCCGCACGCCGTCCATTTTAAATCCGCCGTGCGTCTCAGAGAGGCTCGCCACCCACTCGTTCCACAACTCCTGCGTGCTCTTCCCGTACACCTCCTCAAATGTCCCGTCAATGCCTATCAGCGGCATCACCGCGGACAGATATGAAAAAAGGGAATTGCCGTAGCTTTCAAAGAATTTTTTGAATTTGTCAGTCCCGTATTTTTTTGCGAGGAAACCGAAAAACTCGCCTCCGTACAGGTAAGGTGCGTAGCCAAAAGGCGCCTCGGACGGCGGGTAGGTTGCCTTTGCAATATCGGGTTTTTTTCCGTCCGACAGCATGGCTCCCAGGTACGCATCAAACTCACCGTCGTTGAGCCTGCCGCCGTACGGCGACAATGTGGATTCGTTGTTCACGGTGATACCCTCCATCACCCATCCGGGCGACACCAGGTTCGGGCACGCGATCCCGCCTATCAAAAAATGAAGGAACCCGGGTATGGCGCCTGATTTTGTCATGTGGAGCATGTGCGTGTATTCGTGCATGGAAAAGTTTTTGAACATATCCTGCTCGCCGAACTCGTAATTAAAAACCGCCATCTTATAGTAAGGCGCGTTGGCGAGCGCCTGCGAGTACTGGCCCGCCGACTCGAGCACGACAGGCAGGCTTTCCAGGCTGTTGCCCATGATATCCTCGGCCGGGGCCTTTATGGATTTCAGGTTTTCAAGCAGTTTGAACGCCCTCTCCTCGTACCCGGGCGGATAAAAAACTATGAAATCCCCGTTCTTTAGACAGGGGTAACCTATGTACGCGGATAAAAACACCGGCAGAAACAACAACGAGATGAGTATTATGGCAGTTTTTTTCATTTTTTCCCCTTTTCAATTATTTTGTGGAGTTGTATTGATACTTTCCAGTCGAGCCTGTTTTTCATGACGTAACGCTTTATCCTGTCCACGCCGAACCTGCCGTAGACCGGCTGCACGATGACGGGGCATTTCACCGGATTTTTTTTCAGGACAGCGGCCGCCCACTCCATGTCGAGCAGGGAACCCACGACCAGTTTCAACTGGTCTTTTGGCTTTAACAGGCGCAGGTTTGCCGTGACCATGCGCTTCTGCTCCCCGGACGACGGGGGTTTTAAGTCCATGGAGATATTATCCGCGGGTACTCCCGAGACCGGGACCGAGCCGTTGGTTTCAACCGATATTATTTTCCCCGGCGAGTTTTTCCCGCACATCTTAATGAGCGCGACAACTCCATTTTTCTGACACAGAGGTTCCCCTCCCGTTATGTTGACGTAACGGTACGGACTTTTTTTCACCATGGCCGCGAGTTTGGGAACCCCGATCAGACGCCCGCCGCCGTAGGAATATCTCGTATCGCACCAGCTGCAGCGCAGATTACATCCGGTCAGACGGATGAAGAGCGCCGGATAACCCTGGTATTTACCCTCGCCCTCAATGTCGTAAAACGTCTCCGTAACCAGCAGGCTCTGTGTTCCCTGTTTTTTCATTTTGACCGTGTTCATCCGGCTGATTATACCATTTTTCCGCATCAAATGTCCTTTGATTCTCCCGTTCTGGCAGGCCCGTCAGAACCACCCGGCCGTGTCGATATATACAATGCTGCCTTTGGACCCGGCGCCATTTTCACCTGTGACCAAAAGTTTTACTTTATGTCCCGTGTTCTTTAACCCGTCCACGGCGCATAATTGCGCGCGATGTACCTTGCCGGGGTCATACGTGTCGATGGATTTCCTCTTAACGCCGTCGACGTAAACGTCAGCCTTTCCTCCGTAGTCAAAGAGCCGGCCGGTTATGAAAAACCCCGTTCCGGAAAACGCAAACTCCATTGTGTCTCCCGCATTGGCTGATTTTGACGCTCCCCGTCCCATGTCCATCCAGGTCCCCTCTTCGCGTTCCCAGGATCCGGTGAATTTCATGGTTTTACCGTCGTCATCAGCCATGGTGCATGCCCCGTTATCCGCCCCGGAGACACCGCGTACTGTTATGTTGTCAAATATGACGCCCGTGCAGGAGCATCCGATTGCGGCCTGTCCGCAGGCAAACGTGCTGTCGTTCGCCTGAGTCAGGAGCGCTCCGTCAACATACGCGGTGATGGTTGACCCTTCCATTGAGACCATTATGTTATGCCATTTGTCCGGGTCAAACGCGTTCAGTGTGGCGGACGCAAAATCCGTTATGGCCCCGAAATTATTTTTACGCAGCGTCCATACGCCGGATGATGTCAGTTCCAACTGGTATCCGGACGGCGGCGCCCCCGAGTCCCTGTTGTGCAGTACACCCCTGCCTGATATCAGGGCGTAACTGTCGTCTCCTATCAGGACATCAGCCGACACGCCGCAGCCGCGCCAGCGCATGTCGCCGAACACGGTATAAGGCCCGCGTTTTATATTGTCTCCCCGCCACTCGACGGGCGGCGTGGTTATAACCTGCTTTAAGAATTTGAAATCCCCGCCCGAGGCTATTTCAAAAGCGCCGGCCTGGTCGTGGAAATATCGCGGCTGAGACCCGTCCGCGTAACCCGTAAAAGGTTCGGAGTATGGCAGCGGTAATGGCCTGTCAGCCGGTATTTTTCCCGCAATCCCTCCCTTTTTTACGCCCGTAAGGGTTGTTATGGAGTATATGGAGCGCGGCGCGGCCATTATGCGGAACTCTCCCGCCTCCGGCTTTATGACGGCCCTTTTTACGAACTGCTCGTTCTGCCTCGTCCGGTATGCGTGTACCGGCGCCTTTGACAGCCCTTTGCCCGCCTTAAAAGCATATATCCTCGCGTTATCCGAATTATTGACGATGACAATGCTGTAGTCTCCGGTGTCAGTGTCGCGTGCGCTCAGGTAATACTCGTCATCATCCACGCCTGCGGCGCCGCATGCGTTGTCCATGAACACCCATCCCGGTTTTATGAAACGGGTGTAATGCGCCGTCATCCACAGGGAAGGGTGCACTTCATAATGACCGGACCACGGCGTGTTGGCGGTTATTATACCCTTGCCGTTGTATTTTATGGAGTCGTAGACACAGTCGAGCGCCGGCTGGTAGAGCAGCCTCGTCATCCTGCCGTCTATATACTGGCGTGCGATGTTCATGGCAGCCGACATCATCCCGGCGTACGCGCCGCGCATCGGGGTATCGGCCTCGTCGTTGTAGAGCGGCAAGCCCGACTCCAACGCCGCAGGGTCCCCGTCTGTCCTGTAATGGCAGTTCATCCCCGCAACCGCGCTTTTTAGCTCCGGGTCCTTTTCCAGTTCATACGCGATGTTCCAGTCCGGTCCGTCTTTTGCAACCAGGCTCAATCCCCTGTAACCGGCTTCGTCGAGCGCGGGCCTTAAGACGCCTGCCACCCAATCGCGGTCAAACGCCCCCTCGTTCTCATCGGGCGCCAGGAAGTCAAGCGGTGTATTGTTGTTTTTCATAGTTTCAACGTATGCGAGGTAGTATTTTTGTTTGGCTTCCATGGATGAGGCCGCCCATGCCGGCATACCCCACCTGCCCGCGCCAAACTTCATTTTATCATTAATTTTTTTTGCCTCGCGGCACATCCAAAAATTCACACCCCTGGCCGACGGAGTTTCATCCGCGGCGCGCATGTGCGACGGTTCCGTTCCGCTTGATGTATTGGAGTCCGAACCGATCTCGTTTTTGATAATTGTCAAAGCGGCGCCGTACCCGGGTTTGAAAAGCAGGTCCAATATCTGTTCTCTTTGTTCCTGCGGATAATCCATAAGCAGTTTGGACGTTCCGCTGCTGTTGACCAGCCCTATGCCTTCAAAAACCCTGCCCGCCTGCCCCGCGTCCAGGTTTATAATTGCGGCGTTTAATATGCCGCATATTGCGGTTGCGAACATACACGTAAATAACGCGATCCTTTTTTTCATCTTCATCCCTATTTTCACAAATTGGTTAACAACCATATTATACAGGTAAAATCCCGGTTTGTTAACCGCCTAATAAGCAATCCTCGCAAAAATCGTTTGTTTTATGCAAATTTTACTTGTCTTTTGTTGAAAAATCCTTATAATTCTATTTTATCTGTTTACATTATTATATGCGCAGGAGAGACATGAAAAGAATAACATTAATACTATGTGCCGTACTTATCCTGAATTTTCCCGTTCTGGCGGAAGGCATCAGGGTCAAAGCAGGAAAAACTTCATATCTGCGCTACGAACTCGTCGACCTCTATTGTAATTTTATTCCGGATGCAAAACAGTCCTTTTTTAAACTTGGCAACAAAAATGATAATGCCATGTCCGGTGCAATATCGGGTGGTGAGTGCACGGCCAGGATATTCCGCGACAACCGCCAGATCAAAACCGTCGGTTCCACCGACCAAATCAGGCTAAACTACAATTATAAAACAAAACGCTGGGAAGGCTTCTGGCCGATTCCCTGGAACCCGCGTCTGGGGAATTACAGGGCCGTAATCATCTTCAAGAACGGCTCAAAAAAATACGCCGGCAATGTGAATTTCGAGATAAAGCGGCGCATTCCGCTGAAGATGAAAAAGGGCTTCTGCGTCATGGATATAGAACCCGGTGACGCCATGATACAAAAGGTTCCCGGCGTCGGCGGAAAAAACGTGAAATTATGGGAAAACTACATCCTCTGGTCCAAATTCATGGGTGCGGACGCGCTCTGGCACTGCGTCGGGCAGTCGCAGATATGGAACCGGTTCGACGCGCGGCAGTTTCCGTGGGACCAGGTGGCCCTCTCCCAGGTGGATGCCCTGGGCAGCGAGTGCCACAAATACGACATGAAATACGGTGCGTGGATAACAAGCTACGTGGTGCTGGGCAACCGCAAGGACCTCTCACCCTATAACCAGACCATAGCCTACGACCCCACCAACAATACACTGCGCCAGCTCATATACGTATCCATACTCGATGAAAAAAGACGCACCGACATGGTGGAGCTGCTCAAAAAAATGCAGGCCAATCCGAGCGTTGATTTCCTCGGTCTGGACTATATGAGAACGGATTTTGGCGGTCTGGAATACGCCACCCGGTTTGTCCATGACATGCCGGTACGCGGTGTGCCCCGCGACTGGGACTCCATGACCGAGGAGGAACGCATGTTCTGGCTCGGCAGGAAAATAGAACTGGAAAAAAACGACGATTTCATGGACATGTGGAACTGGTGGCGCGCCCACAAGATGTCCGAGAACATAGCGGATATCAAGGCCCGCGCGGGCATCACAAAACCGCTGTGGGTCTTTTCCCTAACCTGGCGCCAGGGCAAGGAGCACGGTCAGGACCCGCTCATGTTCATAGACGCCGGCGTGGATTTAAACGCAGGCATGTTCTACTCCATAGACAAAAAGACCTACCCTCAACTGGTGGATTCATGGAAAGATTACCTGAAACTGGGCAATTCAAACCTGGTCGCCGGCCAGTGCGTTGACTGGAACCTGCTGGGCCGCACCCACAGACCCTCCGGCCCCGAGGAGCATTATCTGCGCCAGGTAAAACTGGTGGATGAAATCCTGCCGGTTAACCCCAACACCGGCCTTTTCTGGCACGACTTAACGCGCGCGTTCAAGGGCTCGCGCGGGCCCTACTCATCGCTCGAGTGGGCGGTCGCCGGCGGCGCCACATTCTCGTACCTGCGCATGAAGCAGGGGCTTTTTCCATTTGATGCCAGCTGGGAACTGCCCGACAACGTGAAACGCGGCGAAATTTTCACCATAGACATCAACATCAAGAACACGGGCGAGATAACCATGGACTATTACCTGAAACTGCTAAAAGTTTCCAACCTCGAGATGTACGGCGACCTGGTGCACAAATTCTACCTGGCCCCGGGCGAGATAAAAACCCTGACATTCCAGGTCAGGGCCATGGAAAGCAACTACAAAAAGGACTTCATGCAGATGATAGCCTACATGCTCCAGTACAACGGCTTGAAAACCCAGCAGAGGTACTTTGATTTCAAATACATCGAGGTAAAGTAAGTGGATAATTCATACATGCAAAAAATCAGGAACTTTTCCATAATTGCGCACATTGACCACGGCAAATCCACGCTGGCCGACCGCCTGCTCGAGCACACCGGGACCATAGACAAACGCAAGATGAAAGAGCAGGTGCTGGACTCCATGGACCTGGAACGCGAGCGCGGGATTACCATCAAGGCAAAAGCCGTCGCCATCAAATACAAATACAACGGTGAGGAATACTCACTCAACCTCATAGACACCCCCGGCCACGTGGACTTCACATACGAAGTCTCGCGCTCGCTCATCGCCTCTGAGGGTGCGCTTTTGGTCATCGACGCGTCGCAGGGCATAGAGGCGCAGACCATGGCCAACGCACACATAGCGATGAACAGCAACCTGCTGCTCATACCTGTTATAAACAAGATAGACCTGCCAAACGCGGACCCCGAGAACGCCATACGCGAGATGGAGGAGCTGCTCGCCCTGCCCGGTGAGGACGCGATAAGGGCAAGTGCCAAGGAAGGCATCGGCACAGAGGAAATCCTGCGCGCCATAGTGGAACGCATTCCGGCCCCAAATGGCGACGTCAACAAACCGTTAAAAGCCCTCGTCATGGACGCCCAGTTCGACTTTTACAAGGGCGTCATAACATTTGTCCGCATAGTGGACGGCTACATAAAAC
This sequence comes from Spirochaetia bacterium, assembly GCA_021372235.1. GTDB lineage: Bacteria > Oederibacteriota > PGYV01 > PGYV01 > Palsa-1178 > JAJFUW01. The sequence continues at coordinate 18,741 of JAJFUW010000061.1, forward strand.
CCGGCATGAAGATACTCATGATGGCGTCCAACACTAAATGGGACGTTGATAATATCGGGATATTCAAGCCCGGCATGGTGGAGACCGACATACTGCGCGCGGGCGAGGTCGGCTACATAGTGGCGGGCATCAAATCGCTCTCTGACATCAAGATAGGCGATACCGTGACCGACAACACCAACCCGTGTGACCGGGCACTTCCCGGTTACAAAGAAGTGAAACCCATGGTCTTCTGCGGCCTGTTTCCCGTTGTATCGGAGCAGTATACGGAGTTAAAAGACGCGCTCATGAAACTCAAACTCAACGACTCTTCCCTGTTCTTTGAGCCCGAATCGTCAGAGGCGCTCGGGTTCGGCTACCGCTGCGGATTTCTGGGGCTGCTGCACATGGAGATCATACAGGAGAGGCTGGAACGCGAGTACAACCTGAACCTCATCGCCACCGCGCCCAACGTCGAGTACAAAGTTGTGAGTACAAAGGGCGAAACAACGATATGTGATGCGCCCGCCTCGTTCCCTGATTTTTCATACATCGACCACATCGAGGAGCCCTACGTTAAACTGAACCTCATCACGCCTTCGGAATTTCTGGGTGCGCTCATGCAGTTGTGCCAGTCGCGCAGGGGTGTCTACGTCACCACGGAATACATAATGGGCAACAGGGCCCTGCTGACCTATGAGATGCCGCTCGCCGAGATAATCTGGGATTTCTACGACAAACTCAAATCCATCTCTCGCGGCTACGCGTCCATGGATTACGAACTCATGGACTACCGCACCTCCGACCTGAAAAAAGTGGACATATTGGTCAACCACGAAAAAGTTGACTCGCTATCTTTCATCACGCACGAACAGTTCGCGTACAACCGGGCCAAACTGCTCGTAGAGAAACTCAAAGAGGTCATCCCCCGCCAGATGTTTGTGGTCCCGATACAAGGTGCCATAGGCGCGTCCATCATATCCAGGGAGACAATCCCCGCCATGAGAAAGAACGTCCTTGCGAAATGCTACGGAGGAGACATCACCCGTAAACGCAAACTGCTGGAAAAGCAGAAAGAGGGCAAAAAAAGGATGAAGGCGATAGGCTCCGTGGAAATCCCGCAGGAGGCGTTTTTGGCCATCCTGAAAGTGGACTAAAGGCAATCACAGATTCCAAATAAAAAAACCGCGGCTGTAACGGCCGCGGTTTTTTTGTTTTAGTTGTATTTGCATGAAACCGCCCTTGTAGCCGCAACCTTTAAGGTTGCGCGGGGTCGTGTTTCCTGCGGCTGCATAAAACAAAAACAAGTCCAAAAACCCTTTGAACAGCACGGGAGTGCTGTCACTGCTGTTACGGTACTATATTTAATATTGTTCCGGTTTTATTGTTCATTGTTAATTATTGATTGCCTTAAAAGTTGAACTCAAACCCCCTCTCCATCGCGGTTTTCAGGAGCCAGTCCATGTCCCTGTATGCCTCTTCAACTTCACTTATATCCTCTGCCATTATGGTCGTCTGTTTTTCATAAGGGGTTATCATTTTTTTTGCCAAAAATACCCCGTGCGCCCTTGCCCAGGCCGCCTTTGCCATTGGGCCCGGCCTGAACTTTTTTTCGAAATCCCCGGCGAACCTGTTCAGTTGTGTAATCACAACCACCGCCCCCGCGCCGTCAGCATGCCCGGGACTCTCCGCAGAAAACGTCTCCAGAGCCATTACGTTCATCCTGTCCTCCGCGTAGACAGTTTTTACCTGTTCCTGTCTGTCAATCCTGTCCACAGCCCTGCGTTTGCAGTCCAAAACGAGCATCCATGTCAGCAGGACTGCGGTTATCAAAATTATCAGGCATGGTATGTTCCTGTTATCCGGTTCTTCCGGGTCGGACATTATTTTGTCCCTGTTTTTGCCGGTGCAGGAGTGATTGTGGGGGATGCTTTGGACGCGCCGGCTTTTACCATGGGTTCCGGATAGACGTAAACAGATGGTTGTGTCATCGGAATCCTTATCAGGCGTTGTGAGCATGAAGCGCATATCAAGGCTGATACAATAAGCAGTACTGCGGCAACTGTTTGTTTTTTCAATTGAACTCCTGTCGGGTACTGCAGCCCGCGAGGCCCAAAACCGGTGCTGCCCGGTATGGAAATTCGGATTTTTACCCTTTAAAAAATAAAGTGCGCAGGGATATAGAGGGGTTTTTACGAGCTACAAGGTAGGCTCAACCCTGCGCATTTAAAGTTATATCAAATATTAATGAATTGTCAAGCCGTTTATTTAACAAACCGGATGACAAACGGGATGGGGGTGCCGTTCCCTTTTAATTTAAAAGTGAAAAGTCAAAATTAACGGCAATTGGCTGTACAGGCAGTTGCTTTTAGTTTTTAATTTTAAATTGTACTTTTTGATTTTGACTGTTAAATTTTAACTCTACCCGTTTTTGTATTGATATCGTATATGAGTTTGAACCCCTTTAACGTCAGGTCTTTATCCACCGTGACGTCCTTTTCCTTCAGCAGTTTCACGGGTATCAGGTCCGCGTCGCCGCCCGTTAAAACCACCTTTATCTTTTTTATTCCGCGCTCTTTTTTAATGCCTTCGATCAGGTGATTTATCGAGCCTATGAGCCCGTTCAACAGGCCGCTCTGTATCGAGGTTTCCGTAGTGTCGCCTATCACGTTTTTGGGGAACTTTAAGTCCACCTGAGGCAGTTTGGCTGTCCTGGAAAATAGGCTCTGCAGCATGAGGTTGAGCCCCGGCATTATAACCCCGCCGATATACCCGCCTGTGGAGGTGACCACGTCAAACGTGGTGCCTGTCCCGAAATCTATGACCACCAGCTCTTTTTTGCCGTACTGCGCGCGGGCCGCGGCCGCGTTTGCCAACCTGTCGTCGCCGACCTCTTTTTTGTTTTTGTACAGGTTCCTGATACCGATTTTTGATTTTCCATTTATGGTGACGGGTTCCACCCTGAAATATTTGCGTGCCATGTGGGTGATGATTCTTGTGATGCCGGGTACCACGCTGCCGATAAAAGCCCCGTCAATATCCGCGGTATCTATGCCCTCTTTTGTCAGCAGGGCGTATAGTACGGCAAAGTACTGGTCCTCGGTGTAATTTATGTTTGTGCGGATGCGGGCCTTGAATACCAGGGTGTTGCCCTGGAAAGTCCCGATCGAAATGTTGGTGTTGCCGATGTTAAAAACCAATACCATACTTCACCCCTAAATTAATAATGAATAATTAATAATAGCCGCTTCGTCTTAGTTCTTTATTATTCATTATTAATTTTTAATTATTAATTGAAGTCTGACTGCGCTACCGGAGCCGCGGAAAAACTATCCGTATTTAAACGTTACCCCGTACCCGCCCTGCGGATATTCCCATTCCACTTCGTCCGGTGCCGCCACCCTGCACGTGCCGCACTCCAGACAGTTTTCGAACGATACTATCGGCTCCCCCCTGTCGTTCAGTTCATACACCCTGGCCGGGCATATAAAGAGCTTGCGTTCAACAACCTTCGGGTCCGCGCCATCTTTGATCTTCAGGTGGGTCTTTTCAAAAGCCTTGAACTTGTCCAGGCCCAGTTTGTCTTCCATGGTAGTAAAATATTTGCTCATACGATCACCTTCCTCATGTCCAGCGCGGTCTTTAGCAGCGCGAACGGGTTGTCTGCCGTTAACACCTTTTTAACGAGCCTTACCTCTTTCGGCCATTTTGCCTCGCCGTCCACGGCGAAAAGCTCGGAGACCACGTCCTCCATCAGAACGGCATACTTGCCAAAAAGTTTTGAGTTATGTTCAAGTGCTTTGCCCGAGCCGCGGAACTGTTTCATGTCACGCATGGCAAACGAGTTATCGAGCCTGGTTTTGTACTGTGAGAGCGCCTCGGCCGAGTAGTTTTTGCCCTTGTTGAAAGACTCAACCACTGTCTGACCGGCCAGTTTGCCTGACTCCATGGCAAGGTTTGTGCCCTCGTGGAAAAGCGTCGCGTTCACAAACCCCGCCGCGTCACCGACAACCAGAACGTTGTCACCATAAAGTTTTGAGAGCTTGTCATACCCGCCGTCGGGTATGAGGTGTGCCGAGTACTCTTTTTGCTCGCCGTCGCGCACGAGCGGAGCCACCACGGGGTGCGCCTTAAAAGCCTCCAGCACGTCGTTCGGGTTGAGTTTGTGTTCCAGCATGGATTTAATGGTTGCGCCGATGCCGACCGATATGGTGTCCTTGTTGGTATATATAAAACCCGAACCTATCGCGCCTCCGGTCGCCATGCCGAAATACTCGTATGCCACACCTTCGTTCCCGGTCAGGCCGAACCTGTCGCGGATACGTTCCTCGGGCAGGGCTATTGTTTCCTTTACCCCGACTATGGTGGACTCGGCCGAAAGTTCATTGTGAAAACCCAGTTTTTTGGCTAAAAGTGAGTTCACGCCGTCCGCCAGCACTACCACGTCGCCATACAGGTCCCCGTCCTCCATGCGCGCCTTGACGCCGCATATTTTTCCGTCTTTCAAAAGGAAATCATCTACCACGGTGCCTGTTATAATCATGGCGCCGGCTTCCTCGACCTTTTCCGAAAACCACCTGTCAAACTTCGCGCGCAGCACCGTAAAGGAATTGTTGAAAGGTTCCTTGTTGAACCTGTCGAACTTGAACCCTCCGCCGACCTCACCTGTCGGTGTCAGGAATGAAAAACGCCTCTTTGATACGTTGCGTTCAACCGGCGCGTCTTTTAAAAAGTCAGGTATGAGTTCTTTCATGACGTTGGTGAAAAAAATACCGCCAAAAACGTTTTTTGAGCCGCAATAATCGCCGCGCTCGACCACTATTACCTGCATTCCTGCCTTTGCCATCACATAGGCTGCGGACAATCCCGCCGGGCCGCCGCCGACCACTATGGCGTCAAATTTTTCGTCTGCCATCTTTCACCTCATTTTTTGTATTTCTTGAAGAGTTTTTCCGCCCTTTTTACCGCCCCGTAGTTTTCGTCGGACTCCAACACTTTAACATTTTTAAAAGCCTCTTTCAACTTTGAATTCATACCCCTTGGTATCTCCACCTCGAGCGTGACCATCATGCTGCCCTTTGAATCGTGGTTCAAAACCGGGAAACCTTTGCCCCTGATTTCCAGCACGTCGCCCGACTGTGAGCCCTCCGGTATCCTCAGTTTGTGATTTCCGTACAGTGTGGGTATCTCGAGTTCGTCGCCCAGAACCGCCTGGGTGACAGTTATCGGAAGCGTCAGCAGCACATTGTCATGGTCGCGGCTGTAAATCTCATGGTCTTTTATGTTTATAACCACGTAAAGGTCGCCGTTGTGTCCGCCGTTCTGTCCCGTGCTGCCTTCCCCGGAAAGTTTCAGGTATGAACCGGCCTCAACGCCCGCAGGTATCTTTACGTCTATCTGCCGTCTCCTGTTTTTTACGCCTGTCCCGCCGCACTCCGGGCAGTTGGCCTCTGTTATCTGGCCCGCGCCGCGGCATCTGGGGCATGTGGTGACAACTGAAAAGAAACCGCTGGACTGCCGCACCTTGCCGGTGCCGCCGCATGCCGTGCAGGTTTTCTTTGAGGTTCCGGGTTTTAAACCGTCGCCTTTGCATGTATTGCAGGTCTCCTTGCGGGTGACCTCTATCGTTTCCTTTTTGCCAAAGGTTACCTCTTCATAAGTCAATGTCGTATCATAACGTATATCCTCGCCCGAGCGCCGTCTGCCGCCCGCGCCACCGCGCGTCCCCCTGCCGGTGTCAAACCCGAACATATCCCCGAACATTCCTCCGAACATATCCCCCAATATGTCCTCCATGTCCATCGGCCGGTACCCGGCGCCGCCGAAACCGCCCTGGCCTTTCATGCCGTCATATCCGACGCTGTCATATTTCTGCCGCTGCTCCGGGTCGCCGAGAATGCTGTATGCTTCGGCTATTTCCTTGAATTTTTCCTCAGCGCCTTTTTTATCCTCGCCCTGGTGGACATCCGGGTGGTATTTTTTTGCCATATTGCGGAAAGCTGATTTTATCTCGTCCTGTGAGGCGGTCTTTGACACGCCAAGTAAATCATACAGATCTTTGCTCATAATGCTCCTTAAATGCCGGGTTAATGTAAAATTTAAAAGTCAAAACCAAAAAATACAGGTTAAAACTTAAATTTAACGGCAATTGGATGTACAAACAACTGCCTTTAATTTTGAATTTTAAATTGTACTTTTTGGTTTTAACTTTTAAATTTTAACCTATTCGCCCTGCTTTTTTTCATCCGTTTTCTTCGCCTCCGCGTCAAACACCGCCACCTTGACCATCGCCGCCCTTATCACCCTGTCGTCTATCATGTAGCCTTTCTGATAGACCTCGAGTATCTCCCCGTCTTTCTTATCCGCCCTGTGTTCCTTATGGACGGCGTGATGCATATCGGGGTCAAATTGTTTGTTCACGGGGACCTCTTTTACGTGCATCTCTTTCAGCGCGTGCTCAAACTGTTTTAATACCATGTCTATGCCCTTTTTCAGGTCATCGTAATCCTTTGTCTTTTCCGTCGCCGTCAAGGCACGCTCAAAATTATCGACTACCGGCAGGAAAACCGACACGGTCTCACTGCGGGCGTATTTGACGAAATCTTCCTTGTCGCGCGAGACGCGTTTGCGGAAATTATCCATCTCCGCCAGCGCGCGCAGGTATTTGTCGTTCAATTCCGCAATTTTCCGGTCCTTTTCCTTAATTATATCCTCAAGCGTCGGCGCCTTTGGTTCTTCTTTTTTGGGCTCCGTTTTGGCCGCCCGCGGCGCGGGTTGCGGTGCCGCCTGAGACTCTTTTTGCTGTGCCTCCTGTGGTTCTGTTTGTGGCGGTCCTTCCTTTTTCACTTCGTCTGCCATATCAATGACCTCCGTATAATGTAATTCAACGGCAATATTATGCCAATTGTGAATTATAGGGTTTTTAAAAGGTTATGTCAATGCAAAATGGAAAATGCCCTCTTTTTCGTATTGCGGCATGCCTGCAGTCCCCGGTATGTTCATTATACGCCCGCTCTTTACCGTATCCGTAATGTTTGCCGTATATCCAGCTAACTTTTTCTTGCTTGTTTTCGCTCCGAACCTCGCGTCCGTATAGACAGACAAAACTATCTGGTTCTTCGGCCTTTCCTTTAAGCAACCCTTGCTTTTTCATCCTCTTGTTCGACAACATTCTCTTACAATGCATCTTTTTGCATGTCTACCGCGGGTGTGAATGTCTCTCCAAGGTCAGGACCTGAGACAATATAAAGCACTGTCTTTTCAAAACCAACCTTCTTGCCTTTATATTCAACCGGCCCGGGAACTTTAATTCAAATACCCTGCTGACAGCGCAGCAGTGCCGCTGTCCCTGCAAATATTAAAACAACCTGTTTTGAAACCCGGGCCTGTCTTAACAACCGTCTCTAAGGAAACCCTTCGCCTTTCCCACAACATCACCTTGCAGTTCAATCCTCCCGTCCTTGACCGTCCCGCCGCATCCGAATTTGCCCTTCATTTCCTTTGCCATGGCCTCGAGCCTCGCGGTGCCGCAGGTATGCAGGCCGCTTATGACTGTGACCTGTTTTGAGGCGCGTTTTTCCAAAAATACCTTTAGTGCGGGTGGTGCCATTAACTCGTTCTCCTTCTTTTTAATTAATAATTAATGCATACGCATTCCGCTTTTCATTATTCATTATTATTTTTGAAGCCTTTTGGCGGCCTTTTGATGGAGCGACGCCAGCCTGGTGAGCGCCTCGTTCAGCGTTTCTTCCTTTTTCGCGAAGTGCAGACGCACCAGGTGGTTCACCTTTTCACGGAAAAAACTCGAACCCGGAACCGCGGCTACGCCGACCTCACGGGCCATCCATTCGCAAAACTCAACGTCGTCTTTTACCCCGTATTCCGAAACGTCCATCATGACATAGTACGCGCCCTGCGGATTTGTGTGCTTTATTCCCAGGGAGTCAAGGCCATGCAGGAACAGTTCCTTTTTTTTGGTGTAAATCTCCCTCAAGCCTTCATAATAGCTGTCCGGAAAATTTAAGCCCGTGACCGCGGCTTCCTGCAGCGGGGCCGCTGCGCCCACGGTCAAAAAATCGTGCACTTTACGGGCGTTGTCGGTTATCTCCGGCGGTGCTATGATGTATCCCAGCCTCCAGCCGGTTATGGAATAGGTCTTGGAGAGTGAACTGCACGATATGGTCCGCTGTGCCATCCCCGGCAGAGAGGCGAAATATGTATGTTCATAAGGTTTATAAACAATATGCTCGTATACCTCGTCAGTTATTACAAAAGCATCGTATTTTTCCGCGAGCGCGGCTATTATCAGCAGTTCCTCCCGCGAAAACACCTTACCGCACGGGTTGGACGGATTGCACAGTATTATAGCCTTTGGTCTTTTCCTGAACGCCTTTTCCAGCTCTTTTTTGTCAAAATTAAACTCCGGCGGCCTCAGCGGGATGTATATGGGTTGTGCCCCCGATATCACGGCGTCAGCGGTGTAGTTTTCGTAGAACGGCGAAAATATGATGACTTTATCCCCTGGATTGCACACGGTCATCATCGCGGCCATCATGGCCTCGGTCGAGCCGCAGGTGACGACAATGTTTTTATCCGGGTCTATTTCCATGCCCGTGAATTTTGACTGCTTTTTAGCCAGCGCCTGCCTGAAATTCGCGGCGCCCCACGTGACCGCATACTGGTGTATGTGTCCGGCCGCGGCGCGCGCCAGCGCATCTTTAAGTTCCTGCGGGGGGTCAAAATCCGGAAACCCCTGCGACAGGTTGATTGCCCCGCACCTGTTACAAATGCGGGTCATCCTGCGGATTATGGAATCTGTAAAAAAAGAGAGTTTCCTGCTCAGTTTTGGCATATTAATCTTTTCCTGTTTTTAATTGTGTGATGAAGTATATCACCAAAATGACAGACGGTAAATAGCGCCGTTGCATTTTTCTTTTTGGGCGGTGCGGGCGCGATGTCGTCCTTTTCCCTTTGCCTCTCTCTTGGTATAAAAATAGCAGGTCCGGTGCGGGACTAACCGAAATACAACTCCCCTGACTGCCCGACCGCGTCCGCGTTCAAATATATCCTGCCGCCTGCCACATCAGAGGCGTCTATGACCCTGACGGTCCCCTGCCACCTCTTCTCATCCGGCAGCATCACGGCCAATCTGTCCTTTTGCTCCATCAATATGTTGCCGTTCAGTATGTTCTGTTTGTTGGCGGGAAAAAATCCCATGTACAGTATGTCCATCTCGACCATGTCGTTAAAAAAGTGAGTCCCCATGGATAGGTCGGGGGTCAGTCCCTCATGCATGACGCCTATCTCGCATATCACGGAGGCCGTATTTATCTCCGAAAAATTGACCGGCACACCGAGCGAGGGCATTTTTGTGCACCACCTTCCCGGGCCTATGAGCATGAGCGTCATATCAGGGCTTCCCGAGTGCGCCAGTCTGCCTATGACCCTGGCAAGCGCGTACCTCTCCTGCTCCGGGAGTTTTCCGTAAACTTCCGGTACGACGTATATTATCCTGTCCACTTCGGTTATCCTGCTGCGTCCGACTATGCCTCCCGCGGTTTTCATGACAAGCCTGGCATCCCCGGAGAGCGGCGCCGCCGTATCCGCGGCGTTCCCGGTCTTGATTTGCTGCGGCCTGCACTGGAGCAGGTTTATCCTGTATGTCCCGTCACCGGAAAAATTCGCCGTAAACTCGACGTCAACCTGGCTGCCGTAGGCGCTGCGGAGTATCCGCAAAATTTCAGACATATCATTGATGAAAGGCGTTGACCTGATGACATTGTCAAAACTTACCACCCTGAACCGGTTTCCGTTGTGCTCAACTTCATCCGTGAACATTGACGTGTCCATATCCTGATTTTCCTTCATTATATCGGTCAGGTACTCGGTCTCCAGCGAATTTTTACCCAGGTTCAGGACATCCACCCGTTTCTGGGTATACCTGACCACCTCGCTGCCGCTTCCTTCGGGCCTTTTATCCGGTGCGGAAAGCGAAACAATCCGCGTATAATCGTCATCATGCCTGTCAACCGCCCTGGTACCAAGCCCGTAGACCAGTCGCAGCAGGCCTGCTTCGGGGACTATATCCCGTTCCCATGTATACGCGTTATAGGAGAATCCCACTCCCGCCAGTTGCGGCATAAAAATACTGCGGTGCCGCGAACCCGATACCCGCTGAACCAAAAGCGCCATTTGCTCGTCGTTCTCTAAAACGCCCTTTTTCGCGCGGTAAGCCAGTGCTTCGTGCGACATGGTGCTCGCGTATATGACCCTTACGGCGTCAAGAAAGTGTCTGAGCCTGAGCGCGCTGTCGCCGTTGTTCACGCAGAATATTGATTCATATTTCCCGGAAAAAGCATTCCCAAAATTATCCTCTAAAAGCGAGCTGGAGCGCACAATTATCGGTGCCTGGCCAAAATAATCCAGCATATCCGAGAACCTCTTGACCACATCCTCCGGGAATGTCCCTGTGAGCATGCGTTCCCGCGCCTCCTCGATGCCTTCAAACAGGGTCTCCTGTTTTTTCTGTTTTTGCCTGATATGCCAGCACCCGTTCCGCACGAGGAACGAGTAAAATATGTCGGACCCGATGTAAAAAGAATCGTGTTTTTCCATTATCTGCGCGTAACGCGGAAAATTCTTTTTCAATATGCTGTGGGCCAGGAGCATACCCGCTGATTTTCCGCCTATCATACCCGACCCTATCGTGCGTTTCCATATATCTATCAACCCTGACAGGTCGAGGTATTTTTTTGCCATTTCCAGCATCCGCTCATCCGTGGCTATCATCTGCCGGAGCTGCCGGTGTAAAACGTCGCGGACCGTCTCGGGCGAACACTCCCCGCGGTTGCACGACTTTGTCAGGTTCTCCGCCTCGATGAACAGTTTGTCCCACAGTCCAACCTCCCTGTACGGGGCGGACGGCAAACCGTACCACGGCCCGGTCAGGGAAACTTCCGCGATACGCGTGGAATCCATTATAGGGGTGAATGTGTCCGCCTGCCTCTCGTGCAGCATATACATGGTTTCCGAATAGCGGCCGTCAACCTTTACGGGGTGCAGGTACTGCCTGCCATCCCTGTTGTAGATGTCCAGTATGAGCTGGGTTGTGCGCATGATGAGCCTGGTTGCATGGTAGGAGTTGTAGTTGCGCTGGACAACAAAATAGGCAATACATTCCATTTTCAGCAGTCTGGGGCAGGTAAGGACGAAAAAGTTCTCTATCATGGCCTCGGAAAAAAAATCCACGGCCAGTTCGGAGAGCGAATCAAAAATATAATATCCGCCGTTCCCCACCCGTGTTATCACGTCGTGCATGCCTGTTATGAACTTTTCAAAGCCTTCGTCTGCTTTTAGTTGTACGACCTCCGCTCCTGGCCCCGCCTCCATCAGGGGCCGGTGCCCTGCAAAACGAAAATAGACAAGTTTGCGGTTGTTGGCGCGCGCGTAGTCGCAGTAGGGTTTGACGTAGGACGTGAAGTCTTCGACGGAGTCCGCCTGCCAGACTATGTTATCACCCGGTAAAATACCGTGAAGTATCCTGTCAAGCCCGGGAATTCCTGTCGAGTCATTCATTATAATATTTTCTCCTTTGGCCCGGCTGACCTCATAATAATAGCGGCAACTGTCACCGTCCCGACGATTTGCGGCACTATCGGATTGCCCGTTTTTTTGCATCCTGAAATAACCGCTAATGCCGTTGACATTATGTCGGTAAAAAATTCATTTTCTCAACTCTTCGCTGCCGCGTGTTTTATGCATACATACTAACACAATACCGTGCACAGTCAATAATCCGCGCCCTTTAAAAACAACAACTGTAATCCCCCGCGCAATTGTCAATTAACCCGCGGCGTAGTATAATATCCGAAAACGACAAGGAGCCTTCATATGAAAAACAACCCGTCGTCCGTCAAGGAACTGCTGCAACACCTCGTCCGCATCCCCTCCGTGAACCGGTTCATCACGGGTAAAACAGGCGCCGAGGAAGATGTGGCGGCATACCTGAAAGATTTGAGCATTTCCTGGGGTCTGAACGCACAACTGCTGGATGTCCCCGGCATCGGCCATAACCTTTTAATAACGAAAAAATTCAAAAGCGGCGTGCCGTGGATAATGTTCGCCTCGCACATGGATACGGTCTCGGCCGAGGGCATGGCTTTTGAGCCTTTCTGCGGTGAGGAAAAAAACGGACGCATACTTGGCCGAGGTTCGTGCGATGACAAAGGCTCTATCGCGGCGTCGCTGTGGGCCTTAAAGCAGGCGGCCGCGGAAGACACCTGCGGAAATAACATTGCAATCCTGCTGACAGTCGATGAGGAGCAACAGCGCCACGGAGCCGCTGCTTTCAGCAAAATCCAACTGCCGGATATCGGCTTTAAACCCGCGGGTGTCATAGTGGCCGAGCCGACATCTCTTAAACCCATAGTCTCCCACGCAGGCATTGCCCATTTTTCCGTTATTACCCGCGGCAAAGCCGCACACGCCTCCAACCCGTCAAATGGAAGGTCTGCGATACACGACATGATGAATGTCATGGAATCGCTGGAGAATGATTACATAGCAAAACTCACGGCATCCGACCCTCTCTGCGGCAGAGCCCGGTGTTCAATAAATATGATAAATGGCGGCAGGCAGGTCAATGCCGTCCCGGATGAGTGCGTCATACAGGTTGACCGCAGGGTCATGCCGGGCGAAGATCCTGCTTCGATTTTGCCCGCGGTTGAAAATATCCTCGCCCGCCTGCGGAACGCTGACCCCTCACTGCAGGTTGAGGTACGGCCCTTATTCAGCGACAACCCTTTGTCGCAGGACTTAAATTGCCCTTTCATAAAAAACGTTCTGGACTGCCTGGAAAAATCCGGGCCGGACGCCGGGCCCACGGGTGCGCAGTTTGCGACTGACGCTGGGGCGTTTTCGGGCGCTGGCCTGCCCTGCGTGGTATTGGGCCCGGGTGAGGACACAGAGGCACATACGGCGAACGAATCCATCGGCATAAACGAACTGGAACATGGGGTGAAAGTTTTTGGGGCGCTTATGATGAGGAGGTATATTTAATACATTTTTTAGTTACCTCAGGATGACCGGTTCTTTTACCATCCTTGCCGAATCTCCGTCGGTCCCGGTGCATATCACCGTTACATGGTACAGCCCGCACGACAATCCCATGAGGTCATAAGAAACCCCGTCGTGCCTTCCCTCGGGAACATCCGTATATGTATACTGTTTTACCGGCCTGAAACCCGACGTATAGATGTTTATTTTAACCGTGACCGCCACGCCTGTTATGTCATAGACTATCCTCGGCCTCCCGTAGGATGGGTTCAGGTATATGAATACTTCGTTTATCGTTTATCGTTTATCGTTTATCCCAACCGTCCTGTCAAAAAAACCGTTTGCGTAACGGTCTGCATGGATGTTGCGGTAAGCGTCTGTGTGACCGTCGCACTGTCTGTCGGCGTGTCAGTGGTGTTTTTTGTCACAGTGGAGTCACTGTCGGCGAACACACCGTAGTCTCGGTCACGGTCGGAGTAAAGGTATAGGTACCGTTTGTTGTCGGCGCCCTAGTAGGGAGCGCGGTGAATGTGGGGGTGAGCGTCGCCTGTACCGCGTCTATTTTCCTGATGCGGTTGTTCCCGGTATCAGCCACATAGAACACCTGGTTCGCTATATAGACAATTCCGCCGTAACAAGACATGCCAAAAGCGTCCGCGGAGTTGCCTTCCCTGTCGCCCTGCGCCTGCGCTCTCGCTTCTTAACGGGATACTCCCGTGGCAGTTTCAACCGACCTTATCATATAATTTCGTAATCCGAGACATACAACCTGCCCGAGGCCTCGTACAGGCATACGCCGCGCAATCCGGAAAACCAGGCTGTATTGTACGTTTCCTCCTGATAGGAATATTTCGTGCTGTCGTCGGCCAAAAGGGATGTGGCAAGCGTCACGAGATTGATGACCCTGATGCAGTTATTGCAGCTGTCAGCCACGTAGAGCAGGGTGCCAGCGGAGTTGATATCGAGCCCGGTTGGATGGTTGAACTGTACGGCTGTTCCCGTTCAAAATTCCTGATGTGCCTGTTCCCGCGAGCGTGGATACGGTGCATGTTGAGAGGTTGACTTTCCTGATGACATGGTTCCCGGTGTCCGCAATGCAGGCTGTTGAACCTGATACTGCCACGCCCCTGGGCGCGTTCATGGTGGCGGACGGCATAGTGTTGCCGTCGCCGTCATAAAATCCCATGCCTGCGCCCAGACAGGTCTGCCCGCGCACGGAAAAGAACTGCGCGCAGAATATGGCAAATACAACGCAAAACAATATCCTGCGCATTTAATACCAACGCCTTTCATTATAATATACCGGTAATTCCGGGGTTTAATACTATTAAACGAACAGAACACCATAGCTAAAACGCTTTTTATATATGGATATTTCGGAAACTAACGGGTTTACTTTAGCTTATAATTGAATTCCTTCATATTAGACGTCCTCGGGAGGCCTCGGGTTGCCCGCAATCAATCGTCCTGTTTTTCCGGTTTTCCATCAAATAGTTTCTGTGGGGAGCAGCCCTGTTCTCTCTGTTCACAATGGCTGCACGCCGGATTGCCGCACATAAAACCACTGCCCATGCCGGAAAGTTCCATCAGCAAATATAAAAAAAGTTATAGGCCCTGCGCCGGTTAATAGTTCGCATCAGGGTGCTCTTTCCATCTGCGCGCCGCTTCCGACATTTTCCTGTGGGTTGTCTTTGCAGCATTTTTTGCCTCCGCCTCTTTTGTCGCGTTAAATTTTACCACAACATACAGGTCGCGCGCCTCCATGCCGGTCAGGTAATACATTTTTAGCCTGTCCACCTCTATCTCTGTGCTGAACCTGCCCCGGTGTTCCCTGTAGTAGACCGAACAGGATATGCTGCGTTTCAACTCCCCTTTTAATATCTCATACAGCCTGTATAGCGCCTGCTGGCCCCTGTTCTCAAACATTTTTCCGTCCAGTACGTAGTCCGTCTCGGGGACGTCGCCGTTCAGGTAGCGTTTCAGGTCCAGCGCTTCATTATCCCTGATCGCAGCCTCCATCAGTTCTATCCTCCGTTTTAGCGTCAGGTAATTGTAGGAGTGTTTGTCCTCTTTGCGCATCCTGTCCAGACAGGAACGCGCGGCCTCCGGGTTCATGTCATCCATTGAGCACAGAGCCATGGTGCATAGCGCGTTAAAGTTGTCCGGCTGCAGTTTCAGCGCCTCTTTCGCATACTGTCCCGCATCCGCGCACCTTCCGCATTTGTAGAGGTAAAACGCCAGTTCGGCGCGGTAACGTGCCTTTTTTGGCTTGCGTTCTATGGCACGCAGGTACATCTCGCAGCCTTCATCTGCTCTCTCCATGTTAAAATATACCGAACCCAGAACCGACAGGGTTATGTGCCAGTCCGGCTCCAGTTCCAGCGCGCGCAACAGGTATTTTTCCGCCTCCCTGAACCTGCCCGCTCCGTAGAGCGCGAGCCCCATATTGTGCAGGGGGTTGTGGTGGGATTTGAAAATTTTCAGGGACTCCTCGAAAAATTCCATGGCACGCCTGTCGTCATTGTCCAGAAAAGCCACGCCAAGATTGTTGTACAAAAGTGAACTGCTGTAACCTCCCGGCAGGGCGTTTTCTATGGCGTAATTGAGCGTCTCTTTACCCTGCTCCAGCCTGCCCTGGCGT
This sequence comes from Spirochaetia bacterium, assembly GCA_021372235.1. Taxonomy (GTDB): domain Bacteria; phylum Oederibacteriota; class PGYV01; order PGYV01; family Palsa-1178; genus JAJFUW01. Next base: position 34,414 of record JAJFUW010000061.1, read on the forward strand.
ATCAGCATTGTCCCCATGTTGATGAGGTCCCCGGTATTTTTTTTTGCGGCCTCTATGCCCTCGACATAGACCTCTTCCTTTGAATTCATGTCTCCCTGTGACCCGTAATACTCCGCCAAGAATTTGACTCCGTCGGGATATGACGGATGCAGTTTTACTTCGCCTACATACTGGACGTACGCTTCCTGTTTACGGCCGAGTTTTTCCAGTGTACGCCCCAGCCACGCCCTGAGGCCTTCCTGCCCACCATAATTCAACATCATCCGTTCAAAAACCCCGAGTGCCTCCTGCAGTCTGCCTGTGTGGTTGTAGCAGCACCCCAGCGCAAAAAGCACGTCCGAATCTCCGGGCCTTATCAATACGGATTTTTCCAGAGCTGCTATGGCCTCGTCGTAATCCTCCAGGTCCGTGCAGACCAGCCCGAGCGCGGCCAAAGCGTCGCAGTCATGGGGCCTGTCGTCGAGTATCTGTTTGAAAAACTTCCTGGCAGAGTTGCCTCTCTGGAGGTGTTTGTAGGTAAAAGCAAGTTTTTTTGCGTTGTCAATGGTGGGGGCTTTTGCGTAGAGGTCCTGTGCTGCCCGCAGTTCCGCGTCGGGATTTTTTGCCTTGCGGCAGGTCTTGATCAGCAGTTCGTGCGCGGGGCCGTGCGATGGGTCCATCTCGAGGAGTTTCAGCAGTGCGCCGTAGGCTTTGTTGTAATCCCCGGAGTTGTAAGCGATTTCTGCCTCTTCATAGAGCCATTTTGTATCCTCTGACATGGCGGCCACCTTCCTGTTTTAGCTCGTAGGGAGTCTTCCTGTTCTTAGGAACGTGGAAAAAGACCGGGCCCGACTCAAGTCATCATGATAAAGGCGCATCACCACCTTTCATCAAAAATGGAAACTTCTATTATATCCATGACATATTATGACGGCAAAATCAATGTCAGCAGGCGGATTGGTTTTGTGCCGGGGCAGACATGGGCATAGGGTGGAACAGGAGGAAAAACATGTTGATTTTAAAGGGTGTTTTTTAGGCGCTTTTTTTTACAAAAAAACCGCAAAACAGCAGTTAAAACAATAGAGGCGGGACCGGTGCCCGCCTCCTTTGTTCAACCACACCCCTGAACCGGCTACAGGTGCCGGCTCTACCGGGTAATCTATATCTGCCTATTTTTCTTTGCAGACTTTGCCGCCGGCGCCGGTTCCTCAACCCTCACAGCTGCCGCAGATCTTTTTAGTTCGATTATCTTCCCCGTCAGCAGGGCCCCGACATATCCCAGCATAAACGCGAGAAGCGAGAGTGCCACGATTAAAAATATTCTTTATATTGCTCGTATTTTGGTGTATCGAAACGCCTTCTTATAATCAAGTTTTGTATTGATACACTACTTGATAAATCCCCTATACATATTATAAAAATGTTGGGATTTTCGGTTTCAAGCAAAATTTAGCGGATAATGACCTTTTCCTTTGCCATATATCTGTCATAAACAAAGAGCAGGATGTTCAGTAGGGCGAGCGAGATGAAACCCGCCAACCCTGTCATTCCCACGATGAGGTCGTCCCCTCCTTTTACGTACATGAGGGGTATGCCCTCCGAGGCGTTCATCACACCGTGAAAAATGGACTCATCTACCACCCTTTCAGGGTACTCACAAATTATCCTTGAAAAAACACAAATATTCCCCTATAATTATGCCTGCTTTAATACAAAATTTTGGTGGCGTAGCCAAGTGGTAAGGCACGGGTCTGCAAAACCCTTATTCATCGGTTCAATTCCGATCGCCACCTCCAAAAAATTGCCGGACATAAAGTCCGGCAATTTTTTTTTGAAATAGAAAATAGGCCGTCGTGCCCCTCTGCCCGGTCCTGTCACTACACCACTTTAAAACAACGCAATAATACAACAGGGGCGGATTTCTCCGCTCCTATTGTATTTATTCAAATCTATTTTTTTTCCAGTAATCTGCCATCACTTCAGCCTGTTTTAAAACCGTATCAACGGCTTTTTGCTGCCTGTCCGGCGGATAGCCTTTTTAAACCCGTCCCGGGATCTATCTTTTCTTCTTTTTCAAATACTATAAAATTCCGTATGAGGTCAGGCTGTGTTCCCGGTTTTAGTATGCCTTTTAAAAGAGTTTCCATCTCCGCAGTTATGGCGGGTGCATCATTTACGCCATCAGCACTTTTCCAAGCGAGGCACCGGGAAAAAGAAGAGGATATGGTGCCTGCCCTGGCCTCCAGCCCGTCGTATACCACGCGCAGGGCGTTATAAAAGAAAAGCGACGGGATGGTTTTTTATAAGTCTGTATCTGGTCATACGCCTTTCTGGCCGTGGCATTTTCATCGGCGGAATTTTTTAGTTCTATGACCACGAGCGGAAGACCGTTTACAAACAGTATTATATCGGGCCTTTTGTTTTGGTTTTTTTCGATTATTGTGAATTGATTAACCGCGTAAAAGGAATTATTGGCGGGATTATGATAAACTGTTTCATCGCGTTCCTGCCCGTCAACCCGCATGTTCACGTGGATGCCCTCGGTTAGAAACCTGTGAAACTGCCCCCTTAGCCTCGATAAGCTGTGGCGAGTAAATATTTTTTACCTCTTTTATCGCCTCTTCCAGCGCCGCGAGCGGCAATGAAGGATTAAGCTTCTGAAGAGCGATTTCCAGCAGGTCATAAAGCAGGACGTCGGAGTAGTCCAGAGTGTTCGGCGAACTGGTTCTGTCGGGAGAGTATGTTTTCTGACGCAAGGACCGCTCCGGGTGCTGTAGATTGCCGAATTGGCCTTATATTTCGGATGAATTAATGGCCGAATACAATACCACCAGAAATTAATATTTCTCTTCGGATTTTTCGTCCTGAAACATCGTTTTCTTTATATCTATCTCCCAAATTAATTTATCCAAACCGGATTTTACCCGTGCCGCAATTTTGAAATAAAAATTGAACTATTTTAAAATAGAATCTTTATCCTCACTCACTATATAAAAATCAGCATCAATATATATATATACGCTATCGACAAAGGTTCCGTCCGTGCAGTATGACCTGGAACCTTCCAGCTTTAAGCCCGGTGTAAAGTTATCATTTATGTCATAGCTTCCCGCGAGCGTTATTCCTGATGAGTGCCCGATGGCTGTTTCCGTTGAGGGAGTTATGTATTTCGCGTAATAAAGCGAAAATTTCAGATACAGAACGTCTATTGTCTTGGAAATATCCGCTGATAGGCTGTAGTCGTTGAAAGTTACGGCGGATTTAAGTGCCTGCTGGTTGATTAACTGTGAATTTGTCGTTATTGTGGAAGTACCGGAGTCAAGTATCTCCCTGATATTTGCATCATAAAAATTCCATGTGCCACTCATGGATAGTACGAATTTTTCCGGCAACTTAAACGACATGCCTGTTCCAGGCGCAAATTCCGTAAAACTGTTTTCTGCTATTTTTTCGTCATAGTTTAGCTGCCCAAATACAGGTTCCTGTACGGGTTGTATCTCCAGGTATCCCCCGAAGCTGTTGAATGTTACGCCGAAAAACGGGGATATCCCGAAAAAATCAAACTGTACGTCCATGCCCGGGCTCATGGCCCAGGCTTTTAGCACGTACTTATAAGATATTTCAAATTGTTTGGACAAGGCGTTCGTATAGATCATCTTATAGACCGGATATGATGTATTTCCAGTATAGTTTAAGTCAAAACTGAAACTCAAATTATCATTGACAATGTAATTCCCGCCGGCGCCCGGACTTATGCTAAAGTTGTGCCCCTGGCTTCCTGACATATCCAACGTTCCGCTTATTGAGAACGGTTCATCATTGGTTGACACTCCCAGGCTATACGCCAGGTAATCTGAAGATGCTGAAATTTCGTTTGTAATACCTACCGATGCCTGTGCGGTTGTTATAATAAACAGAAATACTAAGATTCCGGCTGTTTTTTTCATATACCATCTCTTTCCTGTTTTTTTACATGGAAATATCATATCACTCCCGCTTCTGACTTTCAATTCAAGACGGCCACGGTTTATTGCATACTTTCGTGTGTAAATTCGTTACAGTATTCATCACCTCTCCACACGTGACAGTTCAAATAGAGAAGGAACCGCAGAGGTAATCCTGCTTTTTAAGAGAGATATGTATTGCCGAAACCTCATCCGACGTCACAGGCTATGACCGACGGCGTCACTCCCATCCTTTTTTCCCGCTTCAAACGCGGGCAAGGGCGTGGTATATAAATACCGATAAAAAAAGTTACATGATTTTTCGACTATTTTTAATCCACACTCAAATAAATACGGTATCCGTCATCGGGTATTTTTAATCATTCAGCGGCCAAAAAGGTAAAAAGGCGGACAATGTCCGCCTTTTTACCTTTTTCCGTAACTTTTATTTATTGTTATAATTCATATTCTGTTTCTTTGCTTTTGCCCTTTCCTTTGCTTCCTGTTTCTGTTCTTTTGATGCGTTTTTCCATTTGTTTTTCCCGTTTTCCTTTAGTGCGGTTTTTTCTTCGGCAGAAAGGCTGTTCCAGTATTCCTTTGACTCTTCCCTTTTCTGTTTTTTCTGCTCGTCAGAGAGTGAATCCCATTTTGCCTGTACTTTTGCGTTGATTTCCGCCCTTTGCTCCGGGGTCATGGCATTTAATTGCGCCTCCGCGTTTTCCTTTACTGCCTTTTTCTGTTCCTGTGTCATGTTCTGCCATTCCGCATTGGCCTTGTCAATTGCAGCCTGTTTCTGTTCCGCCGTCATGTTCTGCCACCGGACCTTAACCGCGTCCTTTGCCGCTTGTTTTTCTTGCTCAGTCATGCTCTGCCATTTTTCCTGTAATACCAATTTCGCCTCCGCCTGCTGTTCCGGCGTCATTGCCTCATAGGCCATCATATAATTTTTTGCCTGGCCTGTGGAATCCTCCGCGAAAACAGGAAACGCCGTCATCATTACCAAAACCGCTGCTGCCACAAATTTTCTCATCTCATCCTCCTTTTTTTTTTAAGTGCGCCAGGCAACCGGTTTGCCTTTTCGCCCTTAATATATTAGACGACAAAACGCATCGTCGGGTTACATCAGACTCCGGTTTTTTCCGGAACAGCGCTGTCCGGCGCGCTATTTGTTATGTCGGAGGTGTCCTCCCCGAGTTCCGCCAGGACCGCCGCCTCCTCTATCATAATATCTTCATATATCATAATGTCTTCATGTACAGTTTCAGTTTCTTCAACTGATGCGCTGTCAAAAGTTTCAACGGCAACGGCAGCAATGGTGATTTTTTCTTCTTCATTGTCTGTATTATATAACCGCAAGGCGGCAGGCGAAGCTGCAGGTTTTATTGCCGTCTCTACGCCTTTTCCTTTTTTTGTGTATGGTATCACAAATAAAACAGACGCCACTAAAAACACGGCTGCGGCCGCGGCAGTAATTTCAAACACATGCATATCATCATGCGGTTTCCTGTTAATCTTGCCTATTTTTTCGGAGAGTTTCACTCCGTATTTATCCCAGTATTCCTCGCTCATTTCAGGGGCCCTGTTGTCATCTGATATTTTCATAAGCATTCCGGTCTTTTTGAGTTCCGTGGCACATCTGCCACACACGGAAACATGCGAGTCAACAAGAGAACGTTCCTGATTTGAAAGCATTCCCGTGTAATAAAGCGATATTAATTCCTCGAATTCGGCGCATTTTTTCATGTTTTTACCTCTTTGAACCGTCAAGATATACATCCATGACAGTCCTCATTTTTTTTATGGCGCGCGCCAGGTGGGATTTTACCGTGCCCTGCGCGCATTTCATCACTCCCGCAATCTCACCGACGTCCATGCCGTTATAGACATTGAGTATGAACGCTGTTTTCTGGGTATCAGGCAGCAGTTTGAGCGCGTCCCGGAGTTTTTCAACCGCCTCATTATTTTCCGCTGCATCAGACGGCTTTATTGCTCCCGTATCCTCCAACTTGCTCATGTCCTGTTGTTCATCATCCCCGGTCTGCGAAAATAGCATGAATTTTATCCCCCTTTTTTTTCTAAAATCAAGGCACAGGTTTACCGTAATTCTGTAGAACCATGTACTGAAAGATGAATCATTCCTGAAACTCTTTATGGACCCGTAAACCCTCATGAAGGCCTGCTGCGAGATATCCTCCGCGTCCTCTTTATTATTTACATAACGGTAGGCTATGTTAAAAGCGTCTTTTTTATACTTATCAACCAGCCTGTCAAAAGCGCGGCTGTCCCCTGACTGAAACCGGCTTATAATCTCCCGATCCTCTTCCGCCCGTTGATTCACCGTTTCACCTGCTTTGCCTTTCACGTCTTTTGCCGGCGTTTCTTTCCTTTAGCCTGCTATTTATTTCTTCTTTAAGTTTAAGTTTTTCCCTGATTTTTTCCTTGTTGTCATCCGGATTTTTTTCAATTTCATCATGCGTTTTCATTTTTTCCATGGTAACCTTTATCCTCGCATTAATGCGTTCCTGAAAATCCGCAACCCCGGCAACCGCCGCGCTTTTCCCGCCGCTTATTTTTTTGATTATGCGCTCCCTGCCTGCAGCTACAATTTTCGAGTATGCCTCCGGGTCTGTCAATTTCAGTTCATTCATCTTTTTCACGGCTTCCGCGGTTTTATTCTCTAAAAACTTCTTATAACCCGCAGGATCGCTTTTTTTTAGCTCTTTTAAGGCGGTTATCTCTTCCGCACTGAAGACCAGAACGCCGTTCCAGCCTTCGTCAGCGGCTAAAACACGTGCAGTCATAAACAGCGGCAAAATAAAGGATAATATGCCGGTCATTACGAAACTCCACTTCTTACTTTTTAAAAAGTCGCTTTTTCCCATTTTTATCCTCCATTTAATAAAAATTGTGTCCGGCGTGCCTGTCTTTATATTTGACGAAAAACCGGCCTCCCGGGTTACATGGTAAAAAATACATAGTAACTACGGTTTACAACCGGCAATCCCGGCAATAGTTAGCCGCCCGCGTCATACCATTTTTTTACACTTGCCCATACTCCATTCGTGTTTTTTCCATATGCAACAAAATTTAATTTTTTATCTCCGCTTTCCCGGCTTTTCATATAGGTCTTCAAACGCGTCTGAAATATATTTTAGGAATATATGTTTGTATTCGGATGCGTCTACATTTTTACGGAATTTGTCAGCGGTTTCCGCAGTTGTTCCTTAAAATCGGTCTCCCCGTATTTTTTTTCGCTCTTTTTTATATTTTTTATCGTCCTTCATTTATCTACCCCCGATATCTCAAAAACTCTTTAACTTTTCACTGTTATAAATCCACATATTTCAAATAACAACAGATTTGACAAATGTCAAAAATAAAGGCGGGCTCTCGCCCGCCTCTATGCTAAAAACCATAAACTATGTTGTTTGAGTATCTGTCTTTTGGACCATGGACCCATTTTTTGGGGCCCTGGGATCTGCAACCTGGACCCGCTTTTATGTACCTTCCTGCCACGAGTTCAGGTACTTTTCCTGCTGTGCGGTCAGTTTTTCCAGGTTTACGCCCATTGATTTCAGTTTTATCTCCGCTATCCTGCGGTCTATGTCGAGCGGCACGTCGTATACTTTTTTCTCCAGCCTGGAGTGGTTTGCCACCATATACTCGGCGCCCTTGGCCTGGTTGGCAAAAGACATGTCCATTACCATGGACGGGTGGCCTTCGGCTGAAGCGAGGTTCACCAGCCTGCCCTCTGCCAGCACGTTCACCCTCCTGCCGGATTTCAGCCTGTACTCCACAACGAACGGTTTTACCTCTTTTTTGGCGGCCGCTATCTTTTCCAGCGCCGGTATGTCTATCTCCACGTTGAAATGACCCGAGTTAGCCACTATCGCATTGTCCTTCATCTTCAGGAAATGTTCCCCGCGTATGACGTTTATGTCGCCGGTCACCGTTATGAACAAATCGCCTCTGGGCGCCGCTTCTATCATGGGCATCACCATGAAACCGTCCATCTTTGCCTCGAGCGCCTTGACGGGATCGACTTCCGTCACTATCACGTTGGCTCCCGCTCCCTTGCCGCGCATTGCCAGGCCCTTGCCGCACCATCCGTAACCGGCGATAACCAGGGTGGAACCGGCGAGCAGTATGTTCGTCGCGCGCAGTACGCCGTCGAGCGTTGACTGGCCCGTGCCGTAGCGGTTGTCAAACAAATGCTTTGTCATGGCCTCGTTCACGGCCATTATCGGGTATTCCAGCACTCCCTCTTTTTCCATGGCTTTCAGGCGTATGACTCCCGTTGTCGTCTCCTCTGTCCCGCCGATGATTCCGGGGATCAGATGCCTGTGGGTCTTGTGTATGACCGAAACCGTATCCGCGCCGTCGTCCATGGTCAGTGTCGGTTTGTGGTCGAGGGCCATCAGTATGTGCGAGTAATAAACCTTGTTGGACTCGCCCTTGACGGCGTATGTTGGTATGCCGTAGTATTTTACCAGCGCCGCTGCCACGTCATCCTGTGTGGAGAGCGGGTTGGAGGCGCATGTGACAACCCTGGCGCCGCCGGCTTTTAGGGTAATCAGCAGGTTAGCCGTCTCGGATGTCACGTGCAGGCAGGCCGCGAGCGTCTGGCCGGCGAGCGGTTTTTTCTTTGTAAAATCCTCGCGTATGAGGCGCAGAACAGGCATGTTCCTCTCTGCCCATTCTATCCTGTTTTTGCCATCTGCCGCGAGTTTTATGTCCTTAATGTCGTATTTTTTCATTGTGACCGCCTTGTTTTATTTTTCCTTCTGGACCGCCATTACACGGCCTCCGGACGGTGTGGTAGCGCAAGCCCCTGCGGAGTTTTAATCTAAAACAACGTCCTTTGGAAACCGGGGCCTGCGGTTCGGGGCCGTATTTATTTTTTTAGTCCCAGCACTTTACGCAACTGCGCCGCTTTGTCAGTTTTCTCCCATGTAAAGTCAGGGTCGTTGCGGCCGAAATGGCCGTATGACGCTGTCTTCCGGTATATGGGCCTGCGGAGGTTCAGAGTCTCGATTATCCCCTTGGGTTTTAGGTTGAACACTTTCCTGACGGCCTCGGATATCTTTGCTTCCGGAACTTTTGCCGTGCCGAAAGTCTCGACCAGAACCGAGGTCGGCTCCGCCACGCCTATGGCATAGGAGAGCTGGACCTCGCATTTATCAGCGAGTTTCGCGGCCACAACATTTTTTGCCACGTAACGTGCCATGTAAGCCGCCGAGCGGTCCACTTTGCTCGGGTCCTTGCCCGAGAACGCGCCGCCGCCATGCCTGCCCATGCCGCCGTAGGTGTCCACTATTATCTTCCTGCCGGTAACCCCGGTGTCGCCCTCAGGGCCGCCGACTACGAACTTGCCCGTGGGATTGACGAATATTTTCGTCCCTTTGTTTATGAGCTTTTTCGGTATTACCGGGAGGATGACCTTTGCTATGATATCCTTGCGTATCTGCTCAAGCGTGACGTCCGGGTCATGCTGGGTGGAAACAACGATAGCGGTGATGGAGACCGGCTTTCCATTCTTGTAGGCCACCGATACCTGCGACTTGCCGTCCGGCCTCAAATATTTCAGGACCTTTTTCTCGCGGAGTTCCTGGAGTTTTTCAACCAGCCTGTGGGAGAGTATTATCGGAAGCGGCATCAGTTCTTTTGTCTCGTTGGTCGCGTAACCGAACATCATGCCCTGGTCTCCGGCGCCCTGCTCGTGGCCGGAATTTTCGTCGACGCCCATGGCGATATCGGGAGACTGTTTGGATATGGATATGAGCACTTTGCAGTTGTCCGCGTCTATTCCCTTTTCCGCCGATGTGTAGCCGATGTCGCGCAGCGTCTTGCGCGCGACCTTTTCAAAATCCACTTTTGCCGTTGTAGTTATCTCGCCCGCAACCACGACGAGGTTTTTTGCGAGGAGTGTTTCGCACGCCACGCGGCTCATGGGATCCTGCGCGTATATGGCGTCAAGTACCGCGTCCGATATCTGGTCCGCGCATTTGTCCGGGTGTCCTGATGTGACTGATTCAGATGTAAAAAGACCTTCTCTAATCTCCATTTTTATCCGCCTCCTGGCTGTTGAATATATTTTTTTGTTTTAAAAAGCAAAAAAATTATATCACAGGGGGTTAGGGAATTCCATAAGTAAATATACTTACGTTGCTTACGTTGCCAAAAATTTTAATAAACGCTCCTGCCTGCCGCGATATGCCGCGTATATTTCAACGCCGTTTTACCTGTCTGCTCCTGCATTATAAACGGCGATTTGCATAAAACTACTATGGTTCGCCGCGGTTGTGAACCTCTCATCCTGTGCCTGCATGGTGTTCGGGAACGGTTATACGGCCTATGGCTGCTGCCAGAGCGGCTATTTCTGTGTGGATACATAGACGACCTGCGGTTCGTGCATCCGCCGGCTTTTACGGTCGCACCAACAGTCACTCCGACTTAACGGTAACAGTTGGCCCCGACGACAACACCCACATGCACATCCACTTTTACCGCCACGCCGGCCTCCGCCAACACGCCTGTCCGCTTCGAGTTCGTGTTAAAGGCCATATTCCCCCAACCCCGGCACAATCGACACGCGCCTTGTCTGCTGGCCCGGCATAGACGCCGCGGTTGTTTTCAAACGGTTCCGGGAGAAATCGTTCGGAATGAAACGGACCGGGGCGATGGCGCTATAACGCATGGTATCGGGACGGAAAGAACCGGGACAATAAAAAGGCGGCGAGCGGCGTATTTATAATCAGGACGTACGCCATAGACCCTATATACGGCGGCACATCCCCGCTGTCTTTCTGCAAGACTGCGCTGGTAAAATAAAAAACCGCGGGAGAAACTCCCGCGGTTTTTTATTTTACGGTGTGTCTTTGTATCATACCGCCGCGAGACGGCCCGTTATCCTGACATTACCCGCATAATGCCTCATGCGTGCGGCAAAAGCCTCCACAAAACTCTCTGAAAACGGCACCGTAGAGGAGAGCGACGGGGAAAACGTTTCCGCGTTGGAGAATTGCTGGAGCGAGTACTGTTTGGCCCCGTTTATCATCGCGCCTATCTTGTCCGCGTCCTCGGCCTGTATGAAACCCGGCACCAGGGTGGTGCGGAACTCGTAATCCACGCCGGAGTTCATTATGAGTTTTATGGACTCCCGGACGCGTTCAACCTCAACTTTTGCCCCGCATGCTTCGCTGTAGCGTTCAGGAGATGTTTTTATGTCCATTGCCACGTAGTCCGCGACGCCTCGCTCAAATATCTCCGCGAGAGCCTGCGGCCTGTAACCGTTGGTGTCGAGTTTTACTTTTAATCCCATTGACCTCAGTGCGGCCATGAAATCGGCCAGGTCCAGTTGCAGCGTGGGTTCGCCGCCTGTGATGACGACCCCCTCGACAAACCCGGCGCGGCCCGCGAGTTCCTCAAACACGTCGTCCTGTTCCAAAACCCTGTCATTCACCTTTATGAGACCCGGGTTATGACAGAAAGGACACGCAAAGTTGCACGGTGAAGTGTAGATGATGGATGCTATCTTTCCTGGATAATCTATGACCGATATGCCTTCGAATCCGTTGATACGCATTTCCACCTCTTTTTACGTTTAAATATTTTTGCAAGAAACACGCTCGCCCGGCCGCGCCTGCGTTTATGTTTATCCGCCTTTGCGGCGGGTGAGTTGTTTAGCCCGCTTTCCCCACGGCTGTTTCAACCGCAAATTCCACCCTGTCCTCGTACTCTTCCTGTTTGCCGTTGTTCCACTGCTTTACCGGCCTGAAATAACCGACTATCCTCGACCACACTTCACATTCCGTACCTTTCACGTTCTGCAGCTGGTTTTCGAGTTCTTCCAGTTTGGCGAGCAGTTCTGTTCTCTCCATGCTTTTCTCCTTTTAAAAATGTATTTTATAAAAACTGTTTTTGTCTCTCTGCGTCCTTTAATTCCCCAGGACAGCACGGGAGTGCTGCTGTCCCTGCGAAACCAAAAATCGCAACAACCGCCTTTTGGAACCTGGAACCGTTTTTACTCCACCCCTGCCTCCAACTTTTCCTTTATATCTTCTATCTGCTTTAATAAATCCTGCTGAGCCTCGGCCTTGCATGTCGGGCACTCAAAGTGCTCGCCCGCTATATAGCCGTGGTTGGGACACACGGAAAACGTCGGCGTTATCGAGTAGTAAGGCAGGTGGAACCTCTCGGCTATCTTTTTTACCAGGTCCTTGGTCCCCTGTATGTTCGGCAGTTTTTCACCCAGAAATATGTGGAAAACCGTGCCGCCCGTATAGCGTGTCTGCAGCGGGTCCTGATGGGTCAACGCCTTGAATACGTCTTTTGTGTGGTAAACCGGCAGCTGCGTGGAGTTCGTATAATAAGGCTCCTTTGCGCCCATCTGCCTGATGTCGTGGTATTTTTCCTTGTCTATCTTTGCCAGCCTGTAGGAGGTGCCTTCGCCCGGCGTGGCCTCCAGGTTAAACAGGTTACCCGTCTCCTCCTGATATTTTATCATCCTCGTACGCATGTATTCCAGTACCTCGATGGCGAAAGCGTTGCCCTCCTCGGAGGTGATGTCCTTGCCCATGAAATTGAGCAGTGCCTCGTTCATGCCTATCAGGCCTATGGTGGAGAAGTGGTTTTTCCAGTAGCAGCCCATGCGCTGTTTGACGCCCGAGAGGTAATGTTTGGAGTAAGGATACAGCCCCTGGTCTGTCAGTTTTTCGAGTATTTTCCTTTTTGTCTCGAGCGACTCTTTTGCCAAATCCATGAGGTATGAGAGTTCATTAAAAAATCCGTCCCTGTCATTTTTGTATTTGTATCCGAGTCTGGGCATGTTTATGGTGACCACGCCCACCGAACCCGTGAGCGGGTTGGACCCGAAAAGCCCGCCGCCGCGTTTGCGCAGTTCGCGGTTGTCCAGGCGGAGCCTGCAGCACATGGAGCGCGCGTCCTCTGGGCTCATATCCGAATTTACGAAGTTCGCGAAATACGGTATGCCGTATTTCGCCGTCATCTCCCAGACCGGATCCAGTTCGGGGTTTTCCCAGTCGAAATCCTTTGATATGTTGTACGTGGGTATGGGGAATGTGAATATCCTGCCCTTTGCGTCTCCCTCGAGCATGACCTCGGCAAATGCGCGGTTTATCATGTACATCTCCGCCTGGCAGTCGCCGTATGTCATGTCCGTTATCTCGCCGCCTATGACCACGGCCTCATCTTTCATCATGGAAGGGACCTTGATGTCCATGGTGATGTTCGTGAACGGCGTCTGGAAACCGACGCGCGTCGGTATGTTCATGTTAAAAAGGAAACGCCTCATGGCGCGTTTGACTTCCTCGTATGGGAGCTGCGTGTAACGTATGTAAGGCGCCAGCAGTGTGTCAAAGTTCGCGAAAGCCTGCGCGCCCGCGGCCTCGCCCTGAAGCGTGTAAAAGAAGTTCACTATCTGCCCGAGCGCCGATTCGAAATGGGTCGGAGGCGCGGACTCTATCTTGCCCTCGACCCCGCCGAAACCCTGCATCAGGAGGTCCTTCAGGTCCCAGCCGCAGCAGTAAACTGACAACAGCCCCAGATCGTGCAGGTGCAATGAGCCGTCCGTATGAGCTTCCTTTATCTCGGGCGAGTAAATCTTGTTGAGCCAGTATGTGGAGGTGACAATGGAAGAGACGTGGTTGTTCAAGCCCTGGAGGGAATACGACATGTTGGAATTTTCTTTTATCCTCCAGTCGAGTTTCCTTATATAATCGTCGATGAGTGTTGTCGAATCCTTGAGCAGGTTCTTGACGTCCCTCATCTTGGCGTGCTGGTCGCGGTAAAGAATGTATGATTTCGCTATGTTGGTCTGGCCGTTGTTTATGAGGGTCGTTTCCACGAGGTCCTGGATGTTCTCAACCGTGGGTATCTTGCCGTCCTTGTAAACCACGTTCACTATGGACGCTACCTGTTCGGATATGCGCTCCGCCTTTTCGCGCTCATAGTTGTTATTTGCCTTAAATGCCTTAAATATAGCCTCGGTTATTTTAGGCTGGTCAAATGGGTCAATGCGGCCGTCGCGCTTCCTGATGTACCCGACTTTGTTCATAAATCCACTCCTCTCCGGTCTTTTATTATGCGGCGCATTGTATGAAAACCCGGCAAATTAGTCAAGTCAAATGTTATATATGTTGTATTTTTTTCACCGCCGGAACACAATATATGGTAGTCGGTGAAAATTGTCAATGGAAAAAAGATAGCATATATTGTGTCTGGTAGTGCTTAAAACCCCATATTTACCCCATATATTGTGTTTTTGAGTCAAAAAACCCTTATTTTAAGCATATTTTGCATCTTTTGTGGTTTGTTAAAGTATTAGATTAACCAAACACTTTTAGTTTATCCGTTATTGGTGTGTTTTTACCTTATTTTTAAGGAGAAACGGCCACAGCTTGATATGAACAAGCCCTGACGTTGTGGTTTGTGATACAATTGTAGGTACGTTAGCGAGTATAAAAAAGTTGGGTTTTTTCCGCCCGGAAAGTAAAAATTTAGAAGTCAAAACCAAAAAGTACAAGGTAAAATTAAGGGCAACTGTTTGTACTGCCAATTGCCGTTAATTTCTCCTTTTTAATTGTACTTTTTGATTTTAACTTTTCACTTTTAACTTTCCAAACGCCTTCCCCTGCTGTATGATAATCCCAACCACACGATATATAAGGAGGCTTATATGCCCGCATCCGACATGGAAAAGACTTTATCCGACTACCGGCAGTTGCTTGCCAAAATAGAGGGACGCAAAGGCGTTGCGAATCTCGCCGCTTACCTCGAAAAACACGGCCTGTTCAAAGCCCCGGCCTCAACCAAATATCACCTGTGCTTTGAGGGCGGGCTAATCATCCACCAGGTGGGCGTCACAAAACTGGCCTGCAAACTGCGCGAACTGCTCCTGCCGGATACCTCCGAAGAGTCCGTCATACTCTGCGCGCTCTACCATGACGCCCACAAGGTGACTGACGGATACGGCCACAGTACTTATGATAAGAACAACACAACCACGTCGGAGAAACAGCCCTATTTCTGGAACACGAGGCAGTTAAACTACTCCGGAGGCCACAAATCCGCGCTTTTGATATCAAAATTCGTGGACCTGACCCAGGACGAGGTCCAGGCGATCGCTTACCACGACGGCCCCTATGTGCCCTCATGGGAGGATATCAAGGGAGACCCTTACCCGCTCACACTGCTGGTGCATTACGCGGATATGTGGTCGACATGGGTCGTGGAAAAGGGACGCACGAAAAAATACGAGACAACTTTTCTGCAGGACCTAAAAGTCGAGTTGTTTTAAAAAAGTACGCTAAGGACAATCACAAATCCCAAAGAAAACTAAAAAGGTGCCGTTATTTTGAATTTTGGATTAGAAACGTCCTGACATCCATTGGACGGTGCGGGAGTGCTGTTGTCCCTAAAAATAACGGCACACTTTGGAACATGCAGTCTGGAGCCGCTTTTTGGACCTTTGCCCATGGGCCCTGCAACCCGGGACCGTTTTATTCATCCAATTCAAAAAATATATCGTTCCTCGTCGCCTTTAACGCCTCTTCAAACCTCTTCATCTCTTCCTCAGGCACCCTTAATATCTCCCGGGGGTTGTCAAGCGCGCGGATGTAGAACTTTCCGTACGCCTCCTCCCAGTTGACGTCAAATTCCGTTATCGTCGGTTTTGTCCTGTCGAACTGCCATGTTATGAGTTCCCACGGCATTTTATCCGTTTCAAATACCCTGACCTCGCGGCCCCGGTCCTTTTTGTCATAACTGTTGTACATGAGCGTCAGCTTCTTGTCTTTTTTCTTTACCCCGTCGTGCACCATCAGGAATACTTTCGGCAGTTCGTTTGTAAATACGTCGCGCACCGTCATGTATACCTTTGGCGTGTGGACATAGGTCAGGCCTATTTCGAAAAACCCCCTGAACTTTTTATCCCCTTTTACCACGTCCACGGATATTGTCTGCCTGTAGATATCTGCCGTATCCTCAACCTTTTTTTCCGGTATCTTTACCCTGTATGGGATTATTATCTCCTTGCCTTCGATGCCGTCGATATCCGCAAAAAGCACATACCCCTGCGCGTCGCCCGTGCCGGGGTCAAAGAACACGACGGGTATCTCGTCCCTGTCCGCCCATTTTTTGGCGGTATCAAACTGGTTTCCTTTTATGAAACCGGCATGAAGGAATACTGGTATTATAAGGAAGGCTAACATTACCAAAAACGTTTTTTTCATCTTTTTGTCCTTTCCCTTTTTGTTTCCCCTCTCTTACCGGTACAATTATATATTAAAGCGCGGGAGTGTTCAATATGGTATTTGACGGGGAATACGGGTTGAAAGTTTACGTTATTATACACATGTGCGCATTCTGCAGAGGCGGGACCGGGTACAAGCGAGCCATACAAAACACCCGCAGAAACCGGTCTGCGTGCAGTTTGCTGCGGACCCGCGGCGTGTATGAAACAAGAGTTCCGGAGCCCGGCCACGCAGGGTCTGCCCTGAGGGTATTATAGGGGTATGTACAGGAAATGGGCTCAATTACAATTAATAATTAAATCATAAAATCCGCCCTTAAAGAAAGGAACAGCCATTTGCCGTCAGAAAGTTCTATCGTATTACAGCGAGTCCTGCCGTTACAAACGCAACCCGGGACCGCTGTTTGGGTCCCGGGCCCAGCACCCTGTGACCGTTCTTATGCCCTTCCTTCCCTCGCGAACGCCTCCCAGAACGGGTCTATCCTCGGGTGCACCAGTTCCCTCTCTTTACCGCCCTCCACGACAGTTATGCCGTATTTTTTATCCAGAACGTCGCCCACAATCGAGGCGTCTATGCCCTTTGCCTTTAACACTGCTATGACCTTTTCCGCCCTGTTAGGCCTGCAGGTTATCAAAAGCGTGCCTTCGCTGATAGAAGTGTACGGATCAATGGAAAACTTTTCGCAGATTGCCCTGACCTCGGGCAGGAGTATTATCTTTTCCTGTTCTATCCTCATACCGACCCCGGAAGCCTGTGCCACTTCAAAAAGTCCGCCGTATACGCCGCACTCGGTCGCGTCGTGCATGGAGGTCACGCCCCTGTCGCGCACTCCGACCGTCACGGCGGTCAGAGCGTCTTCCACAACTGACATCTTATAAAATATCCCGCCCGCCCTCTGTGAAAAATCCTTCCCGAATATCTGTTCTATCTTTTTTTCATAGGCGGCCGCAAAAAGCCCCGTGGCCTCTATAGCCGCGCCTTTTGTGACTATTATCCTGTCGCCCACGCGCGCGTCCTTTGGCGTAACATACTTGTTCTTGTCCCCTATGGCCATGACAGTGGCGCCGCCCACCATGGGATAACCGCAGCCGTCATACTTTCCCGTGTGGCCGCTGGTGATGTCTATGCCGAGTTTGTTGCACTCTTTTGCCATGGTGCCCCACATCATGTCCAGTTCCTCTTTTTTCATGGACAGCGGCAGGTTTAAGTCTATACACATATAGGTGGGTTTCAGGCCCGATGTGACCACGTCCGATACCAGTATGTGTATCGCGAACCACGCCGCCTTTTCCCAGCCGTAGGCCGGGACTATGAACACCGGGTCCGTTGTCGTGGCCATGACCTTGCCATGCCCTAAATCCACGATGCCTGTGTCAACGCCGTGCTGCGGCCCCACGAGCACTTTTTTGTTCCCTTTTTTGAGCGAAGGGTAAATCAGTTCGTCAAAAATCTCGGGTGATACCTTTCCGTTTGCCGGTAACTCAGCCATACAAAAACCTCCCAACTTGAATTTGAAATCTTAAATTTTAACCGCATTCCTGCCGGCCTTAAAACAAAAAAACCTCCGGCCGGGACCCGGTCGAAGGTTTTTATCGCAACTTCCAAATTTCAGTTTTCAAATTTAAGTTGCCTTACTTCCCTTCGCCGGCATTATCCGTATCAGGTTCGTCGGGTATAATCTCAGGCGGCCGTTCTAAACCGATCCGAAAATTGAGAATCGGAAATAGGTTAATTGGCCTACCACCCCGTGGTTCTAAAACGTATTACGAGAAAAATATTATCATAGAGCCGACTTGGAGTCAACATTTGCCACTTGATAAATTTCACCAATAACTGGCTCTTTGGCCCCTGGACCCGTTTTATTCCGGTATCGGGTTATTATTCGCGTCGACGTATTTCTTTTCCGACACAACCTGCCCCTTTTTATTGTATTTTTTTATGGAGAGCAGTATCCCATTATCATATATGTGCTCTTCCTTCAACACCTTACCGATGTAATATTTCACGACGCCCTCTATTGTCTCGCCGTATTTTTTGAGTGTTCCGTCAGGATCTATCACCCAGCGGGCTATCTCCCTGCCGTTCTTGTAAAAAACCTCGGTGGTGCCGGTCATTATGGAAACTATCTCCGCGAATATCTTGTCCGAGAGGAGTTTGCCGTTTTCCGCGTAGGTCTTTAAGCGTATCATCTGGTCGTTCCCGAACTTCCCCTCTTTCCACACCGAACCCGAGGGATAATAAAGCTTGTAGGGACCGTGTTTTAAGGAGTTGTAATATGACTTCTCTACCATTATCTGGCCGTTCTCATAATATTCCTTAACGTCCCCGTCAGGGACCTCACCATAAAGTTCGTAACGTTTCAGCACGCCGTCCTTGTTTATGACCTCAATGGCGTAAACTTCCATGCCGGATTTTGTCTTGACGGCCTTGTCATCGATATAAAACGAGAGCTTGTAGGTGGTGTTTCCCTCTTTGTCAGTTCCGAGAATGGATGTTTTCTGGACCATTTCAGCCTTTAACTTTTTTTCCTCTTTTTCAGCCATGTGGAGCCTCCTCTGTTTTCCATTGTTAATCCACATCCATTATATAGGACATATAGGACGGTGTCAAACGGGTAAATAGAACTGATAGGAATGATTTTGCCGCGTATGTCGTTTTCATATCCATGTTCTCGACGGCCTCTTTTGGCTGCGCGCCATGCTTTCATGAAGTTTTAATACAGCATTGAGTCTCCCAGTTTTTTTACGTTTGGCTTCCGCCTTTTCAACGTGACGAGACCGCTGCCTCATACGCCAATTTCGCCGGCGACTCCGTTTCATTTAGCCTCTGCACTTTTGGTCCTCGAGCTTCGCCCCTGTATTTTTTACCTGTTCGCAGTCCTTCATTACCCCGTTTATATCTTTTAGGATACCCGGATTTCGGCGTCCGGTTCCGGTCCGGTCTTGATGCGGGAAAATATCACCTTTTATCCGTAAATTATGCAATGTTGCCTCTATTAAGGCAATATGGAAAAGACCGGTTGGTTTTTTTGGTATTTGTGAGTTATATAAAGCAGGGATAGAACAGACAAAAATAGAACTCCGCCAAAAATCCCCACTGCAACTTTTACTCCGCCTTGTTCTATCTTTTGCCTTACTCCTGTCCCGTCCTTGCTTACTCCCACCCCTGCTTTACGAGGTAGTTTGTTATCTTCTCTTTCCCGGCAAACTTAACCGCATAAGCATCGGCCTCTTCCTTTGTGGCGAACCTTCCGATGTATATTTTCAGGAATTTACCCTCATCCTTGGTAAAGACATTATATTTGTCCTCCCTGAATTTGGCGATAAGTTTTGCCGCAAACACCTTGTTAGTGTAAGCGCCAATCTGTATCGTATAAAAAGTGCCGCCGGCTGACGTATTTGCGGCTGCCTGCGTTGCCACAGCTGTGGCCGCCGGTTTCTGCGTCTTTGCCGGCACGGGGGTATTGGCGGCGGTTATGGCTGATTCCTGCCCCTGCGCCTCGCTGCTCTCCGGGAACTTGAACTTTAGGTCCGATTCCGCGTTTGCGGCTCCGTTTTGGTCCCCGTCCCTGCGGCACGCCTCGGCCAGCCTGAAATAGACGTGCGGCATGTATATGTTTTTGTCTCCGGCCTCGTACTTCTCAATCACTTCCCTGTACTTCACAGCCGCGTCTTTGTACCTGCCCGTGTCAAAGAGTGAATCCGCGTATGCCAGCGTCATCCTGTTTTTAAAAATAAAATATTTTTGTGCCGCCGTATAGGCATCATATACTTTTTCCGCTTCCTTATAGTTTTTTTCCTTCAGCGCGCACAGTATCATATAGTAATAGGCCTCCTCGACCCACACCATGCCGGAGTATTTCTGCATTATTATATTGAAATATTTCTTTGCCGCTGATGTATCGTCCGTGGCGTAATAGAGCCTGCCGAGTGAAAAAACGGCCTCGGCTTCGTATTCGGAGTCCGGGAAGTTTTTTTCAACCTCATTATAATATCTGACCGCGCTGTCCGTGTCCGGCGAGAGTTCGGCAAGCCTCAGCAGCACCGTCGGCCTGTACTTGCTCTCTTTGAATTTTTCATTGAAAGAGGAGAAAGCCTTACGGGCGCCCTCGTAATCCTTTTTTTCCATGGCTTCCACCGCGTCGATGTAGGAATCTTCCTCCACCATGTTGGCGTAAAAGGCGGCATAGGATAATGACGCAAACATAATAAATGCCGCCGCAATAATTGTTTTTTTCAAATTTGCTCCTTTACCTGAAAATTTCTTCATAGCTTATAGTTTATTGCTCAATCTTTAAATGACTTCGCCTTCCAGCATTACCCTTCTCGCACCGGTTACCCTCACCCTGACCGTATCGCCGATTTTTCCGGAGCCCGCGGGTATCAAAACCGTCTTGTTCGTGTCAGTCACAGCCTCGAGCAGGCCTCTGTCCGCCCTGCCGGGCGCGCATATGATGGCATCCATCTCCCTGCCGATATTTGCCGATGCCATATTTTCGCTTATTTTTTTCTGCAATTCAAGTATGTTATTTAGACGCTCCAGTTTCACCTTTTCGTTTACCGAATCCTCCATTTTTTCCCCTGCCGTACCCTTCCTGACCGAGTATTTGAATATGTAGGCCGCGTCAAACTTTATCTTTTCCGCCATCTGCACGGTCTGTAAAAAATCCGCATCCTCTTCCCCGGAGAAACCCACAAGGATATCGGTGGTAATGGAACACCCCGGTATGAGTTCCCTTATTTTTTCCACCCTGCCCATGAAATGGCCCGCCGTATATTTGCGGTTCATAAGTTTTAGCACCCTGTCCGAACCCGACTGGAGCGGCAGGTGGAAGTGCCTCGCGAGTTTGGGCTCTGCCGCGACGGTCTCTATGAGCTCATCGGAGAGGTCCTTTGGGTGGGAGGTCATGAACTTTATCCTCTTTATACCGTCCACTTTGACAGCTTCGCGTAAAAGTCCGGAAAAATTCACCGAATTTTTCCGGTCAAAATATGAGTTCACGTTCTGGCCGAGCAGCATCACCTCTTTGTAGCCCATCTTGCCCATCTCTCCCAGCTCTTCCAGTATGGAATCTTTGTCCCTGGAGCGCTCGCGGCCCCTGACATACGGGACGATGCAGTACGAGCAAAAATTATCACACCCCTGCATGACCGTTGTAAAACCGCGAATTTCACCCTCTTTTTTCGGGCGAATATTAAAAACGTCCGTCTGCTCCTCGCCCGCGTAGACCCTGCGTTTCTCTTCCTTTATTATTTCGGCTATCTTCGCGAAGTTAAAGGTGCCGACGACAGCCTTAACTCCGGGGAACCTTTTTATGATGTCGTCCTGCAGCCGCTGGGCCATGCAGCCCGCGACAATGACCTTGTGTTTTTTAGAAGCCGCCCCTATGAACGATATGGCCCTCTCCTCGGCGTGCTGCCTCACCGAGCATGTATTGACGATGATATAATCAGCATCGTGTTCATCCTGCGTGATGGTATACCCGGCGCCGGAAAGTATACCGGCCATGCGTTCGGAGTCATATTCATTCATCTGGCAGCCAAAGGTTTTTATATATACTTTATGCACGGGCTCTCCTTTTCTCAAGTGCGGTACGATAATTCGTTGAGGTATCAACAAAAGTAGAACATAACGGCCTGTTGCCTTTGCCGTACTCCTGTCTCCTCTCTTTTGTTTCTTTTTACTCCACGCAAGTGTATACCCCGTTCTTTTCTATGACACTCACCTTGCATCCGAACAGTGCCGACAATTTTCTGTCTGTCAGCATCTCTTTCCTGCTTCCGGTGCCCGCTATCCTGCCATTTTTCAAAAATACCACTTTTTTTACCTGCGGTATGATGTCCTGCAGTGTGTGGGTGGCAATCACCACTGTAACGCCGGATTTGGCTATTTTTGATATCATACCCCTGAACTTCCGCACCGCGTGGATGTCGAGCGAGTTTGTGGGCTCGTCAAGTATGATGGCCCCCGGCCTGTGTGCCAGCGCCCTGGCAATGAATACCCTGCGCGCCTCGCCTGACGATACTCCGGATATCGGCCTGCTCCTCAGGCCGGCCACCTCCATGAAATCCATAGCCTCTTCCGAGGCTTTTATCATGTGCGGGGTTATCTCCTCGTTATATATCCCCATGGTACTGAAAAATCCGGATACCACGATGTCAAAACAGGTGTATTCCGGATGTACAAGCGATGTAATGGAATCCGAGACTATTCCGAGCCTGTCGCGCAGTTCATACAGGTTCCATGTCTCAGAGCCCCATATTTTAAATGTATGCTCCTCCGTCTGCAGCGGGTAAAACTCGCGGGTAATAAGTTTTAAAAGCGTGGATTTGCCCGCGCCGTTGGGCCCGAGCACGGCGGTTGATTCACCGGCATTTATCTGCAGGTCGAGCGAGTCAAGCAGCCGCTTACCGTCTCTGACTACTGTGATGTTCTTAAAATCAATTATCTTCAAACCATTACCTCATCCTTTTATGTTCAACTGCCTCCGTGCAGCACAGGAGTGCTGTTTTCCCTGCACGGACCTGGGACTTGGAACCTGGAACTACTTCGCTTCCAGCCTCGCCATTACTTCCACATGGTACGTCTGCGCGAACTGGTCCAGCGGCACCACGTCCTTTAAGTAATATACTTCCTTTAGTTCCTTGATATCCCTGGCAAAGCTCGCCGGGTTGCACGATATGTAGATGATGTTCGGCACCTTCATCCGCTTTAATACCGATATCACGTGCGGATGTATGCCTTTTCGCGGCGGGTCTATGACTGCCACGTCTATATGATGCTCGTTCAACACTCTTTCCACCGCATCCTCGGCCCTGCCGTTTATCACCGTTACGTTGTTGATATGGTTCCTCTCGGTCATAGCGTGGAGCTTTCTGGCCGCTCCCTCGTCTATCTCCACGACATATATCTCCCTGAACTTGTCCCGTGACGGCATTGTCAGCGCTCCGACCCCGCCGTACAGGTCCAGCACCGACGAACCATTTGCCGTATATTTCCTGACAAACTCCGCCATCTTTTCCAGCATGGAGACGTTTACCTGGAAAAAAGCTCCCGAGTCGAGGTCAAAATCCATGCCCGCCGCCGTCTCGGTTATGTAACCACGGCCTGTCAGCACCTTTTCCCTCCCGCCGAAAATAGCGTTGCCATCTTCCATGTTGAAATTGACGACCACGCCCTTCAATCCCTCCACCTTTTCCTTCAGGTATGCCGCGGCGTACTCCAAAAACGGTTTTTCCTCTTTGCCGTATACAACAAATGTTACCAGGCTCTCTTTTTTGCTGTTGACCCTGATTGCTATGTGGCGCAGATAACCGCGCCGGCTGTCCTCGTCAAATATGGTTATCTCGGATTTTTTCTCGTTAAGGACAGTTTTTATATGCGCGGCTACCTCGTTTATTTTCGGGTCGAGGATCAGGCATTTGTCCACGGGTATGATGTCGTGGCTGCGTGCCTTGAAAAACCCCATCTCTATTTTGTCGTTTAACAGCCTTAGTTTGTACTGCGAACGGTTGCGGTACCCGTAAGGCTCCGGATATGTGACGATATCCGCCACTTTTATATTGGGCATGCCGGCTGATTTTTCCAGCATGAACTTGACTATCTTGGATTTATGCCATATCTGTGATGAATATTTCACGTTCATCCAGTCGCAGCCGCCGCACTGCCCGAAATAGGGGCACGGAGGCCTCGCGTCCATGCCCGATTCCCTGATTACCCTGACTATCCTGGCCGAGGCGAAATTCTTTTTGACATCGGTTACTTTGGCCTTTACAAAACTGCCCGGAACGCCGTATGGAATAAAAATGGTAAAATTTTTGTAGCGTGCGACCGCATCTCCGCCGTACGCCAGATCATCAATCTCCACGTCTATTTCATAGCCCACCCTGACAGGCACGCCGGGAATGCTTTTTTCGCGGCCGCCAAATTCCCTGCGTTCTCCATAGTCCCTGGAATCGCTGAATTCCCTGGCATCCATGGCCTCCTGTGATTCGGAACTCCGGGGAGCTCCAAAATTACCGGGCCTGCCGCCGCGGTATACCCTGTCGTTCCCGGGTCCGTTGAAATTCCTCGATCCGCTGTAGTTCCCGGGCCCGCCAAATTTTCCGGGGCCGCCTGAACGATTATGACCTGCGGGTTTTCCGTGTCCGTTATGTCTGCTCCCGCCTTTATTGTCTTTGTTATACATTTCTTTCTCCTTTTATATTCGTACTGTTTAAAAAATAAAAAAACCCGGCAAAAAGGCCCGCCGGGTATATTACTCAATTGTCAATCCTCAGAGGAACGCTTTGCGTTCCCGCAGCCCTTTGCGACAGGCAAATGTTTTAACATGAATTATTATACCATAACCCCCGGAAAACAAATCACAAATCCCAAAATAAAACAGACCTCTGATACGCCTTTATTTGGGATTTGTGATTGCCTTTTGGGCTCTGGAACATGGAACAGTTCTTACCCCGATATTTTTTTACGCAACAGTTCGTTCACCATCTGCGGGTTTGCCTTGCCGCCCGTCTGTTTCATGACCTGGCCCACCAGGAACCCTATGCCGTTCACTTTGCCGCCTTTTATCTCATCCACGGCTTTCGCATTGGCCGCGATTACCGCCTCGACTGCTTTTTCTATGGCGCCGGCGTCCGTTATCTGCACGAGGCCTTTGTCTTTGACTATTTTTGCCGCATCGCCGCCGTTTGCAAACATTTCTTCAAATACCTGCTTGGCTATCTTGCCCGATATGGTGCCGTCCTTGATGAGCTTTATCATGCCCGATAAATTCTCGGGGGTTATTTTTGTATCTGATATTTCCTCTATGCCTGCTTCGTTCATTTTTGCCATCATGTCGCCCATTATCCAGTTAGAACACTGTTTTGGCTCGCCGGAGAGTTTCGCTGCCTTTTCATACCATCGGGCAGTGGCCAGATCCGCCGTCAAAACTCCTGCGTCATAAGCCGGTATGCCGTACTCCGCCACAAACCTCTCCGCTTTTGCCAGCGGCAGTTCCGGAAGTTCCTTTGCAATGGTTTCTATGTATGAGTTCGATATTTCCAGCGGCGGCAGGTCCGGCTCCGGGAAGTAACGGTAATCATGCGAGCCTTCCTTTGACCTCATGGAAAATGTCTTGCCTTTTGCCGTGTCCCACAGCCTGGTTTCCTGCACGATGGCCTCGCCTGATTCCGTCATCCTGGTCTGGCGGTCCACCTCGTACTCGAGCGCCTTCTGCACGTTTTTGAACGAGTTCATGTTCTTTATCTCGACCTTGGTCCCAAATTTCTCCTGCCCCCACGGCCTGATGGATACGTTTGCGTCACAGCGCAGGGACCCCTCCTCCATGTTACAGTCGGAGACGTTTATATATTTCATTATGGATTTGATGGTAGTCAGATACAGGTAAGCCTCTTCGGGCGTGCGCATGTCAGGTTCGGAGACTATCTCGGCCAGCGGCACCCCGCCCCTGTTGTAATCCACCAGCGACTGCTGCGCGTCCGCTATCTGGCCGGTCGCAGTCAGGTGTATCAGTTTGCCCGCGTCCTCTTCCATGTGCAGGCGCGTGATGCCTATCCTTTTTTTCTGCCCGTCCCTGAACACTATGTCTATCCTGCCGTTGACCGCGATGGGCATATCAAACTGCGATATCTGGTACGCCTTTGGCAGATCCGGGTAGTAGTAATTTTTCCTGTCAAATTTTGATTTCTGCGCTATGGAACATCCCAGCGCGAGACCGGCCTTTATGGCATGGTGCAGAACCTCGCCGTTGAAAACAGGCAGGCTCCCGGGCAGGCCCAGGCAGTTCGGACAGATATAGGTATTTGGCTCCGCCCCGAACTCATTTTTGCAGGAGCAGAATATCTTTGTCTTTGTATTGAGCTCGACATGCACCTCGAGCCCTATGACAGTTTCAAATTTAGCCCTGTTGCTCATCAGTTAGCCGCGCCCTATTCCTTTTTTTCTTCCTCTTCGGCGGCAGGTGCTTCTTCCTTCTTGAACTCCGCCGTCTTGCCTTCCCATTCATCTTCCGAAAGTATCACGAGCGGCTTGTCCGAAAAGTTCTCGGTATCAACGCCCTCCGTGTCGATGTTGTCGGAACCGCAGACCGCGCACTGGATTGATTTCTCCATGTCGCCGGAGTCCTTCTGGTTATATCTGGTGAATGTCCCGCCCGCAAATTCCCATAGTTCGAGCGGCTTGTAGTCCGTTACCATTATCAAAAACCCTGCCTTGTTACCGCAATCCCTGCAATTCATGGTTTCCTCCTTACAGTCTTGGCTTCTGTAGATGCCAGTTGGTTTTTTGCTGGTAGAACGCCGTTAAGTCATATATGGCCTGCTCGGCAAACGGCGCGGCCATGACCTGCATGCCTATCGGCAGGCCCTTTGAGTCAAATCCCGCGGGCACCGATATGCCCGGCATACCCGCCATGTTCGGGGCTATCGTGAATATGTCGGATAGGTACATCGTCAGCGGGTCTGCCGCTTTTTCCCCTATTTTAAAAGCCGTCGTCGGCGAGGTCGGCGTCAGTATCACGTCCACATTCGCGAACGCCCTGTCAAAATCCTGTTTTATGAGCGTGCGGACCTTCTGTGCTTTTTTATAATAAGCATCGTAGTATCCTGATGAGAGCACGTAAGTGCCGAGCATTATCCTGCGCTTGGTCTCTCTGCCAAACCCCTTTGCCCTGGACTTTTTATACATATCTATCATGTTGTCCGCAGTGGTATCGCGGTAACCGTACTGCACGCCGTCAAAACGGGCGAGGTTGGAAGATGCCTCGGCCGGTGCCACGACGTAGTAAACATCCAGCGCGTATTCCGTGTGGGGCATCGAGATTTCCTCCACCCTGGCGCCTGCGTCCTGGAGAGTCCTGACCGCGTCCATGACCTTTGACTTAACCTCCGCGTCCATGCCGTCTATGAAATATTCCTTTGGCAGGCCTATCTTCATGCCCTTGATGTCGCTGCGCAGGTTCTTTAAATAATCCGGCACCGCTATCGGCGCTGAGGTGGAATCCTTTTCGTCGAGCCCTGCCAGATATTTGAGCAGTATGGCGTTGTCACGAACCGTCTTTGTCATGGGGCCTATCTGGTCCAGCGACGAGCCAAAAGCGATGAGGCCGTAACGCGAGACGCGGCCGTACGTGGGCCTGATGCCCGTGACGTTGCACAGCCCCGCGGGCTGCTTGATGGAACCGCCGGTATCGGATCCCAGCGCGGCTATGCACATGTCCGCGGCGACCGCGGCGGCAGAACCGCCGGATGAACCGCCCGGGACGCGCGATATGTCATAAGGGTTGCATGTGGTGTGGAAAGACGAATTCTCGGTGGAGGAACCAAAAGCGAACTCGTCCATATTTAGCTTGCCGGTAAATACCGCGCCCGCCCTCTGCAGTTTTTCCAGGGCCGTGGCAGTATATGGCGGTTTATAACCTTTTAACATCTGCGCCGCGCATGTTGTCTCATAGCCGTCCAGACACATGTTGTCCTTTAGCCCTATCGGTATGCCTGTTATTTCCGTGACATTATCGTTATTCATGATGCGTTCTTCGGCGGATTTGGCCATGGCATAGGCGAGTTCTTTGGTGAGCATCAGATATGCCTTGACCGCGGGCTCAACGGCCTCTATGCGTTTATATACGGAGTCCAGGATGTCGGAGGGCTTTATCGTCTTCTGTATCAGCTGTTCATGCAGCTGTTCTATGGTCTGTGCGTGTAGTTCCATTTACACCTTTGGGACCCATGGTTCATGTTCCAAACGGCCCGTTTTTTGGACCCTGGGCCTTGAACCCTGGACCATCTAAATTATTTTCGGAACCTTAAAACCATTATTCTCTATACTCGGCGCCGCGACAAAGACCTTTTGCTTGTCTATGGACGGCTTTACCACGTCGGACCGGGTCACGTTTTTCATGTCCATGGTGAAATATGTGGGCTCGACGTTGTCCGTGTTGAGTTTTGAGAGCCTGTTTATGTGCTCTAAAATGTCTGATAGTTCCTTTGTGTACTGCTCCGCCTCCTGCTCGGTTATCTCGAGCCTGGAGAGGTGGGCGATGTACTCTACGTCTTTCCTTGTTATGACCATATTACTCCTTAAAAACGGTCCCAGGTTGCAGGGCCCTGGGCACAAAAGTCCGGTCCCATGGTCCTGAAATCAAATGCAATAAGCAATTTTTGTGCCAATAAAAACATAGATAAGATAACATAATTTAAGTGGGGTTTCAAGATAAAAACTGTTACATGATAAAAACGACTAAAAAAAACGACTGGATTTTCCCCGGTTTTTCATACCTCCCGGGAAACGATATTTAAGTGTCAAATTTTAGCGTCATCTGCCGGCTTCGTTTTTTGCTCTCGATGCCGCATGCCTTCCCATCCTGTTTCGAGCAGTATGCGACCAATTCCGTCGGCAAGCGCATACTGCTTGAATATTGTAACTTCAAAAAATCGTTTTGCCTTTTCCATTACCTTCTTGACCACAATGCTGTATGCCAATTTTATACCCAATTCAACGCTCAAAAAATAAAATACTGTATGTAATATCGCCGCCACATTGCGTATCGCAACGTAGCTTCTTACCCGCGCGTCTTCAAGATTATACTCGTTTTTCAAAAACCGAAAACTTTCCTCACATTTCCATCGTGTCAAATAAATTTCCAGAATTTCTTTCTCTGTCTTTTCCGTGTTTGTCGCAAGTATCATCTCGTCTTCTCCAAAACTTCTAACCGCCACTCCTCCTATGATAAAAATCAAGAACGAATAAAATGCCCCGCGGCAAGCTGCGGGGGATTTTGATCCTATAAGAATATTCCAGATTCTTTCTGTGATAAGTTAGCCCGCTGACGCGGGCTGTATTCAGAAAACGCCGAACCATTGGTTCAGCGTTTTCACGTAGGTTGCCATCAGACCACGCAAAATTCAATTCGCGTGTTCTGATGGCCTGTCAAGTGTACGCTTCATCCGCGTGCCAAGGCACGCGGAATTCGCGATACGGATTAAAGTTAATATTAAGAATAAGGTTGATTTTCCTCATCCCAAACTTAAAACGCCTTGCTTTAGGACTATTACCTGCATCCCGCCACTAAATCTTTATCCTGTAAATATAATGAAGCGTGCGCCTTCAGTTCTTTTAATGAAGTAAAGGAATATATTTTAACGCCGGGCCTGTTGATAACCACGTCAAGGCCGATTTCCTTCCGCACTATTTTCTCTATTTCCTTCATATCGCGGTTATCCGCGTCAAAGGATACCTTTTTCATGTCTTTTATCTCAAGACTGCCCATCCCTCTTGGCAGGTATATGGCGCCGTTGGAGAAGTCAACTATGAATGCTAAGACCCCGGGC
>JAJFUW010000128.1 GCA_021372235.1 Spirochaetia bacterium
TTGTCTGCAGCTTTTTAACTTAAAAGGAGAACAAGTTTATAAATATTCGGGCCACGCTTCTTCCGGCGAATTTTTTCTGGACCTGCGGGCGCAAAGGATGGATAAAAGGCTGGGTTCAGGTGTGTATATCTATCTGGTAACGGAACCTTCCGGCGGGAAAAAACAGGGCAAGATTGCCATTATGAGGTAACGGGCCTAAAAATCTTTAACGACATGCAGGCTGCAGCGGCCGCCTATATTGAATTAAAATCTATATAGCCTCTCTCGACATCCGCGCTAATAAGTTTTACCCTGAGTTTATGCCCTACATCCGGCCGGCTGACATACCCGTTCAATCTTCCCTCGACCGGCGGGTTAAATATCCTGACCCATGTCCCCTTTTCCGAAGCGCCTGTCACCATCGCGTCAAACTCCTGCCCTATCATATCACCCAAAAGCAGCGCTGCGGCCGATTTGCCCAGCTGCCTTTCGATTTTTTTTGCGTCGTTCTCTTTTTGCGTGCAGTGTTTTGCCAGCACGTCGAGTTCCTCATCCGAATACGGCGGGGAGTCGCCGTTGAACGCTGCCTTTAGCAGCCTCTGGGTTATCAGGTCCGCGTAACGCCTGTTGGGAGCCGTCGAGTGCGTATAATCCTTGACCGCCAGCCCAAAGTGCCCTTCAGACGAGGCGCCCGGCGTTTCCAGGCAGTACTCTCCCGGCCCAAGCAGTTTTATGACGCTGATTGATATGTCCTGGAAATGTTCGTTATCCCTTTCCTTTGTCCATGAAAGAAAACCCTCCAGGGATTTCGGGTCAGCCGCAGCCGGCAGCTGATATCCCTTTTCTTTGGCCAGTTCCACTATCCTGTCCCATCTTTTGGGCGTATGCACGACGCGCCTGATGGATGAAACCCCCCGGGATTCCAGAAAACGCGCTGTCGCTCCGTTTGCGGCTATCATAAAATCCTCTATTATTACCTTTGCCCTGTTATGTTTATCGGCCTCCAGGCCTTTTATATGCCCGTCAAGAAATACAACATGCGTTTCAGAGGACTCAAAACTCAGCGCCCCGTTTTTGTATCTCAAAAGTCGCAGCCTCGCGGCAGCATCTTCCTGCAGCCGTATATTCCCGGCAAGCCCTTCCATGGAGCGCATCTGTTCCGGTTCGGGCCCGGTGTTGTCGAGCCACGCTGCGACGCTGTTGTATGCGAGTTTTGCCTTGTTCTTTACCAGCCCCGGATAGATGCCGGACGCGGACACGTTCCCGTCTTTTTCCACCGTCATTTCTATTATAATGGCCCGCCTTACAGCGCCGTATTTCAAAGAAGTAGCCCCCGTTGACAACTGCTCGGGAAGCATGGGAAATACCCGCGCCGGCGTGTAGACCGAAAGCGTGTTTTGCCCCGCATGCGTGTCAGTGACGGATCCGCTGTGTACCATGGAATCAACATCCGCGACAGCGACATAGACCCGTATTTTATCCCCGGGTATGGATTCCGCCGCGGTCAGCTGGTCCAGGTCCTCCGAATCGTCGTTGTCTATTGAATACCATAAAATCCCGGTCATGTCTTTGACTGCATTGTCTGCGGTAACAGAGGTTTCCGCGGCGCTTTTTATTTCAGCGTAAACTTCATCCGGGAAATCAACGGCCATTGACCGCTCCAGCATTACCCTTTTTGCTATCCTCCTCAGTATTTTCCTGTGCCCGTCGTCCGATATTTCCGCCATGATACAACTCCTTATTTTTGTTTTACGGGACACTTTATCTGATGCCCTGATTATAGCAATGATTAAAACATCTTTCAATGTTCCTGTAAATGGTAAAACTGCCGTGTTATATGGTGAAACTTATACGTATGAAAAGTTCCGGCCATACGCGATAACCGCCATGGAACCGCCTGTTTCCTCTTGACTTATCCACCCTATACGGTAAACTATTAAGGATTTCACGGGAAATTCATATTTTACAGGAGGAAAAGATGAAAAAACTGTTTTTTATTGTTCCATTTTTGCTGGTTTTGTCATTAACAGCGTTCGCTGACACGGCCACAGACACACCAACACCCACGATAACAGAAACAGCGACCGAATCACTGACAGAAACGGTCTCGCCGACCTTTACTGAGACGAGTACCATCACGGAAACATTCACCATAACACCTACATTTACCGTGACCCCAACGCCCCAGCCCAAGATTATTGCCTATCCCAACCCGGCCGCGTATACGGACAAACTGTTCATTGCGTACCCGCTGAAAGAATCCCCCGCTGTTGCGCAAAGGGTCATTATAATCATCAACGCGGCCAACGGCGATGAAGCCGGGAGGGTCTATGACGACTCCCCCAACGGATATACAGAGGTGAACATCCACGACTATGCCAGAGGAATCTATTTTTACAGGGTCAGGATACGTTACACGGACGGAAGCGAAGTTCTGTCCGAAAAATTCAAGTTTGCAATAATTAAATAAGGGGGCCAAACATGAAAAAACTATTCACGCTCACGCTCGTATTAATCTGCTTCTGTTCCGGCCTCACGGCCGCGGACACGACTGATGTTGCGGACGAGTCCGCTTCCATCGCTGCAAAATACATGGACATAGGCGCCGGCGCTGCAGCCTCGGGCATGGCAAACGCCTATCTGGGCACCGCAGCCGATTCAGTGGCAGTTTTTTGGAACCCGGCAGGCCTGGCCGGCATGCAGAAAAAAGAGAATGAATGGAACATGTACTTTTCAAACAACCAATGGCTCATGGACATGATGGTAGAAACGATAAGTATAGGGAAAAGTTTCAAGAACATAGGTGTCTTTGGGCTCGGAGTCAACTACTTCAATTCCGGCTCCATGGACAGGTACGATGAAGACAACGGGCTTCCCGTTAATCTGGGAACGGAATTCTACTCCTACGCGCTTATTACAAGCCTGACCTATGCCAACACCATGGACAGGGACATTGATTTTGGAATAACCCTGAAGCATATAATGGACGTCATAGACGGGAACATGGAACAGGCCGTGGCTTTCGACTTCGGGTTCCGCTATTTCTTCCAGCCCTTAAATGGCCTCTCGTTCAACCTGCTGGCAAAAAATTTCGGCGGGATGCTATCCGGTTTTGCCATTCCCAGGGAGGTTTCTTTCGGGGCGGCATACGCCTTTAACCTGGACGCATGGGGCTTTAACGTTGAATATGACGCCGTCGGCAAACTGCGCAACACCGCAGTACACAGGATAGGCATCGAAGTGGTGACGCCCTACATAGCGGTTTTAAGAGCCGGATGGGCAACGGATGACATGCTGGCCGATGACGGCTTCAGGGGCTTCACTTTTGGCGCCGGCATAGTAGTGAATAAATTATACAAGGTCGACGTAGCATATGAGCCCTGCGGCAATCTCGGCAATGTCATCAAAATGTCCTTCGGAGCCGATTTCTAAACAAACATTTAATTAATGCATTAAAATAAAAAAGCGCGGTTTACGCCGCGCTTTTTTATTTTTTTAATGGTTGTTGTTTTTCTTTTTTTGTTTCTGCCGGCATTTCCTTCTGTTGTGTCCCGGGGTCCGCCTGTATCCCGTATTCCTTCATCTTTCTCCACAGCGTGGAACGCGATATGCCCAGCGCCCTGGCTGTTTTTGTATGGTTCTGCGGGTACCTTGCGAACGCTTTTAATATAGTCCTCTTTTCCACCTCGGTCAGTATGAGGTCCGGGTCCGCTCCGGGTTTTAATTTCATGGCCTGTCCTGAGCCCTCGGCGTGGGCTTCGAGACTGAAATAGGGACTTATATTGTGCATATGCACCGGAAGATCATCGACCCCTATTATGTCGCCGGAAGAGAGTGCAAATGCATGCTGGATGACGTTGTCTATCTCCCTGACATTCCCGGGATAATCATACTGCATCAGGATGGCCCTGGCCTTGGCGTCTATGCCGACGATATTACGTCCGCCCTGTTTGTTGTATTTTTCTATGAAAAACCTGATTAAAAAAGGTATGTCCTCTTTCCTCTCACGCAGCGGCGGTATGTGTATGTTGATAACGTTGAGCCTGAAAAAGAGGTCTTCCCTAAATTTTTTTTCCCTGATGAGCGCCGGTATATCCTGGTTTGTGGCGGCGAGTATCCTGATATTGACCTTGCGCATCGCCTCATCGCCGAGCCGCCGAAGTTCCTTGTATTCGAGCACCCGCAGCAGTTTTGACTGCAGGTGCAGGGACAGGTCACCTATCTCGTCGAGGAAAAGAGTTCCCGTGTCCGCCAGTTCTATGAGCCCCTTTTTGTCAGCCGATGCTCCCGTAAAAGCGCCTTTTTTGTAACCAAACAGTTCCGATTCGAGCAGGTTGTCCGGTATTGCCGCGCAATTTACCGCGATAAAAGGCGCATTAGCCCTGGATGACAGTTCATGTATGGCCCTGGATATGAGTTCCTTGCCCGTGCCTGTCTCGCCCGTTATCAATATCGATGATTCGCTTTTCGCAACTTTTTGCGCCAGCAACATCACCTTCCGGATTTTTTCACTGCGGCCCACAAACCTGGATGCAAAATAATCGTCGGGCAGGTCCCGCGCCTCCTCCCTGCCGGGGCCGCGCAGGAGTTTATCCAGGAAAAAACCCAGTTCGTGAAGGTTTACGGGTTTTGCCATGTACACAAAACTGTCTTTACGCGCAAGGTCTATGGCTGTATCCATTTTTTCCCTGGAAGTCACGAGGACAACCTTTAACGCGGTGTTTCGTTCCTTGATGAATTTTACGATGTTAAGTTCAAGTTCGGGTATTATATCGGTATCCAGAATCAGAACGGAAAAATCCCCGCGTGAAACCTTTTCAAGCAATGAGGAGGAGTCCGTTACGATATATGGGGTCTCGCCCCTGTCTTCGAGGTAGTTGCCTATTTTAATCGCGTCATCTCTGTCTGTCAGCGCCACCAGTATCTTTGCCATCGTAGCCACCATTCCCGCTCAAATACCCGGCCAATTCTGCCAGCGTTTTATCCTGCGGGTATTTACGCGCGGACTTAACAGCTGTTTCGCGGGCCTTATCCTTTTCACCGAGCTTATCGTAAGCGTAGATTATATAAATTTCGGTTCCGGGGTCCTGTGTTTCATTTTCAGACCGCAAAAAATAATCCAGAGCTTTTTGGGGGTCTCCTGTTTTAAAATGATACACTCCTAAATTTTTTAGTATTATATCACGTTTATAACCTTTTTCAAGTATAAAATCATACGACTTATGCGCAAGTTGTATGTTGCCGGCCATGAGATTTTCACTGCCCTTGATCAAAGCCAGTTCATTCCTATCGGTCGGGCTGATTTTGGAAATGATTTCGAGACCTTTACCGGCAACTCCGCCTTGGCCCATATCCACCGCCCTTTTTAGCATTTCCTCCGCCCAGTCTATCAGCCCCAGGCCGTAATAGACGACTCCAAGCCTCTCATAGACAAACGGTATTGTTGTTTTGAGCGATGCGGCCTTTTCCAGGTAAACCAATTCATTGTAGCTGTCGTTCAAACGCCTGTAAGCCAGCGAAACGTTATAGCATATATTTCCCTCAGGTTTTGGCACTGAAAAAGTAAGTGCGCGCATATATAGGGCCAGCGCTTCGGACACCCTGTCGTCTTCCATCAACGCGTTCGCCGCGTTTACCATGCAGGCCGGATACCAGGTAACCAGTGCCACGTTGGACGGGCTGTTCGGCGATGTGCCTCCGAAAATGCCGCGATAGACGTACTGGTCAAAAACCGCGGAGTTTATCCTCTGCCGCGAACGGTTAATCTTCATTAAAAGCCCTTCCTGCTGTTCGATATATTTTTCAGGGTCCAGCGCAACAGGCTGTTCCCAGTAGTAATTTCTGAAAATGGGCGAGGTATCAGCGTAGTGGTCTATGAGATTCCGTATATTATTTTCTCTTTCATAAGGGGTCATTGATATGGCTTCCCCGGTACGCCTGTACAGGTCGTCTATGCCCCATTTGAATATCAGGAATGAATCCGTTGCGAATTTTACATCGCGCCTCAACTTTTCAATCTCCTGTGCGTAATAAACAGGCATGGCGTTGTAATCGCCCGAGGCCATATACAGGGCTCCCTGCGGCAGTGTCCGCAGTATGTTACGGCCGTAATCATAGGAAACAAAATCCCTGCTGTTGTTGTTTGTCCTAAAATTAATAAAACAGGCGGTGCCTGCGAATACCAGTGCCGCCGCTATGACGGCATTCCTGTACAATGCGGATTTTAACGCACCTGCCGCGAAACGCACACCGGGTACTATGAAAAACAGCATGGCATAACCTGCCGGCATCAGGAATATGTGCATGAGCCATATCACGTCTTTTCTGGTTCTGTTATAGAATACCACCATAAAAAAGAATATCACCACGATATAACCCAGCAGTCGGAACGCTTTCCTGTCCTTTTTCCACATGGCAAACGCTCCGGCTATGACAAACAAAAACAGCGGCCCGTAATTTACCAGGAAAAATTTCAGGAATTCCAGCAACTGGTAGGTGAAAAGTTCGGGTGTGGCTTTTACGGGGTATGCATACGCTTTCCTCAATATCACCCACAGCATGGATGCCATGTTTGAAGGGTCCCCCCAGTTCAGCAGAGGTTCGGCGCGCGCGCGTATGGGCAGGTACAGGTAGGCACAAAGTCCGGCCACAAAAAAAAGCAGCATAAAAAATAACCGGCCCGGCTTGAGTCTGTCCCGCCGGGCAAAACAGAACCATAACGCGGCCGGCACCATGAGGATAAAACTGGGCCAGTGGTTTGCCAGGGCCAGCCCCGATATTAATGATATCATGTAAAAATATTTTATATGGAACCTTTCCTGCAGTAACAAAAAAAGAAACAGAACGACAGCCGTGAATAAAAGGTTCAGTATATAGATGCCGCCCTTTGCCTCTATGGCCTGATTCCAGAATATATACGATGTTGCCAGCACCATGACAGTGAACCATTTTATAAGTTCCTCCGTCCTCCACCCCAAATCTGCGTCTCCCTCCTGCCTTGACAGCAGCCTGCCCGCAGTCAGATATACAAGAACAAGTGTGATGACCGATAAAAAAACAGATAGCATGTTCATCCTGAAAGCCGGATTGGCCACAGGCACAAGCGTGGCTATCTTGCCCAGCATTGCGTACAGAGGGTATCCCGGCGGATGGCCTATTCCCAGGCAAACTGCCGCGGCCGTGGTCTCGGGAGAGTCGTTGTTTTTAAATACCGGATGAGCCGTGGATATATACAGGTAACAAACCGCCAGCAGGACGGCCGCCAGTGCCGTTATGCGGCTGTAACGGTTACGGGAGTCAGTATTCATAATGGGCCTGTTTTATTATAAACTTCTCGCAGGGGACTGTCTTTTCCCGCATATGGCCGTCCAGCACGATCCAGGCGGTTTCCATATAGCCCGGAACCCTGAAACCGTCTATGTTGGTGTAATCGGCGTATTTACCCGACCATTTCTCCAGCTTATAGCCATCATTGCCGGATCTGTATCGCAGCATTAAAACATTATCTATTGAACCGTCATTGTTAAATTTTACTATCGCGGCACCGTTCTGCCCCGAATCAGAGAGCCATACGCTCGCTGTATTTCCCGCGCTCTTTTCCCACCTGACCGAAGACGACGGCAGCAATGACGTAGGCACCAGCAGCGCATCCGACAGATACCTCATGAACAATCCATGCGTCACTTCAGGCCCGGAACTTTCAGCAATTGTAAAACCTCCCGGTCCGCCTGTCAGTAACCGGCCTTTACCGCCGCTGTACGAGTCCGTTGCCATGGCGTAAAATCCGGGGAAAATCCTGAATTTTATATCCCTGACAAATCCGGGCTTAACCGTGGCGAAAAAATACTCCCCGCTCACCGGTACCGGCGGGTTACCCTCTTTATACAGACAGCTGCCCTCATAGCTTATCCCGGCGTAACTGATCCTTTTTTTTCCTACAACCCCGCTGAACCTGAAAAAATCTGCGGCCGGTCCCGGCAACCCTTTGAGATCGTTTTCCGTTATTACCTCCCCGCTCCGGCGCTCTGTTCCCCGCCTCATTTCCGCGGCAATCAACGCTGATTCGTCATGGAACTTTTTATTACCGACGGAGGAGTACATGATTGCTGCAACAGGTATAAACAGTAACACTATTACGATTTTTTTCATCTATTCCCCGCTTTTTGTGCGGCGTTAACAGCCTCCAGCAGTGATTCAAACTCCGGTTTGACCCCGTTCCTGTCCATATACCTTTTTATGGCCCCGCGCGCGCCGTCAAAATCGCCTTTGGCCACATACGCGGTCGTGAGGTTCGTATATGCTGTGTCGTAGTGAGGCGCGACAAACACCGCGGTCTCAAGCCTCTTGACCGCCTCATCGAGGTCTCCGAGCTGGCCCGAGACAGCGCCGTACATATTGTTTACCTCGGGACAATACGGGTTCAGTTTGAGGTCCTCTTTGTAATATCTCGCGGCTGTCCTTAAGTCCCCGGCTTTCCTATAGGCTTCCGCAGCATAATAATATTGCGCCACATCGGTTTGCGGGCATAGTTCGACCGGTTTTATCGCTATCACCCGTTCGTAATATTCGACAGCCTCTTTGAGCAGTTCCTTTTTGGAGTATGAATCCCCCTTTTTCAGGTAGAGGTTTGCCGCGAAAGACCTGCCGTTATAAACAGTCATCACCAGCAGCAGTAAAGCCGCCGCGGCTGCCGCGGCTTTGATTGCAGAACCTTTTAATACGCGGGCGTTGTGCCCGTCATCAAACGATTGTATGAGGAAAAGAAAGAGGAAGAACAGGAATGTCGTGGAAGTGATGTTGTAAAAGGTGTTAAAGAACGAAGCCCCGAGTATGGCCGCCAGTGCGCTTATAATCCCGGCAGTGGCGGCCGTGAACCTTTTCCCGCCCATTGTTTGCTTTAATGCCCCGGCCAAAGCGGTAAAAATTGCGGCAAGAAAAAGGCCCAGCCCTGCGATGCCGGTTTCGGCGGCGATATGGAGGTACTGCTGGTGAGGCATCCACGTTACCACATAATCATACCCTTTGTTCCTGTTATCGTTAAGCAATATGCCCTGGTAATACGGATAATTGAGCCTGAAACTGCCCAGCCCTTTGCCTATCACGGGCGAGTCCTTGGTCATTAGCAGGCTTGATTCCCACATAAGCATCCTGTGAGTCAGCGAACGCTGTTTTTCCACGATGAGCGCCTTTAGTTTCGGGGCAAATATAACTCCGAGCGCAATAATAATAACAAGCAGTACAGCCGTACCCATAGCCGCTTTTTTTTTGTCTATCCTGCCGCTCAATATCAGTATGGCTGCAAATACCAGTGCCCCGATTCCTATGCCGACATAGGCACCTATTACTTTTGTATAATACAGGCATAATAGCGTAGCAGCCAGGGATATACCCGCGAGCATGCGGAACCTGCGGCCAAAGACAAGATATGAAGCGAGCAGAAACAGCGATATCAGCAGTTCCCCCGCAAAAAAGTCGGGATTACCGATGGTCCCCAGAGGCCTGCCCGCGAAATTTGTGTTCCAAGAGAACGGGTCAGCCCCGAAATGCTGCAGTATCCCGTAAAAGGCCATGAGCGTATGTGATACCATGATTACAGCCAGCCACCTGCGGGCATCTGCCTCTTCGCTCATCGTATATATGAAATATGCCCCTGTAACCGCGGTAAAAAGTTCCGCGAAATACCGCAGGCTTATCTGCATGTTGACGGAGAAAAAAACAGAGGCGAAAGAAACAGCCAGATAGAGCCCGAGCGGAAAAAGCACCCTGCTTTCTTTGAGAACCGCCCTGCCGTTCATTACGGACGAAACAAGGAAAGAAAATATGAGCAGGGGCAAAAAGACATAAGCCGCCATGGATTGTACCGGGCCGAACGGATCAAACGACTGTTGGAAGAAAACAAACGGAACCGTAAATATTATGAAAGCTGCAAGGACGCGGTTGAACAGCCCGAGTGCTTTTTGTATCATCATTTACATACCGTAAAAATCGCCCTCATTTATGACCACACCGGCCGCGCCCAGGGCGCCCGCCAGTTCACCCAGCTTTGCCGGCACTATCTTTGCCGCAGCGAAGGTCAAAGCAAAGGTCTGCTTGCGTACAGCTTCTTTGAGCGGAACGAAAAGCAAATCGCCGGCGTTTATAACGCCCCCGGCTATAACAACAACGTCGGGATTGAGGCCGTTTATCTGGTTTGCGACCCCTGCGGCGAGGTATTTTATGAATTCATCCCATGTCTCTTTCGCGGCTTTATCACCCTGTTCCATCGCTTCAGCCACAACTTTTGATGTCAGTTTGCCGAGGTCTCCTTTTACCATCTCGGTCATCATCGAGCGGGTGCCTTTGCGTATCCTCTCCCTTGCCGATTCCGCGATTGCCGAAGCCGAGGCATACTGCTCAAAACAGCCCTTTGCCCCGCATTTACATACCCTGCCGTCAGGATTTAGCGATGTATGTCCTATCTCCGCTGCGTTGTAGTTGGCCCCGCGTACCAGTTTATGGTCTATTATTATGCCGCCGCCCACGCCTGTCCCGAGCGTTATCCCCACGACGTTTGCCTTGCCTCTGGCAGCGCCGAGCCACGCCTCGCCGTAGGCCGCGCAGTTGGCGTCATTGTCCACTCCGACAGCCGTTCCCAGTTGTTTTTCCATCATCTCTTTTAGCCTGACAAATTTCCATCCCGGCAGGTTCACCGCTCCCATTATGATACCTTTTTTTGAATCAAGCGGTCCGGGTGAACCGATGCCGATGCGCCATATATTTTTCATTTTCAGGCCGTTCTTTTCCACAAGTTTTATGGTGTTTTGAGCCATGTTCTCTATGACATAATCCGGGCCTTTGGGGGCTTCTGTTGGGAAATGCAGGTTGTCTATAACCTTACCGGAGGTTGTCACAAGCACGGCCATTACATTGGTGCCTCCGAGGTCCAGGCCGATGACATACCTGTCGGGGGTTTTCTTTGTTGTTTTACGTTTCATTGTTTTCTCCATGGTGAAGTTGAGTAACGCAGAGCAAAGACAAGAGACAAAAATAAACCATAAAACAGAGCGATAAAGGAATTTGTTGTTTTGATTTTGCCGTACTTTTGTCACTTATCTCTTGCATTTGCCTTTGTTCCACCATATTTAAGCCGGCTAATGGCCGGCTTAAATATGGTGCGAGGAGCGAGACTTGAACTCGCACGGGTCTCCCCACATGCACCTCAAGCATGCGTGTCTACCAATTTCACCATCCTCGCACTTGAAATTTTCCAATCCCAAATTCATTTGGGAACTAAAAATTTCAATCTCTCACTTTATATTCGACCTTTATCCCGTCATCCGGCTTTTTGGTATTCCCCGGCCTTATGAAGAACCCGGTCAGCATCGTTATCAGGCTGTATAATAAAGAACCGATTATTGCCCCCCACAGGCTGGTGACCTCAAACCCCCGCACCATAAAACCCGCGGCATAAAAAATCACGCCGTTTATTACCAGCGTGAATAAACCAAATGATAATATATTTAGCGGCAATGTCAAGAGGATAATTACCGGTCTGATGAACGCGTTTATAAGCCCTATAATTCCTGACGCAAGCGCGAGTATCCATATTCCCTCAAATCCCT
Organism: Spirochaetia bacterium; assembly: GCA_021372235.1. Taxonomy (GTDB): domain Bacteria; phylum Oederibacteriota; class PGYV01; order PGYV01; family Palsa-1178; genus JAJFUW01. The sequence continues at coordinate 11,580 of JAJFUW010000128.1, forward strand.
GTCCTGAGATTGCCAGTCCCTTGACCGTTTTTACAACAACCAAAAGAGCAGCTGTGTTGATTGCCCATTTTATCAGCAGTTGTCCCATGTCAGAGAGCCCCTATGCCGTAGCCGTCTTTTACCAGGTGTTTGTCAGCGTCGCGCAGCCGCTGTATCAGCGTCCTTATGAACACCTCGTTCAGTTTGATCACGATTGCCGGCTGTGTTTTTTTGAAATCATTGTAGTCCCTGTCGGAAAAACGTATACATTTTGATAATTTTATCGCGGAAGCCGAGGCTGAACGCGGCGCCGGCATGAGCATCGACATCTCGCCGAAAAAATCCCCGTCCTTGATGTTGGCCAGGACCTTTTCCCCGGTCTTATTCTTTTTCGTTATTTTTATGGCTCCTTCGGCCACTATATACATTGCCTCATCCCCTATCTGGTTCTCATGGAAAATAGGGGCGCCGGGCTGGAATACCTGTTCGTTCAGCCTTTCGCTGAAAATTTTCAGTTCGTCTTCAGTAAAGGCACTGAAAAAATGTAACTTTTTCAGGACATTTATATCAACCATGATACCTCCCGCAGGCAAAAAAATCAAATTTGTTTTTTAATATCCAGGGCCAAAACCACGGTTTCGCCGTAATTTTTCCACTTTAGTACGTTCCAGTAAACCAGTTCCGCGGCCAGAGCCGGGTCTTTCCTCTCATCCCGGTGCATTTCCATCACCGCTATTCCATCCCTGTCCAAAATATCGTTTATGCGTGCAAGTTTCAATACCGTGTTTATGAAACCCCGGTTGTACGGCGGATCCGCTATCAAAATCCCCGCCTTTAACCCTTTTAGTTTGCCGGAAGCCTGCCTGAAATCCATCTTTATATGTTCCCATCTGCCCGATGGCAGTTTTAATTTTGAAGCGTTCTGTCTGATGAGTTCGCCGTTGGACGCGTCCACAAAAACAGCTTTGGCCGCCCCGTTGCTCAAAGCCTCAAAACCGTACGCACCAGTTCCCGCGAAAAAATCAGCCACAACCGCGCCATTGATGAAAGGCCGCAGCATGTTAAAAACAGCCTGCCGGGTTTTAGCAAGCGTCGGCCTGACAACTTTATCTTTCGGAGAATTCAGGATAATGCCTCTGTAAATGCCGCTCGTTATTTTCATATCGGATTATTTAAGGTATACGGCGGGGAGCCGTGATTGCGCTCCGGCTCCCTATATCCACTTTTTAATTTTGAGCCAGATAAATGTCAGCCCGGAAGAACCCAGCAGCATGCACCACATAAAGACATATCCCCATACTCCCCATTTGAATTCCGGCAGCTGGAGGTTCATGCCGTAGAAACTCGTGACAACAGTCATGGGTATCGCGACGGTCGCGAGTATCGTGAGGCGGTGTATGAGCTGGTTCAATTTTTTGGATGTCATGGAGTGGTACGATTCGATAAGCGACGGCACAACTTCGCGCAATATCTCGAGTGTCTCCTGCATGTTGACTATATGGTCGTATATATCCTGGAAATATGTCTTGTTTGATTCTTTTATGTATTTGATCTCGCCCTTCAGGAGCTTTGCCATGACCTGTTTTTCCAGGTAGATGAATTTACGCAGTATCAATATGTTGCGCTTCTGGCGCAGCGTGTCTTCCATTATATTTTCCGTTTTTTCCTCGAGTATCCTGTCCTCGAGCTGGGCTATCCTGTCCTCTATCCTGTCCGTTATCGGGAAGTATTCGTCTATTAAAAGGTCGATGACCGCGTGCAGTAACGTGTCAGCACCTTTGCCCAGGTTGAAACTGCGCGTGTTGTAATCCTCTTTGCGGGCGAGCGCCAGTATCCTGGCCGTCATTTTGGATATGCATGACAGCCTGTTCTCATGAAAAGTAATTACATAATTTTTCCCGAGGAATATGTTTAGTTCCTGCGGGTTTATGCTCTCGTCAATATAGTTCATGGCGTACAGCGTCAGAAAAATATACTCGTCAAACGATTCTATTTTGGCGTGGTCCTGCGGCAGGATGGCATCCTCAATGGAAAGCGGATGAAAATTGAACTCATCTATCAGGAAATCAATCTCAGCCTCGGAAGGGTCCTCCAGGTCTATCCATGTGCATATCCTGGGGTCCTTTATGGACTGCATTATTTCTTTCGGCTCATTTATCTCCGTTATTTTGTTTGTTAAAAAAACAAAGCCGCGGAACATCCCGGCAACCTATTTTTTTTCAGTGCCGGACTGGCACTTGATGCACAGTTTGGAGAAAGGAAGGACCTTTAACCTTTCGATTGAAATATCCCTGGCGCACCTCTCGCACTTGCCGAACCTGCCCTCTTCTATCTTGTTCAATGCGTCCTCTATGTCTATCAGCATTTTTTTGTTCTTTTCCGTCAGTTCGAGGTGTATATCCTTGTCGTACGCGTTCGTGGCCGTATCCGCAAAATCCTGTGCGTCATGCTGATATGAATCGGCGTTTTCTTTTTCCTCGGCGTTCTGTTTAATCTCCGTCAGTTTTAATGCCTTCATATCCATCAGAATTTCCTTCAGTTCTTTCTTTCTCTTTGCGTCCACGACTTTCTCCTTAATTTTTTGTTTTTAGACTGTGGCTTTGACCTTCAGATTTGGCAGGTCAAGCAGTCCTCTTTTTAGTTCCATGGTGGTATTTGATTCCGCTTCAAACTCCCTGTTCAGGAAGAAAAAAGAATCCCACGGGTCCACCGAGTTACCGCAGGTAAACAAATCAACTGCCGCATATCCGTATTCCGGCCACGTATGTATGGTCAGGTGTGACTCCTGCACCACAACTACTCCGGATATCCCGTGAGGATTGAATTTGTGGAAAACCTCGTCCACCACGGTTGCTTTTGCATACTCCGCCGCGCCAACCATGGCGCGTTCGACAAATTTCAGGTCGTCAAGTTTTGCCTTATTGCAACCGTAAAACTCAACCAGGATATGCCTTCCCAGGTTTTTCAATTTCTATGCACCCCCGAAAAGTTTAAATATTTTTAAAGGGCCTCTCGGCCCCAAATGCTCATATTGTTTCTGCCGCCTTTTCAAAACCGCCTATAAAAAAACCCTTTAATTGCATATACTTATACTCTGTGCGAAATAAAATGTCAAGAAAATATTTGCTTTTTTTGAATAAATGTTCTACCGGGAGATATTAACTGTTGACAGTCTTCCGCCAGTTCAAAAAAAGCGCGGGAGGATTTTATCCTCCCGCGCCGCACAATATTTCAAAAGGGCAACACCTGTTACAGGCCTGTGCTTAAACACCGGCAGCCAATAATCTATGCTTTGTTCGTTGCCGCTTCCATCATGAGCAGCCAGTTCCATTTATCATCGGTGGCTTTCTGAATCTCGGCGATTACCGCTTCGTCTTTTAACAGATGTTTGAACCTTACCTGTGTCTTCAGGAACTCGGTTACGGGTTTTTTGTTCGCACCCGGGTTATATGTAATCTTGTATTTGCCGTTCTCCACCTCATAGCACGGCCACATGCAGGTTTCAGCCGCCATTTTTGACATTTTAACGGTGCTCGTCGAGTCATACCCCCAGCCCGGTATACAGGGTGTGTAGATATTAACGAATTTCGGACCCGGTATCGAGAATGCCTTTTCGAACTTTTTGGTCGCATCCGGCCAGTTCCCGACAATGGTCTGCGCCACGTAAGGTATCCTGTGTGCCGCCATTATCTCAGTCAGGTCTTTTGCCTGCTGCTGCTTACCGGCGATGACCTTGCCTGCCGGCGCCGTCGTGGTATGCGCACCGCGCGGTGTTGCGGACGAGCGCTGGACGCCTGTGTTCATGTAAGCCTGGTTGTTGTAGCAGACGTACATCATGTCATGGCCGCGTTCCATGGCTCCCGAGAGCGACTGCAGTCCGATGTCGTACGTGCCTCCGTCTCCTCCAAAAGCCACGAACTTAATATTTTCCGCTATCTTGCCCTGTTTTTTCAGCGACTGGTAAGCGCCTTCCACTCCCGATATGGTTGCCGCCGCGTTCTCAAAGGCGTTGTGTAAAAAAGGGACCTTCCACGTAGAGAAAGGGAAAATTGTCGTCGTAACCTCCATACATCCCGTGGCGTTTACTACCACTACCGGGTCCTTGCAGGAGGACAATACTTCTTTTATGGCTATCGGGAATCAGCATCCGGCACACGCCCTGTGTCCGCCTGTAAATTTTGTTTCTGTTGCCGCTGCCTGTTTAGGTGATGACATATTTTCGCGCCTCCCTTACTCTTTTAAGCCGATGTACTTGGCCGTTTCTATCACGGCCTTTCCTTCGGCCAGATTCTTCAGATCCGTATATACTTTCCTGATATCTTCCTTGAATATCTCCCTGCCGCCGAGCCCGTAAATATAACTGGCGAACGGTACCCTGACACCCGCGTCAAAAAGCCCTGATTTTATCTCCGTGGCCACCGGTCCGGCCTGGTTGGAGAGGCTTTCCGCCCTGTCGAGTACGGCTACCGCTTTTGCCTTTCCTAATGCGGCTGCGATTTCCTGTGCCGGGAACGGCCTGTAGACCCTGATCTTTAAAAGACCCGCTTTGACACCCTCAGCGCGCAGTTCGTCAACTACACTTTTGGTTGTACCCGCTGTCGAGCCCATACAAACCACGATAAAATCCGCATCCTCGCATTTGTACGTATCGATGAGCCCGTATTCCCTGCCGAACACTTTGCCAAATTCCCTGCCCACATCCAGTATTACCTGTTTTGCGTTGGCCATTGCCACACGGTTGGCTTTCCTGAACTCCAGGTAATAATCTGTCAGGACTATTGAGCCGGCCGTTATCGGGTTTTTTATGTCCAGTACATTGTAAGGCCCTTTGTAGTCGCCGATAAATTTTGTTACCTCGGCGTCCGGGTACATCTCGAGGCGCTCCATGCCGTGGCTTATGATAAAGCCGTCGGTGGTGACCATCGTCGGGAGCATGACATCTTTGTGCTCCGCTATCCTGACGGCCTGTATCATGGTGTCGTAGGCTTCCTGCGAGTTCTCCGAGAATATCTGTATCCATCCGCTGTTGACCTGGGCCATAGTGTCCGAGTGGTCGCAGTGGATGTTGATCGGCGCCGAAACCGCGCGGTTCACGTCCGCCATGACTATAGGCAGCCTCATGCCCGCCGCGATGAATAGCACTTCGTGCATGAGCATGAGCCCCTGCGACGAGGTGGCTGTCATCGTCCTGGCACCGGCCGCGGCCGACCCCATGCTGGCGGACATTGCCGAATGCTCCGACTCGACAGCTATCAGGTTGGTCTTGACCTTGCCGTCATGAACGAAACCCGCGAATATCTGCAGTATCTCTGTTGCCGGGGATATCGGATAAGCGGCGCATACATCGGGGTTGATCTGGCGCATGGCCTCGGCCATGGCCTCGTTTCCCGTCTTTGCGACAATAGTTTTTTCCATTATTTTTGGCCTCCGTTACTTCACGTTGAATTTTTCTTTGGCTTCTTTAAGTCCGACAAAGAGTATTGCAGCTTTCTCATCAAAACCGGGCATTCCGTGCCCCGATGAAGGAGTAATCCCGGGATTTGCGGCCGCCAGTTCCTTGGTAACTTTGTTATTGACCGGGCACTCTTCGGCGCATATACCGCACCCCTTGCAGAAAGCGTAGTCAAATTCGCCGCGTTCCACGCCTTTGGCGCCCTGGTGCGTTTTGACCGCATTGTCCGGGCAGTAGGCCCAGCAGGTCAGGCAGTTAATGCAGTTTTTCTGCTGCCATATCGGCACTTTTGAACGCCAGTCGCCGGTGTGAAAATATTCGGATGTGCCGGAATCCAGGACACCTCCGTATTTCAAGTCTTTCCATGTTTTTATTTCCGGTTTTTTCGGCATTGAACTCATTGTTTTTTTACCTCCTCATACGCTGTCTTTATGGCCTTGAGATTTCCCTCGATGACTTCCGGTTTGCTTTTGAACTTCTTTTCCAGTTTTTTCTTGGTATCTTCGATAAAAGCATCTATGGGCATAAGATTCGTTATACCTATCAGGGCGCCTATCATCGGTGTATTCGGTATAGGCTTGCCGAAGCTTGCCTGGGCTATCCTGGAGGCGTCTATCGTGTATAGTTTCTTGCCTTTCCATTTTAACCGCACAGCCACTTCTTCCTTATTGAAAGGGGTATTTACCACCAGTACGCCCGTGTCTTCCGGGAGCCCCTGGCATACATCCACCGAATCAATAAGTGTTTCGTCCAGTACGAGTACCGTGTCCGGTGCGATGACCGGCGAGTGAATGAATATCTCCTTGTCCGATATCCTGTCATAAGAAGCAACAGGAGCGCCCATCCTTTCCGGGCCGTATTCCGGGAACGCCTGCACGTATTTGCCGGCATTAATAGCCGCCTCGCCGAGCAGTAGGGCTGCTGTTTTCGCTCCCTGGCCGCCGCGGCCGTGCCATCTGATCTCGATCATATCCTTTGCCATCCAGGCACCTCCAAGAAATTTGAATACATTAAAATGAAAATAATAAAAGGCGTTGGCCTTCATTATTCAATTTTTAATCATATATTATTAACTGTTTCAAAGGGATATGTTATTCCCGCCCGCGGTATTTCGTTCCGCGGCCGGAAATAAAAAAAGCAAAACAACGCTATCCATATTACCCCCTTTGCCGTAAAAGTCAAGGTTTTTTTCCCCCTGGGGGGTAAATACGGTGTTAAATACCCGGAAAATGGCTTCTATAGAAGACGGGACAGCATAAAAGGGATAAATTCCATACCACTTACAGAACATGATTATAAACGTGCTTATTGTTTAAATTGTTTAAATTGTCTTAGTTTTTCTTCTTTTGAGTAGATTTTACCGGCCTATCTCTTTTTGTATACTTTCTATTTCCTTTTTCTTCATAAACCACATATGTTTTTACCTCCTCTGCTATTGAATTTCCAGAGGTGAAATGTCAACCTATTTCGAGGGGGTAGGTGTTACGATAGATAATTGACGGTTAGGATAATATTTAAACTTGGGATTGACCGTAGGAGCCGTCCTCTATATGCCATTTTTTTGTGCCGTGTTCCCGCAATCAATGGACAACCCTGTCGAGATTGGGCAGCAGAACGGTTTGCCTCACCAAAACAACTCCGTACGGAACGCACATGTGCGTTCCGTACGGTTGATTTTAAGGCGGTTTGCCCTTGAGCGGCAGCAACCTTCGACCCGCTCAGGTTCCTGCAGCCGTTCTACGGTGATTTTTGGGTGAATGAAACCGTTGTTGCCCTCTGCAACCTGATTACTGCCCCTGCAGCGTCAGCTTCCCTTCTTTCCACAGGTAATCGTATGTTTTCTGCCCGCCCGCTGATTTTTCCACTATCACGAGATGGTTGGGTTTTGAGCCCGGCCTGCCCGGGATTACCGATGGGTAAGTAATATCATGTTTTATGCAAACGCCGTCCCTGCACTGTTCTTCCATGGTAAACGCATACGCCACTTTGCCGTCCTTTATTATGAAATATGCGTCGCCGGAGTTCTGCTCTTCCGACACATCAAAGAACCTCACCCTCAAAAGCAGGAACGGAGGCGTGAACCCCCGGGGATTGGTTATGGACATACCCGCGCTAAACAGGAACTGTTTTCCTCCCGGGTCATCCGCCGATGTGTGTGGGGCATCAAAATCTGTGAACGATATCGTCCTGCCGTCTTTTACCAGTTTGACCCTTGCATTTTTCGTAAATCCATCTTCATCATCCCTTTCGGCCCCTGTTATGCCCATCATGATGAGTTCGGGTTTATTGTTATTGTCTATGTTAAAACTGATGGCAGCTTTTGACAGGTTCCCGCCCCAGGTGTAACCGGAAGCCGTAACACCCTCTGCATCAACCCATGTGACCTTGTACCACGGGCCCTTATATCCTTTCTGTTCGTAATACGTGAGTTTGGTATAGTCTGTCTCACCTTCCATCATGGGGTCCACAGTCACGGGAGTGCCCAGCGTAAGCGTTGCTATTATCTCGGATGAGGCATTACCTTTCTTAAAAACATTGGCCGTGTTCCAGAAAATATAGGCTGTCGAGCCGGCCCTGTAACCGTTCTCGTAGTCAACCTTTAACCCTTCTTTTGTGGTATAGGCGTTCAATCCCGATGACATGAGCAGTAGTAAAATAATAACCGTTACCTTCCTCATAAGACCTCCAAATTATAATTGTCGGTTGTCCCGAAACGACAATATTTTTTACTGTTTCCGCCATTTATCTCAAAGCATTTTGGTATTCCGGCCCTATTCCGGTCTCCTGTTTCTTGTCTCAACGCGGGTTCTACTTAACCGTATTACTCCGAAATCATCAGGCAAGGCCTGATTTCGCTCACATCATCATTTCCGTGAATTCCCATCCGTTCATCTTCTTTATCTTTTTCCAGTAAGGGCTGGTCGAAAGGTGTTCCTTGAAAGCTTCGAGATATTCCTCTTTTGAACCCTTGCCCCTGTCGGCTTCGTCCTCCTGCATCTCAACTTCCCAATCGTCGTTCCACTCTGCCATGTCATAGAACTTCCATGCGTCATCGCCGTTGCCGCTATAGATAAGGTCCAACATGTTTTTCCATATATATGATATCGGTTTTCCCTTTGCCTTATCCGCTTTTGCCTGCAGGTCAGCCGTGTCCGGCGGGTCCGCTCTCATCAGTTCGTCTGCCATCACATAACCCGAGCCTTCGAGGTAGCTCAGCACCACTACAGGCGCGGGTGCTTCGCCGAGCGCCGCCCACCAGTCCAAAAACGTGCAGTCGCGGCCTATGAGTTCCTGCGACCTGTCGCCGTTTAAGTCCTTGAAAGTTATGCCTTCTTCCAGCCCCTTTACCTCGGCTAATAGTTCGAGGTCTTGTTCTATGGTAAATATTGAATATATTGTCGAACAGGAATCCTTTTCCGAGCGTGTCTTTAAAACCATATCCGGCTTGCCGTCGCCTGTTAAGTCCGTGCCTATCTCCGGCAGGGATTTATCCACGCTGTCGCCCGAGAGCGTGAAGCTCTCCTTGTCGCCGGCCTCTTTTGTCATGATAACCTCGCCCTTTTTAACGACCTCAAAGACGGTCTTATCTTCCGAGACTTTAAACTCAAAGTCCTTAACATTGAACGTGTCCGCGTCCTTTGCCTCTGCCTTTTTTGCCCGGGTACTGGCCGCAAGAGACGCGGGCGTTGTAACAGGATTTGCAGTCTCCTGCGTTACTGCGGGTACCGCAGTTGGTTCAGGTTTAGGAACCTGTTTTTTGGAACATTTGGCGAGGAGCAGAACCAGAACCGGAACGGTCACAACAACAACCACTGTCATGATTATCTTGTTTTTTGGCATTAAAAACCTCCGATTATATTCATAAGTTTGTTATTTCAAGTCCTGCCCGCGAGCGCAAGGTGAAACACGGACGCAGGAAAAACACTGCGTGTGAAAAGAAAAATAAACGGCATGCCGGGCAGTTAAACACAAGAACAATCTGCCCCGCCGGCCGGCCTCCTGTAAAAACCAACACCTCCTGCGGGTCAGCACGTAAAAGTATAAATATTGCGGAGGGGTTATTTTATCTTCGCCTTTATGGATGCAAACGTCTTGCTTCCGCGCGACGTCCCCGTGAGGCTGTATTCTTTTATATACTGCTCCGCGTGCGCTATGCGTTCCTCTGATATGGGGTGCGTGGAAAGCATCTGCTCCAGTGCGCCGGGTTTTGTCTTGCGCAGTTTTAACAGCAGGTTTTGGACGTCTATGGTTGCTTTCGGGTCCAGACCTATCCTGGACGCCAGAATCGAGCCCTGTTCGTCAGCTTCGTATTCGTTCTCCCTCGAATTGGCCAGGTTTAATAACCCCACGCCCACCGAGGCTGCCTGTGCCATCATCGTGCTTTTTTCAGCGTCCGAATCGTCCTTGGTAAACATACTTGAGATGAACTCTATTCCAAATTTTGCCAGCAGGCCCCTCTGGAACTGTTTTACGGTGTGTTTTTTTGCTACGTGTCCAATCTCGTGGCCCAGTACGGCAGCGAGCTGCGCCTCATCCGTCAGGTTCTTCATTATCCCGGTGGTCACGTATATTATCCCGCCCGGTATTGCAAAGGCGTTAATCGTATCGGATTTAGCAACCTTGAACCGGTAATTGAGCGTGGTCCTGTCCGATTGCGCCGCGAGTTTGGTTCCGAGCGCCGTGACATAATCCTGGACTGCTTTGTCCTCATACAGCGGAAAATCCTTCATGTACTCTTTTTCAGTTGCCAGGCCGAGTTGGACCTCGTACTCTTCGGATATGAATACTCCGTCTTTTGAGGTGCTCAGTATGGAAGCGCAGGAAGTAAACAACATGATAGCGGCGAAAAAAAGCAGGACCGATAATGACTTTTTCATCAGTAACCTCCTGATTTTTTTTAATTATACAATATATCATTGCTTTTTAAAATCATTTTTGCGGAGCACTTTAAAAGATGCCGTGGCGCCCGCTATTATATATCCCCCGTCGCCTGTCCTCGTGACAAAGTAAGCCGTATCATCGCCCGGGCCGCCTAAATGTTTTTCCCATTTGACCGCGCCTTCCCTGTCTGTCTTTGCAAGGTATGCGTCATATCCTCCGTTTTGCCCAAAAGACGATGTGCCGCATGCCATGAATCCCGCGTCCGGCTGCTGTTCAACGCTGTAAAACCCGGTTAAGCCTTTATTGCCATAAAACATCTCCCATTTTAAATCACCATCGCTGTCTACCATCATCAGGCATGCATTTGCATTGTCACAGCTGTTGACATCCGCCTGCCCCGCTACGACATAATTGCCGTCCGCGCACGACGCCACCGCAAATCCCCTGCCCGGTGAGAGGTTTTTGCTCATAAAATTTCCCTTGTTATCCCTGAATGACACCACAATCTCCTCGTCCGGAATACCTGCGTGGCTGTCCTCGTTGACTGTCGTCACATATCCGCCTTCATCCGTTATCACCGAAATATACCCCCATTCGAGCAGGTTGGTACCGAATGTTTTTATCCATTTGTAACTGCCGTCCCGGTTCCCGATGGCAATATACGCGCTGTAATTGCTCCGGTCCTCCGAATACGACCTGCCGGCTGAGATAAGTCCGGTCCTGCCTTCGAATTTGAGTTCCGGCATATCCTGCGCCTGCAGGCGCGTTTCAGCGAGTGTGTTTCCCGAGGCGTCCATGGTGAGGAAGTAAACGCCGTCGTACTGCTCCCCAAAGGTGTATGATTTCACTGCCGCTACATACCCGCCGTTTTTTAACGGCAGGACAGCCTCGGCCCAGCCAAAATATCCGTTGGGATATGTCCTGGCCCACCGGCAGTCGCCTTTCGCATCAACCTTTATAATCCATGGGTCGCAAATAATCTGTCCCTTTTCATGGACCGCCGGCATTTTTCCCGGTATATGCAGCAGGTATCCGGGCTGCGTTACAGGCGCACCCGGTACGGTCATGCCGGCATTTTTACCCGCACTTTTTTTATGGTCCGCTCTGTCGGCATCGCATTTTATGAGCAGCAAAAGTATGACGCCCGCCGCGGCCACAAGCGCGATAAATATATACCTTTTCTTCATTTAACCACACTCACATTTTGTGAAACAATTCTATAACATCACACCGCAATTGACAATAGGCATAATAAAACCGCGGAGATTGTACCCGCGGCAGTATAGTTATCAGTTACCTGAGTATTATCAGTTCTTTTGCGGCTGACCTGACAGTTGATTCGTTGTTATCACGCATCCCGACAACACAATAGTATGCGCCGCCGGCCATGCCTTCAAAAATCCCGGCAGGCATTGTGAGCACCCTGTCCCCCGCCGGCCGGTATTGCGTGTCCGTATACCTGCGCACCAGCCTGAATGCCAGCGTATATATTTCGACCTGCGTTGATTTTGCATCCACGGTCAAATGCACCCTGATATGCAGCGGCCCGTTAACCGGTAGATACGGGTTAGGGTACGGTACAACATCGGTTATTCCCGGCACCCCTGCCTGTGCGGTCGCAGTCGGGGTTGCCGTCGCGAAGATTGTTTGCGTGGCGCTCTCCGTCGCTGTATCGGCAGAGGTCATGACAGGGGTTTGTGTAGAGGTTGCTGTACGGGTATATGTGCGTGTCAAAGTGGCGGTAAAAGAAAATACCGCTGTCACCGTCCGGGTTGCGCTAAAAGTCATGGACACCGTCAGTGAAACCGTCGGTGTAAACGACGGAGTTGCCGGATACGTTGTCGGTGTAAATGTGGATGTCAGGGTGCGGGTTTGCGTGCCCGTCCGGGTGGCTGACGGCTGTAATGTCCCCGTTTGAGTAACAGTATGTGTGTACGTGGACGAACCAAAAAATGGCGTGGCAGTAGCTGTGTATGTGGGTGATGACGGTGTCGGAGTGTAAGTCTCTGTCGGGACCTGCGTCAGTGTCATGGTCGGAGTTGCTGACCGTGTCTGTGTCTGCGTCAGTGTTTGAGTATGGGTCCGGGTAGGGGTGCCCGCCGGTGTCGCGGCCGAGCAGAACGCTGAATATGCCGTAAAAAGTGAATCCATGAGCGGCTGGCTCCCGGACGAGTAGTCCCCCGTTATCTCCCACATGAATACGCCGCCGAAACCTTTTGATGACAGGGCATAACCCGTCTTTTCCGCTATCGAAGCAGGATTGTCATATGTTATGATTCCTGTCCCGCTGTCATAGGTCAGGTAAGGCACGTGCGAGGCCGCGTCATAGTTGTATGTCCAGCCTGCGCCTATGAGGGCCGGTATGACGCGGTAATTGACCTGAGAGGTCCCGGGGGCGCAACTGCCGCCGCAGTTGTCATATAGAGCCTCCGAGTTCGGGAACCTGTATCCATAGAATGCAAGTCCCATGTTTATCATGGACGCGGGCACTCCCCTTGTCACGGTCATGTATGACGAAGACCAATCCACGTTCTCACCCGTGTAAGGGTCTGTTCCCTGATATAGCGGTGCATTGTGTCCTGAGTGGTCGGACCAACTGCCGTGATAATCGTAGTTCATGAGGTTGTAAAAACTGATGTATGAATTCAGTACCGTATAGTCGTTCCACTGGCCGTACCAGTTGCCCGGCGAAACCGCCATGGATATCTCCCACGAAGGAGCCGGTGAGGCTGACGAATTAAATTTCGTGCGCACTGCCTGCACCAGCAGATTCTGGTTTGACCTCTGTGTTGCGTTCTGCGGAAACTCCCAGTCCAGGTCAACGCCGTCATAACCGTTCGTGCGGCAGAACGCCTCGACCGCGTCCGCAAAAGCGGAACGCAGGGCTTCGGAGGCGGCGATAGTCACAAAATTCTGCCTCGCGGTCTCGTCCGCCCCGCCTATGGATACAAGTACCCTGACTCCGTTGGCGTGGGCGCCCGTCAAAAGTCCCGGTTCCATGAACCCCGATGGCGCAACAAGCGACCCGTTGGCCTGCGGCTGTACAAAGGCGTGGCAGATATGCGTGAGTTTATTGTACGGCAGTTTGTCCTGTTTATAACCCGGCTCCCAGTATGGATAATAGGCCAGCAGCCTTTTGCACATCTGCGTGGTAGGTGTAATGGTGGCCGTAAATGTCGGGGTGCCGGCAAAGGGCGTCTGCGTGCGTGTGAAAGTCGGCGTGGGCGCCGCCATAAACGACAGGTTGTCGAACATCCACAGACTGCTTGTGTTGTTGATGGCGATACCCGCAGCGTCCACCACCACGAAATTTATGGCCCTGACATTTGCCAGAACCTCTGCCAGCGTGGCTGCGTTGCCCTGCCCCCAGCCCGGCGAAGAAAATGACGACCACAAAATGGTACAACTGTTCCATGATGCCGAAGGCGTCCATGTATATATCCAGTAAGAGTAATCTGTTATGTTGGATGATACCAGTTGTATTCTGAAAAATACCGTACCGCCCGTGCCGGCGGAGCCCTTCATCTGTACGGTTATGCCTCCATATGCGGAAACGTCAATTGCCGTTCCAGCGGAGTTCAGGTTCGTGCCCATTCCCATTGAAGGCCATTCTTCGGCCGCTCCGTTCACATTTCCGATTACCATGGCGGAATAGTTTCCGCCGCCCGATGGCACATCGGACGCGGCCGTAATAACAGCTGACGAAGTTGCCGGGTCTGCAAGGATGTAGTAGGAGCCTCCTCGTGCGTTGGATGCCATATCGCCGTCCTCGACATCATCGATTAGCATGGATGTTCCTGTAGTTGGCGTGGCCGAGAGTGTCCGGGTAGGAGTGGCTGTTAATGTCGGCGTTGAGGTTAAAGTCGGCGAGTTCAAAGGTGGGGTTTGGGTCAGTGTCGCGGTCGGCACCGTGTTCAGCCGGATATAAATGTCATCCAGCCAGAACGTGTTCCCCGCTGTCGCCGTGTTGTTGCGGAGTTCAAGGCCGTCAAATGCGCCTGTATAAGCGAATGAAGTTATCGGGATATTTACATGGTTCCACCGGTTTGCGGTAAAGACGCCCCCGTCGGCCATAGCTCCGGTCACTATCAGCGAGTTGCCCACCGTGGCCGTGTTGTTGTTCAAAAGACGCATCCTGAAGTTCATCCCTGCGTTCATCGGATATATCCAGAAATCAACCCCCGCCACATCCGCGGTCTGCATGTCAGGCCCGCTCAGGTTTGCTACCACGCCCCAGTCGGAACCCGTGGTGATAAACCTCATTGATTCGCCCCCGTTTATGGTCCTGTTCTGTCCCAAATCATCCGGGTTGTTCCCGGGCGTGAGCGATGTAACAGGTGTCGGAGCGGACCCGCCCTGACCCACTCCGAAAGCCGGATGGTCGCTGTCGTAAACCAGTATACCGGGCGAGAGCACCGGCGTGACCGTTGGAACCGGCGTGTATGTCGCGGCTTCAGAACACACATTTGCCCATGATGCCGCGGTCCCGACCCTGTTCTTTAACTGTTCCTCGTATAATGACTGCGGTTGCAGCCCGGCAAAACCTGTACCCTCATACAGCACATTCTTTCTGGTTCCGACAGGCCCTGGCCCAACCTGCAGCCCGGCCAGCGCTGCCACATTGTCGCCCGGTGTGTATGTCGAGCCGTCGTTCTCATAATGCGTCCCGTCGGTCACAATGTGTTTGTCCGTCCCGCCTACGACAATGGCATTGCCGTATGATGCCGGTGTTATATTTATGGTCCCGCCGTAGTAGATGCCCGCGTACCCGTCGCCCGCGCAGTTCCAAAGCGCTCCGGTCAGGTAAGATTCATACGCATTGCTGCTGGTAATCCCCCTATTGTAACCGTTCAGGTTGTTGCCGTTGGACTGGTAGTAATCGTCGCGCAGAATCGCATGGGCAAAACCAAAATGTGTGTCTTCGCCCTGCCGTGAATCAATGGATTTGCAGTGCGTCATGACTACATAATGCGACAACGCCCTGCTTACGATAAAATTGTGTCTTGTCTCTTCACCTGTGCAGTTCTTAAAAAGGACGTTCTGCGAGCAGTTCGTGTAAAAACCGTAACCGTTGCCGCCGCCTCCAAAGTCCTGTGCTTTTTTGATGTATGAATCAACCACCGATATCCTGGCCGAGTACTCCACGCATATGCCGTAGCGCGGAAAATTGTATATGAAAACGTCCTTTACCCAGCAGTTCAGCGCGCCTTCGAAATATATGGCGCAGCCCGAGGGTCTGTAGTTGTCCGTGGAATTGTTGTTGTCGGCAAATTGTATGGTCATGCCTGATATCCCCGAATTTTCCACCATGTAGGACGACCCGCTGGCTTTTATCCTGATAGTGTTGTTTGCGGGGTTCAGGGTATATGGTATAGGCGCATCGATTGTTATTCCTGAGGCATCCTTTGACAGGACTTTGCGCAGGTACGTGAACGAGTATTCTCTGTTTCCCGGGTCTCCATAGATCCAGGCACCTGCGGAATTGTCGGTCACAAGCTGCTGCCAGAAATACTGCTGTATGACTATCCAGCTGCCAACCGTGATCGAGGCGAGACCGGGAAGCCCCGTGATGTAAGTTGCGCCCCTGTTTATTGTGTTAGTGACCGTGGATAACTGCGTTCCGTTCTCAACCCAGCCTTTGTTCCAGGCCCAGTTGGCCTGTTCAAATGTAAAGGTACCTTCAAATTTATCGGCTATTTCCACATAATTATGCGTTGCCGGCACGTTGATTATCGTCCTGCCCTGTCCGGCACCCTCGATTGATACATTGTCATAGTTAATGGCGATAGGCTTGCCTGCCGAGGTCTGCGTTATGGTGTATGTTCCTGCCGGAATCTTTACAATGCCGCCGCCCGATGAACCCACTGATACTATCCTGTCCTGTAATTCCTGAGTTATGTCGCCGGTGCCTGTTATCGTCTGTATGCTGCACGGCACGCCCGTCTGCAGAGGTGCTTCACCAAGTTTATAACCTACATACGAATAGTCGTCGAGCTGCCAGTCAACTCCGTTGAAATTTACGGCCACTTCGTCATAGGAACCGGAGTTATAAGGGAATAATTGGGAGTACCAGCCGTTGGATACGGCCGGCATGAACACTACTGCAACGAGCAGGAAAAAAATGTTTGCCGCTTTTTTTACGTTCATACATTAATATTAGCATATCTTTTACGGTAAAGTCAATTCAGTATTTTCTGGAGTTTTGCAGGGATTCGGGCCATATATCACCCCAGGCCATGAAAACAAGCTGTTATTTTTGTAACGTTGCTTTTCTTCCGTATATCACTTTTATCAATTCAAACCAGGACACGCTGAAAAGGCCGGCTGCCACGCATATAGCCAGGTCGTTCAGATGCAGGTAGTTGAACCTGAAAAGGTCCCGGAGCAGCGGTACATACAAAACCGCCAGGAGCACGGCGCAAGCTCCGCCCACTACCCACCACATGGCTTTGTTCGGGTCTTTTATGACGCTTATAATGCTGCGCGACCACGAGAGGTTCGTCAATATCAGGCATAAATTGGAGATGACAAGCGTCGCGAACGCCATGGCCCTTGCCTCGCCTTCCGACGCCGTCGTCTTGCCCGTCATCACAAAAACCGCCAGTATAACCGCCAGTACCACGCACCCCTGTATTATTGCAAGCCCCATGCTTTTCCAGTCAAATACCTTTGCCCCCATGCCCCTCGGTTTATGTTTCATGACGTTCTTTTCTTCGGGTTCGGCCTCAAATACCACGGAACATGCCGGGTCGATGATAAGTTCGAGGAATACTATGTGTACGGGCGTTAGTATCAGCGGCCATTTGAACAGCACGGGCAGCAGCGACAGTCCCGCGATTGGTATATGGACCGAGACTATGTACGCGAGCGCCTTTTTGATATTGTCAAATATCCGTCTCCCCATCCTGACAGCGCTTACTATG
>JAJFUW010000138.1 GCA_021372235.1 Spirochaetia bacterium
CGCGCCATTGTTTTTATCAATTGTTGTCCTCTTTTTAACCTCATGCACAGGCCCCACGGGCGCAACAGGTGAGACAGGACCTGCCGGTCCGGAAATCCCGGGGCTTTATTTTATTCGGATATTCCAGGAAGGTGTATATTCTTCCACCTATACAGGACAGTCACAAGCGGTGCTCGTTGGAGGTAATCCGAGTGTTTATTATGTGGACCCAAGTGTACCGATGGAAGTGGGAAGTAAAAATGCGATTGATTGCTACAGGTCAATTATTAAATTTGATTTATCCTCATTACCATCTTCAAAAATAATTGTTGATAAAGTAGAACTTGTTTTAAAGACAGCCGGTACATACTATGGAACTGGCGCAGAAAATGTTAAATTTCTTAAATTGGCGTCGGCATGGACAGAAAATCAAGCAAGCTGGCATTGGGCGTCTACAGGCACTCCCTGGAACAATAACGGCGGTGATTTTTTTTCCAACACAATTACTCCTGATGCAGCGACGTATAATTTCGGTCCTAACTCGACCTACACCATCGGCCTCGACCCTGTTGTTGTCCGGGAATGGATGACAAGCCCGTCAACAAATTACGGCATGATTTTAAAAGTTGACAATGAATCCACAACCAACTGCGCAGAGATATATTCCTCAGGTGCTGCTGTGCCGGAGAACAGGCCCAAACTGAAGATATGGTATTATACGACTGAATAATTTGAGGAATAAATGATATATCCCATTTCAGGCAGGCTCGCAATATAGAGGGGTTTTACGGAATGCAAGTCACAGATGATATGGGATAAGGCGGCAGCCCGGGCTAACAGCAGGGCTGCCGCTGTTGTTTTTTAGTGATGCAAGGCAGGTTAAAATATAGGGGGGAACATGAATAAAATTCTATTTTTTATTATTTTCCTGACGTTTTCCATTCATACCAATTGTTTTTCATCCCGGGATTCCATTGCCGGCGACCTGATAAAACAGGGCGGAAAATCCGCTGTATCCGCAGTGGAAAAAGGCATTTTCACACCCAAACAGGAGGGCGACAAGAATGCCGTAATAAGCAAGGCCCGGGCGGCCAATGCTTACGCACAAGCGCTGTTAAAAAACAGCCATAGTGTCATTGAGAGGTACCGCAGTAGCCGGAACGGCTGAAAAATCTGCCGTAGAGAAAGCGCTAAAAATTTCCGAAGAAGCAGCAGAGTAAAAAGCGGACGGAAAAAGTATGGAACAGGACAGGTTCATAAATTATGTTGACGAACTTGTCAGGATAGCAAAAGAAAACGGCATAACAAGAGAAGATGTAATTGCGGGATTGAACAGGGATATAATTGTGGATCCCGGCAGTTTTATGGAAGAGTATATAGAGAAAAATGATCCATCCGACCAGGATGTGTCAGTACTTGAAAGTATTGTTAATGGATTCAAAACGCTTTCAAGGGTGGGTGTAGGTTTTATCCCTGTCGCAGGGGATGCGCTCGATTTATATGAAATACTGACCGGCAAGGACGCATTTACCGGGGAGCAACTGACCGGATTCCAGAGGACGATCAGCTGTATGGGGGTCCTGGCATGAAGCGGTTCCGCATGGAGAGAAACGGCTGAAGGGATAGAAAAGCAGTTTGCGAAATATACGGTTAAAAATGCGGAGGAAGCCAGGTCTGCGCTAAAGTCGGCAGTTGAAAAATTTGAATGTTCCGGTGACATAAAAAGAGGCTATGCCGAGAGCTTGAACAAGCGGTATTTGTCCGAAAATACCGGGAATCAAGCGCCCTATATGAAAGGAACAAGTTATTATGAGTTTACCACGGAGAAAGAGATGAAGTTTTACAGGGCATACAGCGGGGACCCCGAGGGAAAGTGGATTGTTGATTTCAATGCTTCAGAAATGAACGCCAAGGAGTTAAAAAATATCATTGCATTAAAAAACGAACCTGATATGGTCGCCGAGGTAACAGTACCGGCGGGAAAAAAGTTAAGGATGAGTATAGCCGGAAAGAACGAATTCGGCGATGGCGGTATACTACAATGCGAGATTCTCCATATTGCAGATGGGAAATATGGAGAATCGGGTATTACTTTTAAAAATCTTGGAGGATTAAAATGAACGATTGGGGATTGTCCGGCATAATTTTGCATGAAGCTGTTACCGGCAAGTTGATTGAAACAAAAGCAAAGTTAATATTGGAATCACCAAGGGGTGAATCGTGCGCCTATGCATACGGCTATTATGAGCCCCGAATGTGTGTTGATTTAAGCAATTTGATGGTCTTAAAGAACAGGCAAAATCCTGAAATAATATTTAAAACGGAGGGAACGCGAATGCTGTTTTGGTATGGCAAAAACCGGGTAAATTGGTCGCCGGACGGCAGGTTCATTGCGATGGATATATTTCCTGCACTAAAAACCGGTATAAAAGAATACAGGGACATGAAACTTGTTATCGATATGCGTGAAAATAGATTCACGGTATTTCTTATAGCCGGTTCTGCAGGCCATGCCGTGGATTTCAGAAAACGCGGTGTTGTAAAAATCATACCCGGAAAACCGGAAAAAAAGGCAACTGCCTATACAATGGTAAAAAATGTATCCGCCAGGTTGCGCGACCTGCTTTGGGCGGATTTGCACAATATCGGGGAGACAGTTGAAATGATAGAACGCGGGCACTGGGGACATGTGATGGGCTATAATAATAACAATGTAAATATTTATTTTAAAAACAGCTATGTCCCATGGTTTTATCCGGACCAAACGGACAAAAAATGAAACAATAGGAAAGTATTTATTGGATAATTCTTACCGCAATTTAGAGGGCTGAAATGCTTCAATGGAAACCTGAAGGTATTATTTATACGGAGGCTTTTACCGGGAGGATAATACATGATAGGGTATATAAGTCATATTAAGCGCCAAATCACAAGGCGTGCATTGCTGATCTACGGTGCACATGAGCCGCGCATGGGCTATGAACCGGGTAATTTTACTGTGCTCAAAAACCCGAGTAAAAGATACCGTTCATAAAAGGCGATCAAACAGGTTTTTATTTTTGGCTTGGGGATGGAAACGTATGCCGGTAAAAAATGGCGGGTACCTGGCGTTTGTGGTGCTCCCGATCCTGAAAAAGCACAACAGGCGTATTTCGTATAATTATGCTGCTTGACCTGAAGCCGGGACACTATACCATCATCCCGCTTGCTGGTTCAATGGCACACGGGATAAAGATAACAGGCAGGGCCAATATAACAATCGACGCCAGGCCGGGCGAGGCAGATGTTTCGGTGATGTTTCCGGCAGATCATGCCGTCAATAAATTGAAGAATCTGAAATGGAAAAATACAGGTTCAATAGATATGGCAATTGAACTTTTTGAGGAAGGTTATTGGGGACATGTGATCGGGTATAAACGGAAAGGATTGAACTTGTGGTTAGAAAAAGGCTATGTTCCGTGGTTTTATAGGGGAGTAAAAGACGAAGAGTGGTTTGTTAATCCAAAAGCAATTGTCAGTAAAAGATATTTAGCAAAAAAAATGAGCGTAAGAGAACAACCTGAAAAATCAAAGGTGCTGAAAAAACAGCAACAACAGTGCCCCTATAGAGCGGCTGTTTGCTGCCGCTCAAGGGCAAAACCGCGCAGGGCAAGAGCCTGCGTGAGAGGGGGACAAGCCCCCTCTCTACGAGTGCTGTCTGGGGAAAAGGCGGATTCAGGGCCCGGGGCAAAGACCCGGGCGGGAGGTTTAGCGTACCTAACAATCTGTTTTGCATTGACCCGTCCCCGGGAAAATGTATAATCAACGTAATGAGCGGGTGTACGGTTATAAACCGGGAGCAGGGAATGGCTGTAAAAACAAAATCTATAAAAAATATTTTCCGATTGTAACGGCAAAACTACCGGAATATATGAGTTGTATTTTTAGCGATATAAAAAGACGGATATATATCCAATAAACCGCAAAAAACAGGAGGGTGTTTTATGAATATGTCTGTTTCCGCTTTCAAAAAAATGCTCGGGTATCGTAAAGACCGCAGGGACGACCGCGACCGGCTGATGCGGGCTTACCTGCCTGCCGTTAAAATTCCCAAAAAAATAGATTACACCGACAGCATGTCCCCGGTGCGCGACCAGCAGGACGAGGGCACATGTGTGGGGTTTGCGGCAACGGTGGGGATGAAGGAGTACCAGGAGAACCTGGTCCAGGGTCCAGGGTCCAAGGTCCAAAAGGCTGGAAAAGCGTTCCAGGGTGCAAAAAAAAGCCGTACTTTGGACCATGCAACCGGGACCATGGACCAAGTAGCGGGGAAAGTTCTTTCTCCCCGCTTTTTATACAACGAATGCAAGAAACTGGACGGATACCCTGATCAGGAGGGCACTGAGATACGTGTGGCCATGAAGGTGCTTAAAAATCTCGGGGTCTGCCAGGAAAAGTACTGGAGGTACGAGCCCCACGACGGCAACGGGCCTGACGCTCCTTCGCGCGTAATCCTCGCCGATGCAAAAAAGAACGTTGTAAAAAGTTACGCGCGTATACTGGATCTGGATGAGCTCAAAAGTTCGCTGGCCCAGAAAGGGCCGTGCGTTATAGGGGTCATGGTTTACAGGGGCATGATGAAAACCACAACAGGAAAGGTCCCAATGCCCAAAAAAGGGGAGAAAACCCTGGGCGGCCACGCCATCTGCCCGGTGGGGTATGACGACGCGGCAAAACTCGTGAAGTTCAAGAACAGCTGGAGCGAGGGCTGGGGCACGAAAGGATACGGATGGCTGCCGTACGCGTACGTCGCGAAATACATGATGGACGCGTGGAGTTCGGTGGATGTGGCGGATCCTTCACCGCTGACGGTTGAAAAGGTATTGGGGCTCATAAAACGGTAGCGGATCTATTTTTGATTTGCCGCCGTGGAGTCCGTACGAAGTGAAAATTTAAAACTAAACCGCCCCTTGTAGCCGCGCCCCCCCGAGGTCGCGCCGGGGCGGGGTCAAGTACCGCAGGTCGAAGAGACCGTCTAAAAATTTTTGAGATAATTTCTGAAGCCTGACGCTGCATAAATCAAAACTATAACTAAAATAAAACAAACCCGGCCCTCCCGGCAACCGGTTGTGATTAATAACAGGCGGCCTCCGCGGGGGCATTCCAATATTTGCCGTAATGCGTCAGTGACGTGAGGAAAAAAACGCGGGACAAAGCAACTATTCCTTTATCATTGGGCAAAAGCCCGCGACATACCCGCGGATAACAACCCGGCCGAACGCGAGCTCAGACCG
>JAJFUW010000142.1 GCA_021372235.1 Spirochaetia bacterium
GGAGGATGCCGGCAAAAACGCGGCGCACAGCGCCAGCGCATGGTCATGCAGTACCCTGCGGGCTAAAAAATAAAAAGCCGCTACTGACAGCACTCCTGCAAAGACCGAGACGTAACGCATGGCATAAATATTTTCGCCAAAAAACTTCATGAAAGCCGAGGTTATGTAAAAAAACATTGCCGGCATCATGGTGAGGCGTTCGATAAAGACCGGCGGAGGTTCGCTGCCGTACAGCAGGCGCAATGTCTCATTTCCGTTCACTGCCTCGTCAAACCATATTCCCGGCGGTATTGAATCAAACCTGTAAAGCCTGACAGCCAGTGCGAACACCAAAACAGCCGCGAGTCCCATAAACTCGACAGGGCTCACGGTTACAGCACCATTTTTTTTATCAACCGCCGCTGTTCGGCAGCAAAACGCCATAAAGGCAAATGCGGCAGCCAGCATGGCCGCCGATGCCGGGAGGAGTTCGTATTTGTGCAGGGAGAAAATGTACTGGTTCACCGAAATAAACGCAAATGACATTACCAGGAACATCCCTGAGACAGCCTTTTTCTTTTCAACCCTTGTCTCTTTCATGACGTATGGCGCCAGGGAGAGGATTATCAGGTAAACGAGGATATTTTTGTATGTAAAACCCGGACCGTTAAGCGGGCCGAAAAATGTATCAATGGAAGCCAGCAGGACCATGCCCAAAAGGGCCAGTGAAAGTGTTGTCTGGCTCAGGCGCACCATTATAATCCCGGTATCCTTGTCTGGTCTGTATCCGGCATATCTGTTGTAATGCCGTTATCATGCAGGAACGCCGCCACGTTTTTGTTTATCCTGGTCCTTTTTATCATGTCTTCCATTGATTTAAAAGGCGCCTTTTTCCGCTCGCGGGCAATGGCTTCCGCGACTTTGAGCCCCAGGTCCGGCACGATGGTGAGCGGCATCATTATGGAGCCCTTTTCCACCCGGAACCTGACCGGGTCGGAACCGTATATGTCCACATTGGAAAAATCAAACCCCCGGTCCTTCATCTCAAAGACAGCCTCAAGCACGTCCCTCCGGTCCTCTTCCTTTTGGGTGTTGCCTTCCTTTGTGCGTATGACCTGCTCCGCCTCTTTCCTTTTTGACATGGCTTTTTTCGCGTCATAAAAGGCAAAATCGTAAAGGAACCCTTCCCTGTTGCGGGTAAAATAATCGGCGTAAAAATAGAGCGGTTTATGGACTTTGAGGTAAGCTATCCTGACCGACATTATCGCGTATGCGACGGCATGCGCCTTTGGGAACATGTACTTTATGAGCCTGCACGAATTTATGTACCAGTCCGGTACCTTGTGCTGTTTCATAAGCGTTTCCCACTCCGGGGTCAGCCCCCTGCCCTTCCTGACCGATTCAGTTATCTTAAAAGAGACGTCCTTTGGGAGCCCTTTTGATATCAAAAAGTTCATGATGTCGTCACGCACCGATATTACCTCTTTCAAGGTTGCGGTCTTCTTTTTTATGAGTTCCTCGGCGTTGCCGCGCCAGACATTGGTACCGTGTGACAGGCCTGCTATGTAGACCAGTTCCGAAAATGTCCTGGGTTTTGTCATCTCAAGCATCCCGCGGGTAAACATCGTCCCGTACTCGGGTATGCCTATGGTCCCGACAGGCGGATTGTAATTCTTTGGGTCAAGTTTTAACGACGACAGTCCCGAGAATATCTTCATGGTGTCCCTGTCATCCAGCGGTATGTCATTAACGTTCATCTGCAGTTCCTCGCACAGGTACCGAAAAGATGTCGGCAGGTCGTGGCCCAGCGCGTCGACCTTTACCAGTGCGTCGTGGATATAATGGAAGTCAAAATGTGTAGTAATTACATTTTTTTCCTTTGGCGGGTGCTGTATTGGTGTGAAATCGTATATCTCCATGTCCCGCGGTACGAGCATAAGCCCTCCGGCGTGCTGTCCGGTCGAACGCTTGACCCCCGATGCGCCGCGCGCGAGGCGTATCTTTTCCGCGTCCTTTACCTTCTTTTTGGTCTTGTCCTCGTACTTGGTCATGAAATCTTTCCTGATGGCCTTGTCATTCACGGTGAGGATGGTACCGGCACGGAAGACCTTGTCCGAACCAAAAAGTTCCTCCACGTATTTATGTATCTTTTCCTGATACTCCCCGGAAAAGTTCAGGTCTATATCGGGGACCTTGTCGCCTTTGAACCCCATGAACGTTTCAAAAGGTATGTTGTATCCGTCTTTTATGAGTTTTTCCCCGCATACCGGGCAGTCCATATCCGGCAGGTCGACTCCCACAAGGTCCGTTTCCTCAAAACGCGACCATAAACACTTCGTGCACCTGTAATGAGCCGGCAGCGGGTTGACCTCTGTGATTCCTGTCAGGAAAGCAACCATGGATGACCCCACCGAGCCCCTGGAACCGACTATATAACCGTCGCTTTTTGATTTTTCCACCATCTTTTTTGCTATAAGGTAAAGCACCGTGAATTTATTGCCTATTATGGCCTTTAATTCCCTGTCCACGCGTTCCCGCACTAACTCGGGCAGGTTCTCGCCGTATAGGTCTGCGGCTTTTTGCCACGCCGATTCTCTGACCGTTTCCTCCGCATTGTCCAGGCTCGGCGGATGCAGTTTGTCCGGTACGGGGGCTATTTTGTCTTCCACCATGGCAGCGACAAGCGCGGGATTTTTTACCACAACTTCATAGGCTTTTTCCGCGCCCAGGTATTCAAACTCCTTCAGCATCCAGTCGGTGGTGTGGAACGAGAGGTCCGTCGCACCGTCGTCGGCATCGTCATATCCCTGGCCGGCCATCAGGACTTCCCTGTACATACAGTCATCTTTCTTCAGGAAATGAACGTCTCCGGTGGCCACAACCGGCTTGCCGAGCTGTGCGCCTATACTGACTATGCGGGAGTTCATCTGCCTGATTTCGTCCTCTGACGCGGCGAGGCCCTCCCTTATCATGAACCTGTTGTTCTCCACAGGCATTATTTCGAGGTAATCGTACATTGAAGCTATTGCCTTTATCTCGTCGTCGGTTTTTTTTGCCGTGACCGCGGAAAATACCTCTCCCAGACAGCATGCGCTGCCCAGTATGAGTCCTTCCCTCCTTTCCATGAGCATTTCTCTGGGAATGCGCGGCTTCTTGTAGAAATAATTTATATGTGAATCCGATACCATCCGGTAAAGGTTGCCCAGGCCGGCCCTGTTCTTTACGAGCATTACTATGTGGTATCTTTTCTCGTCCTTGAATTTTTCGGCCCTGCGGCCGTCGTCCTCGGCTATTTTTTCACCGTTTTCGACCAGATAACCCTCCATGCCCAGTATGAGTTTTATGGGATTGGGCAGCGGTTTATCCCTGTTAT
>JAJFUW010000148.1 GCA_021372235.1 Spirochaetia bacterium
CACAACACGGCGGACGACGTGCCTTTTGGCGGCAAAGAAGGCATGGTAATGAAGATAGAACCGGTACACAGGGCGCTACTCAGTGTAAATAGCGAAGTGCCGGGCGTGAAATGTAAAAACGTTCTTTTGAGCGCGTCGGGCGTAAAACTGACGCAGAAAAAAGTTGAAGAGTACGCGAAACTCGACAGGCTTGTCCTCCTGTGCGGGAGGTATGAAGGTGTCGACGAACGGGTGCTGAACTATATAGACGAAGAGGTGTGCATAGGCGACTATGTCCTCTCGGGCGGCGAGTTCGGGTCGCTTGTGATAATAGAAGCGGTGATACGGCTGCTTCCGGGAGTGCTGGGCAACAGCGACTCCGCGGTAAATGAGTCTTTCACGAGCGGTATACTGGACTACCCGCACTACACGAGGCCGCGTAAATATGACGGATATGCGGTGCCCGACGAGTTGTTATCGGGTAATCATAAAGAAATAGAAAGGTACAGGCGCAGGGAAGCTTTGAAAAAAACGCTGAAGAACAGGCCTGACCTGCTGGAAGGCAGGAAACTCGGGCCGGAAGATAAAAAAATATTGAATGAGATCAGCAATGAAAGGAGCAAGTCGAAATGAAGAATATACTGGACGCGGTAAAAACGGCTTACACAAAGAAAGGCTCCGACATAGGAAAACTTGCTGTCGGGAGCGTTTTAAAGGTAAATGCGAAAATTAAAGAAGGCGGAAAAGAGAGGATACAGGCTTTTGAGGGCATTCTGATATCCAAAAGGGGCACAGGGCTCGGGGCTTCCATAACCGTCAGGAAGATAGGAGCGGGCGGAATAGGTGTTGAGAGGATATTCCCGATCAATTCGCCTATGATTGATTCGGTTGTTGTTGTAAAACAGGGCGACTCGTCAAAGGCAAAACTGTACCACTTAAGGGACGCATTCGGCGCGAAGGCCAAAAAAGAGGCAAAAAAATTCGGCACGGAGAACATGACCGCGGATTCGCTGGCCGTCAACCAGGAAGCTGCGGCGCTCGAGGCCGAGAGGCAGAAGTCAAAAGAAGACAGAAAAGCGGAACACTCCAGGGAAAAAGCAGCGGCCGCAAAGGGCGGAAAGAAAAAGTAACACAACTCCCGCTCACATACAAAAAGGCGCGCAGAAATGCGCGCCTTTTTTATTAATACAGGGCTGTTGTTTTACCAAAAAAGCCATCACGGCACGGGATGTTTGAAATATCCGGTATCATAACGGTAATGTTGATTATCCGTGCAACTTTTTACAACGGGCAGGCCGTCTAATGGCCGGTAAAACAATGAAACTTAATGTGAAAAAAAATTGAAGCAGAAACATTCGGCTTGCGGCAGTGCCGACGGCAAAGGTAAAAAAAGGAAACCCGATGAAGGTTGAAAAGAGGGATGACGCCGTTGCGGAGGACTCACAGGATGTTGACGACGAGGACAGGGCAAAGGACGGTGAAAATCCGCCGGAGAATCTAAAAATAAAAGATAAGTTCAAGAGATAATTAATAACAGGTCAAAAATGGCAAATAAAAAAAGCCGGGAACTTGTCCTATTTTTTTATTTTTGAATGTTTTATTTTTGCCCGGCGTTTTTTTTATATATTGCCCACCATACCCCGAAAGGAAAGACTGATATCAGCATGAAGACGGCCTTGATCCCCCACGCCGGCATATACTGGATAAACAGGATAAAGACCACCATCATGACAACCCTCGCCAGCGCTATGGGCATGTCGCGCGCCACTATGTATTCCATCTTGCGCACGTTGGCGTTGGCATCAAGTGATATGACGTCGAGCGCGTGGGCAGAGATTGGTATTTTAATAAAGTAATCCGCTATGGCGTTCAGTATGCCGTAAGCCAGCAGTCCGTAGAAATCAAGTTTTAGGACCAGTATGAGCGTGATGAAAGGCATTAGAACAGCGCCGGTAAAGACAAATTTTTCCCTGTTTTCAGGTTTTATGCGTTTGCCCATCAGCCATGCGACGGCTATCGTTACTCCGGCAATCAGCATGCCGTACTGACCGAGGGTAAGTTCGCTGCCGGTGGCC
Organism: Spirochaetia bacterium; assembly: GCA_021372235.1. Classification (GTDB taxonomy): domain Bacteria; phylum Oederibacteriota; class PGYV01; order PGYV01; family Palsa-1178; genus JAJFUW01. Next base: position 2,055 of record JAJFUW010000148.1, read on the forward strand.
TTGAATACGAGCAGGCCCGGGAGGAACATGGCGATAGTGTCCTTGCCGGAGAGAAATAGATAGGCGAGCATGGTCCCGCCCCATTTTTTATTTTTTGTAAAGACGAGGTCCTCTATCTTGTATGGTTTTTTTATCGGGGTGGATTTCATGGAACCTGACATGACAATGGCCGCAAGGTAGAGTGCGGCGGATATGGCAAAGACCACATAATACCCCCTGTAGTCCGGAAAACGGTGTATTATGAAACCGGACAATACCGGGCCTACCAGCGCGCACGCTCCGGAGATGATGGAGACGTTGGAATAAAACCTGTCACGGGTACCCGTATCGGTGTAGTCAAACGCCAGTATATGGTAGCCAAACCAGTAAAAGCCCATCGCAACCCCCTTGATTATCCCCCACAGGATGACATGGTCGGCGATGTTTTCCCGGAAAACAAGGGGCATGAGGTAGAATGCCATGAAACTGAATATGCCGGCCCTGTAAACCGAAACCCTGTCAATTCGCATGCATATATATCCGCTCAGGTAAAATATCACCGGTATCACCAGGTAGCATGCCAGCATGTAAGTGGTGATGGGCATAAAATTGCCTTTTGTTCGCCATAAATAGATGTTTACGAACCCGTCGGAAAGCACGGAAGCTATTGTGAACAATGTGAGCGTGATTTGGAGCCTGTTAACACTGCTTTTTTTATCCATGGTGAACATTATAATGATAAAGACATGGATTGTAAAGGGAAGTTGCCGGAAAAGAATGAAAATGAAGCAAAAAACAGGTCCCGACATGGAGTATGAACGTAAAAACGTTTTACCGGATGGTGTACGATTGAATTCTCTAATAGGCGTATCAATTTAGGATGTAAAAAATGAAATTATTACTTTTTTGATTTTTTTTGATTTTATTGATTGAAAAACAGGACGTATTAGTGTAAAATTACTATTGAAATAATAGATTGAGATTAAGAGGGTGAAGGGATATGAATTTTATTATAAGGGAAATTATCAGACTATCCTGTGTGGCAGTAATGCTGATTAATTTCCTTTGTGTCCCGTTATTTGCCACAACCTTCCAGGAAACTTTCAGTACGGAAACCTACAAGGACACGGTCAACACGACCGCAAACTGGGACACGGTGAACGGCAGGGCTAACCTGACGAGGGTGAACAAGTTTTCCGAGACGACCGGGGTGATAAACTGGGGCGGCGGAGTGACGTGCATAGATTACGACCCGTCGTCGTCCAAATGGCTGTTTGGCGGGGAGTACGGCAAGATAAACGTGTACGACGGGACGTATTTTACAAACCTTTCATTGAAACTCCGGAACTGGGGTACATCGACAATCCGCTCTGTAAAATCCAACGGCAGTATATGGCTCATAGGCGGTGACGGCACAAAACTGAACAGCTGGGACGGATCGTCCACGTGGACGGATTTGTCTTTATATTTATCGGGATTTGGGGACGTGAGGGCGATAGGGTACAAGGGCGGGACGCCGGCGTACTGGCTGATAGGAGGGACGTCCGCGTCGCTGAACAAATATGACGGGACAGATTTTACGAGTTTAAAGACGGACCTCTCGGATACGGCAAAGGGGAACTTCGGGACGAACAACGTAAACGCACTGGGGTGGAACGGGTCGTACTGGCTGATAGCGGGAACAGGCGGGAGGATATGCAAGTTTGACGGGTCGAGTTCGTGGACGGACTTGAGCGGTGCGCTGGCGGCGGCAGGGGTATGGAACGGCTCGTACGACATAAACACGATAGAATGGAATGGGTCTGTGTGGCTGATAGGCGGCGGCAGCGACAAACTGGCGACGTACAACGGGTCTGCGTTTACGAACAGGAGTACGGGATATTCTTTTACTACGGTGTGGTCGGTAAAATGGAACGGGTCATACTGGCTGATAGGCGGGATGGACGGGTCGAGCACGAGGCTTGTGACAACGGCGGACTTTGCAACGTATTACCAGCAGACAAACCCGGCGTATTTCACGGCAGACCCTGTATGGGCGATAGGTGCGACATCGTCCGGTACGTCGCTGATAGGCGGGCGCAACGGGAGGATGATGAAGAGGAGCGGGAGCGTGAGTTCGCCCGTGAACACCAACCTGGGTAACTCGATAAAAGACTTCGGCGCGCTGAACATAAAATGCGCGGCATGGAACGGGTCATACTGGCTGATAGGCGGCATAGACGGCTCGCTGAACAAATACAACGGCACTACATATACGGACGTCAGGGACACGCTGGGTTGGGGCTCGGAGGACGTGCTGTCCATAGGCTGGAACTCAACAGGCGGTTACTGGCTGATAGGCGGCACGAACGGATACCTGGCCAGGTACGACGGGACAACCATGACTGACCGTACGTCCGCACTGGGGTGGGGCACGGGCAACAGCGTAATGGCCATCAAGTGGGCCAATAACCAGTGGGTGATAGGAGGCGAGAACAGGCACCTGGCAAAATCAGGTGACGGGACGTCTTTCACCACGGTAGATATATCATCATATTTTGTGAATTCAACCGATGCGGTGCTGGCGGTGGAATGGGCCGGAGGAACGATAGCCAGATGGTACATAGGCGGCGAGAGCGGCTGCATAGTGGAGTATGATGGCATATCAACATTTGGGGATTTGAGGCCGCCTTTGAGGTCAAAACTCGGCGCATACTATAATATGAACGCGATAAAATGGAACGGCGGGACAAAGATTCGCATGGGGCTGGATTCGGCAAAACTGATTGACTACCAATCCGG
>JAJFUW010000149.1 GCA_021372235.1 Spirochaetia bacterium
ACGCTATCGACATCTCGTACTCCCTTGCCCGCGCCCCATCCTTTATCACACCATATATGAATTTGTGGTTTTCCTTTGACAACTGCGCGGGCATTGAATTCCACAACATGTTTGTCCGGACCGCGGTCTCAGGTGGCATATGTTTGGAAAAATCATTTTCATACGCCCTCAGGATATCCAGTTGTATAGCGCGGACCGCGTCATAATCCTGGCTATCCGCGAATTCCACAGCCGCTCCCGGCATCCCACCGGTGAAATAATATTTTTTTAGCCAGTCCTCCAGTTTATCCCTGAAGACCATGGCCATCTCATAATCCCCGGACCTGACGGCCTCCGCTATGCCTGTCTCACCCATTGCCTCGAGGTATTCAAAAAATGACAACGGATGTAGGTTCAGAAATTCCGCATTACCAACCGGAAAAGATGTCCCCTGGTGAAGCGAGACCCCGAGCAGGCTTCCGGCGGCTGTTATGCAGTATTCAGGATTATTCTCATTGAAGTATTTCAAAGAGGTCAGCGCCCGGGGCACCTCCTGTATCTCATCGAATATCAGCAGTGTATCGGCAGGTTCTATTTTAATCCCGGTTTCAAGCTGCAGGCCGTGTATTAATTTTTTAGGTTCCAGTGAACTGTCAAACAAACCTTTCATCCGCGGATTTGAATCAAAGTTCACATAAGCGATATTTTTAAAGTACTGCCTGCCAAACTCCTTCATTAGCCAGGTTTTGCCAACCTGACGGACACCACTGATAATAACAGGCAGTCTGCCCTTTTTGTCTTTCCATTTGACCAGCGATTCCATTGCATAGCGTTTCATAACAACCACCTCGGTTGTAGTTTGTATTAGAATTATATCATTCTTTTCACATTTTTCAACCTATTTTATGTATTTCGTGACACTTTTTAGGACGAATTAATGTATAATATTACACTTTTTAGAACGAGACTTTTCTATTCAGCTGTAGAGGCGATTAATAATCGCCTAATTGTTAAACTGATGGTCCGCAACCGTCTGTTTTTCGCCTGATTTTAAAATATTTTTTACATCAAAGTCAAGATTCAAGGCATGGCTTTGGGTTTTAACTAATCATCTTGCCTCCATACCATCACTTCCATCTCCCTATGGTAGAGGTTAACAGCCACCGTAGAGACGGGACCCGTGCCCGTCTCTCTGTTCAACTGCCCTTTGAGCCGGCCACAGGTGCCGGCTCTACCGGGGGTTTTGGTGGTTTGAACGTGGACCAGGGAATGATAATCATCGCAGAATGCAGCGATTCATTAACGGATTTTGTAGCCACGCCCCCTGCGGTCGCGTGGGGCGGGTTGGGTTTGTACAAACAAAAACACCCGGCGCGACCATAGAGGTCGCGGCTACAACGACGGTTTTACTTCCGTTCAACAAACCGCTCTTGTAGCCGCGACCCCTGCGGTCGCGTGGGGCGGGTTGGGGTTTTCAGTTTTATGTAGCCACAGGCTTCAGCCTGCGTAACGGAAGATGTTGTACGAACAAGGTTCCCCACCGCCGGAATTGTATGTTTTAGAGTCCCCGATACACTTCAGACCTGTGTTTTACGGCGATCACGGTCACTTCCCGGAGCGGATCATCAACAGTGTACAAAACCCTGTAATTCCCAACGCGCATCCTATATAATTCCTCATTGACGAGCTTTATGGCGCCGGGCGGCCTCGGGACGGTTTTTAAACCTTCAATCTTTACGCCAATGGTTTTACGCTCATTTTTGGGGATTTTTTCGAACTGCTTTATGGCTTTGTGGTATATCCCTATGCTATAGGCGGGCATTACAGGCCGAGCTTCTTTTTGGCTGTATCATAATCCACCACAACCCTGTTTTTGTCATTTTTATAAACTCCATAATCAGCCATGTCCTCGGCAAGCTCGTCCTTTTCCAGTTTCTCGATAACGGCCCTTTCCATGTAAGCGCCTATCATAAACCCTTTTTCCTCACAGTACTCCTTTAGTTCTTTATGCAGGTCCCTTTTCATTTTCATCGTAACAGTGACTTTATCCATTATATTCACCTCGTATCAGTATTATATAAGAATATTTTCTTAAAATCAAGAAATTATACCCGGCATATTTTTTTCCACCCTGATTTAAAATGCTGTTTTTTAATTCGAAGTACGGGCAAAGGCCCCCGGCGCGACCATAGAGGTCGCGGCTACAACGACGGTTTTACTTCCGTTCAACAACCCCCTCTTGTAGCCGCGCCCCCTGCGGTCGCGTGGGGCGGGTTGGGGTTGTACAAACAAACACACCCGGCGCGACCATAGAGGTCGCGGCTACAACGACGGTTTTACTTCCGTTCAACAACCCCCTCTTGTAGCCGCGACCCCTGCGGTCGCGTGGGGCGGGTTGGAAACACAACGACGGTTTTAAAACAAACCTCATTTGCAATTCAGAACCACTTGTTCTGCGTTTCCACCGGTTCATATTTCTCTATGTACTCTATCGCCTCTTTTGCGGTCTTTGCTATTATAAAAAGTTTATAGAAATCTTTTTTTATGAATTTTTCCCCGATCATTTCCCTGAAAAATTTCAGCAACGGGTTGTAATATCCGTGGGAGTTCAGCAGGACTATGGCTTTGTTGTGGTAGTGCAGTTGTTTGAGCGTTATTATCTCCGAAGCCTCCTCGAGTGTGCCTATTCCTCCCGGCAGGAATATAAACGCATCCGACAGTTTTTCCATTTTCTCTTTACGCTTGCGCATGTCAGGTGTCTCGATGAGTTCGTGCAGATCCGCATGGGCAACGCCCATCTTTTTCAGGTGTGTTGGTATCACCCCGGTGACCCTGCCGCCCGCTCCCATGACCGCGTTCGCGACCTCACCCATGAGCCCGACCTTACCCCCGCCGTAAACCAGGCTGTGGCCTCTGCCGCCTATGAGCTTGCCGGTCTCTTTCGCGGCCTTGAAATATTTGCGCGGCAACGCATCTGACGACGAACAGTAAACGCACACCCTCATAAAATTTTTCGCCCTTCCAAAAATTTTATTTATTAGTTTACTAATTTTAACACATAATTAGTTAAGATCGTCCTATTTTTAGCTAATTTGGCGTTGTACTGACTGATTAATCAGCAAAATAACTTTTTACTCGTCCATAAAGACCAAAAGGACGATGTAAAAAGTTATTGACAAAATGTAAAGTATACTTTACACTTGCTTTTAACAACAATATACAAAGGAGGCGATCATGAACGAGTCCAAATACAAGATTTTTCAGGTAATAATAACGGTCCTGGCCGCGGCCGGAGTCCTATTTTCCGTTCTCGCGGGCAGCTATATAGCGGCCGTGCTTGTGGTCATAACAGCCGTACTCTCCATCATAATGGTCCGCAAGCAGTTAAAAGGCGTCATCATCGTGGATGAACGGTTAAAAAACATCGGCATGCGCGCGTCCCAGCTCTCCTACGTCATCTTCTGCGTGCTAGGCGCGATAGCCGGCAACCTCCTGATACTATTGTCAAAGAACGGCCCTGAGTCGTTCTCCGTCATCGGCCATACGCTGGCCTACTCGGTCTGCTTCATGCTCCTGGTTGACACCATAGCCTACTACTGGCTCAACAGATACCAGGCCGGATGATGGAAAACAGGATGCGCGTTCTGCGCGCGGAAAAAAACATCACGCAGGAGGAGCTGGCGCACGCTCTAAAAGTCACACGCCAGACCATAATAGCCATAGAGAACGAAAAATACGACCCGTCGCTCGAGCTGGCCTTTAAAGCAGCCGGGTATTTCGGGTTAAAGGTCGACGAGATGTTCACTCCCGGAGGGAAAAAATGAGCCCAAATTACGTTGAATGGTCAGAGGTCATATACTGGTCGCTGTTCGCCGCGCTTACCATAGGCGAGATACTGGTTGTTTATGTCTACAAGCTCGACAAAAAACACGTTGTCCGCGACTGGGTCGAGCCCGCGTTTGAGGCGATAATCATAGCCACGGTTTTGCGTGTGTTCATCATACAGGCTTTTGCCATACCGACCTCATCCATGGAGGACACCCTGCTCATCGGAGACCATCCCATGGCGGTAAAATGCGCCTACGGTGTGGGCAACCCCATAAACGGCAAGAGGCTGGTCACGTTCAAAAAACCAAAACGCGGGGATGTTGTGATATTCAGGGACCCGACTAAACAGACTGCATCCATGTGGATCAAACGCTGCATAGCGCTGGCCGGCGACAGAGTCGAAGTAAAGGACAAGGCACTGTATCTAAACGGCGTCAGGGTGAACGAACCCTACGTGGTGCACAAGGACCCGAAAGTATACCCGGCGTCTTTAACCTACCGGGACAATTTCGGCCCCATAACAGTACCCGCAGGTTCAGTTTTTTTAATGGGAGACAACAGGGATTTTTCGTATGATTCGAGGTTCTGGGGTTTCATAGACGAGGACAAACTGAAAGGCCGGGCGGCAGTGGTCTACTGGCCTCCGCAGAGGATAAAGGTCATAAAGCAGTGGCGGTATTAGTAATGTTTTAATATTATTCATTATTAATTATTCATTTCTCCTGGGCTGTTATTTCAAAGTGCCGCGAGTGCTCCACGAATCCGAGCTTTTCATAGGCCTTGATAGCGGTTATGTTGTCCGCCCTGACGTTGAGGCCCATATACTGCACCTCGTTCCACATATCCAGGCACAGGCTGGCCAGCACCGATTTCGCGTACCCCTTGTTCCTCTCGGATTCTATTGTTGCTATGTTGCCTATGGCCGCCACTGACTGTTCCCTGTCAAAAAAGTGCACCCCGGCAATGGATATTATGTTGTTGTCCTTCCTGATACAGAAATATTTTCCCGTCTTTAACATTGCCGGCACAAAAAAGGCGTCGGGGTTGATTGATTTTAAAAAATCATTCACGGGCTCGAAATCGTTCTCGTTTATCCTGTATGTATAATCCTCGTATTTCACCGCGGGCCTCAACAATATGTCCCCCGTCAGGCGCATTTTTATGTACTCCACAGGCTCTTTGAACCTGTACTCGTTGGCGAGCGCCTTTTCCAGCCCTTTCGAGATGTGGCAGTATATCTGGGACGGCAGTTCGCCCTTTATCCCCTCCATGAGTGTCCTGGCTGCGAGCGTTTCCTTGTTTTCGAGAAGGAACAGGATGGGGTTTTTCTTTGAAAAATACTGCATGGATACGGCCAGTATCTCGCCGTCCATCTCGGCCATATGCCAGCGCGTATGGCTGAAAAGTTTTTCCTGCAGGTTGCCCAACTCGTATAGGTGCAGGAACGGATCGTTCTTCAGGAACCCGGCTAAACGAGCTCTGTCTTTGGTTTCGATTATTTGCATTTTTGTCTCCAATTCAATTAATAATTAACAATGAATAATAAAAACGTGTTGTTCCATTATTGTTAATTGTTTTTAAACGAACTCAAAAAGCCCTCTGCTCACCTCTCTGCCATCGTTCAACCTCAATACCGTGCACTTGAGCGAGGTTTCGGAAGCCTTTTCAAACCCCGCCTTTACCTCTTCCCCTGCCTTTGCCTCGTCCATGAAATTGATAACCGCGCGTTTTATTGTGTGCGATTCCAGAAACTCCATGCCCGGCGCGTCGAACATCCATTTTATGTATTCCACGTTGTTGACGTGGCGGTTCACGTCCATATCGCTGTAACGTACCTCGAACGGTTTTCCAAATACCGGATTATTCAGGTCCTCCACTTTGTCGGCTGATTTTCCTATGGAACTGCGGCCCGGCACCGACGGCCATTTTTGTGCCAGATTGTTCAGCCTGGCTATCCTGCCCGTGTTGGTGTCCATCACTACCCACGTGGATGTGCCTGCGGCGAAACGGGTGCCGTCTTTTTTTTCCATTGTAAAATCCCTGTAAGCCATCATGCGCTCGATGCCGCGCGACCATGTCTCTATCTCCAGTACGTCCTGCCATTTAGGCAGCCGCTCTATGTTGATTTCGAGCCTGACCATCATCCATATCTGTTTGGGCGCCAGCAGGGCGCCGAGCGCCTTTTCAACGTTTGTGTAGTGCCTCCACGCCATGTCCTGGAAATAATCGCACAGGGAGGGCAGGTTTGCCCTCCCCAGCGCGTCCGATTCGTATACTTTTATCTCGTACTCCTGCCGCCATTTTTCCGGTACAGTCATGTTGTTACCTTCGCTTTTTTAAAAGTTGTATCCTGCCCCGCCCTTTATGACCTCGCCGTTTGTCCCTGATGCGGGCGCGCCGGAATCCGGCAGTGTGTAATTTTAGGGTGTTGCAATACCCTCCGGTTGCGGCAAGCATATTGAAACCGGTTGATACCATATCCTTGAACCCGGCCTCGTCGTAGTATTTTTTCCGGCATTTGTCAATACACAGTTTTTTTTCAGTTATTCCCTGCCCGCTGATTATTTAACCTCTTTATTTTCCATTTTAACAGCGTAACCTCCCCCCAAATCCATTAATAATACATATAACATCCCCCGCACCCTGTAACCTCGCCGCCGCAAAAATAGGTACCATTACGGCAAAAACCGCGCACAACGCCATTATTATCATATTTTTACCCATGTTCCTTCTCCCCGAATACTTCCGCTTCAAAAACGTATATCTCTGTCTTTGGGTCCTTGTATGCGTCCGGGGCAAGCCCGGCTTTTCCGCTGCACAGATTTTCCATGAACTCTTCCTTTGACCAGCCGGTTTCTGTGGCAACCTGCGGCAGGAATACTCCGCCCGCGTAACCTCTCCTGACCAGGACTCCGTGACGCCCGAGTTCTATCTCGTCTATCGATTTTACCCTGCGTTTAGGGAAGAGCACCGATATCTCCAGGTCTATATCCTTTAACTCCGATAACTTTACGGGTTCAAAGCGCGGGTCGTTGGTGGCCGCCTCAATGGCCATCTCGATTATTGTTTCAAACAACGGCACGTTCCCCTCTATGAGTCCGATACATCCCCGCAGGTTCCCCTGTTTGTGCAGTGTCACAAAAGCCCCGCATTTTTCATTAAGAACCGGGTCGGAAGGGATATATTTATGGATAATGCCTTTTTCAAGATAACTCTCGATTGTGGTCCTGGCAAGCCCTAAAAGTTCCTTTTTTTCCTCATTCGTAAGCATTTTTACCCCGCCATCCTTCCTATTTTCAAAAATACCCTTGACTTTACCACTTAAAAAAATATAATAGTATCCTGCATTAAACGTGGGCCCTTAGCTCAGTCGGTTAGAGCAGCAGACTCATAATCTGTTGGTCGTAGGTTCGAGTCCTACAGGGCCCACCAATTTTTCCATCCCCTCCCGGAAAAATTGGAGAGAGTAGATTCATCAACTGCATCCCCTTTTTCCTCCGGAAAATTGAAAACCGTAGAGAGGAAACAATTCAACTGCTCCCCTTTTCGCTATCGCGAAATTAATTATCCGGCAACCTATTTTCCACTATCCGAAAATTCCTTCATAACCACCACGTTCACGTGCGACAGAGCCTTTACCTTTTCGCCCTCGCCCTTGTTACCCACGATGAGGCCGTAATGCATCGGCACAAGCGCCTGCGGTTTTATGATGTCGCCCAACTGAGCGCACTCCTCTGCGTTCATTGTAAAATTCCCGCCGCACGGCAGCAGTGCGATAGTTATGTCCTTTAACGCCGGCATCTCCGGTATTTTATCCGTGTCGCCGGCGTGATATATCCTCGCGCCGTCCCCCGTTGTAACCACATAACCCGTGTTGCCCGCTGATTTTGGGTGGAATGGCTTTCCTATATTATAAGCGGGCACAGCCTCTATGGTAATCTTTCCCGCGGTCAATTTATCACCCGGTTTTACGGCAATCACTTTCATGCCCTTCAGTTTTCCGGCATACAGCGCCGGGATATAGACCTGCGTGGTATCTTTTTTTATTAGGTCTATGTCGGCTTTTGACAGGTGGTCGTAGTGGTCGTGGGTTATTAGTATGATGTCCGCCTCCGGCAGGTTTTTCCCCGGGAGCTTGAACGGGTCAAAATATATCACCGTATCCCCGGCTTTGTACATGAACGAAGCGTGATGGAACCATGTGAGACGTGCAAGCGCGGCATCAACCCCTGTTTTGTTGTTTTCCATCCCTCTCTCCTTTACTTTCCATTTTTGCTGTGCGCCGGACGCGGCGGCGGCAAACGCGATCAAAAGAACAACAACGGCAAATTTTTTCATCATGACCTCCTTACAATAATTATATACTATTTTTTTCCTGAATTCACGCGGCAAAGATATTACCCGCCCCGTACACCGGCCGCGGGTGTTGCCGTCATTGTGGCTGTCGGCATGACTGTCGGCGTCACGGTCGCGGTAGGCACAGGCGTCGGCGTATGGTATATCTCTTCGCGTTTTATGTCTTTCAACCTGATGCCGCGCAGGAATTTGCTTATCTCCTTTTTATCCGTCATTATCTCCGGCCTGTATTCACGCAGGTACAGGGGTATGACACGCGCTTCCTTTATCTTTTTGTCACTTACCTTTATCTTCACGATGGCGCCCGTCTTTGTCCATTCATGTTCCATGTCAAAAATAAAATTCCCGAGCCCGTAAAAAATGTACCTGTCCCTGAATCTTTCGATGTCCTGAAACAGGTGCGTATGCGAACCAAAAACCAGGTCCGCGCCCTTATCAATGAGTTCCCTGGCTATCCGGGGCTGCCTGTTCTGCACTTTACGGCCCTCCAGACCCCAGTGTATGTAAACAATGAGTATATCCGCCAGTTTTTTCCTTTTAGCGTTCTTAACGTCCCTTATCATGACACTCTGCGTCCCCGGCATTGTCCCCCATTTGTCGCTGCTCGAGGCAAAACTTTCGTTTGAGACGCGAGAGTAGCACAAAAACCCGACCCTGACGCCGTTGGCCTCCATTATATAGGGTTCGTTGGGTTTTGATTGGTCCCCTTTCCAGACGCCCGTGTATTTCAAGCCGAAAGCGTCCAGTATTTCCATGGTCTGTTTGAGGCCTTCCTGTCCGTAGTCGAGCGTGTGGTTGTTCGCCAATGATAATATGTTGTATCCGGATTCCAGCAGTCCCCGCGCCATTTTGTCCTGCGCGTAGAGGTATATGGATTTGTTGCCGTTTTTCTGCAGGCCGTCAATCCTGTCGCCGTATACGAGCGGGGATTCCAGATTGCCGAAAACTATGTCGCTCTGCAGCAGTTCCCCTGCAACGCCTGCAAAAGGATAGTCTATTCCCTCTTTTTCTATGTAAGGTTCAATCCTCCTGCCGACCATGATGTCGCCGGTTAAGGCTATCTCTATCTCGCCGGGCCTGTCATGAATTATCTGCGGCCTGGGTGTGATAACAGGGAAAGGCGTGGCTGTAGCCTCTGCCTGTACTGTTTCTACCGCCGCTGTCTGCGTAACTGCCTGCGTGGAGGCACAGCCGGCGTAAACGAGGGCCGATATTGCCGCCGCACAAAGGAGTATGAGGTTGTGTTTTTTCATCATTTACCGAACAGGTTCTTCATCAGACCCCCCGCGTTCTCTTCCAGGAATTTGCCGGCTTCTTTCTCGATCTTTTTACCCAGGTTCCTTTTTATGTTGTTGATGAGCCTCTTCTGCGTGTAATCGTACTTTTTGTCCTTTATAGTGTTGTATATGCGCAGGTCAAAAGGCAGCCAGCCATTCTCCTCATAAGCGTATGAAGCGTCCTTTATCCCGGCACCCGCTATTCCCTGCTCCACCTGCTTCGCCACTTTCGGGGAAAAATCAATGTTGAGTTTCACATCCAGTTTTGAATCCACGGTCATCCATCCGTTCCCTTTTACCTTCATGTCTCCGGTGGAGCCGTCCGGTCCGTTTTGCATAACAAAATTCTTTACGTTTATTTTTCCGGCAGCCATGGTAAAATCCCCCCCGAGTTCGTCAAACGGTATGTCTTTTTCCAGAAACACGGCTCCGATTTTTTTTGACAGGTCCCTCCCGGTTTCGAGCGACTTTAAATACCCATCGCTTACCCTGAAATTTCCGGCGCCCTTTATGGTCTCCGCTATCTTTTTGAAACCTTCGCCGGAAAAGGAAGCTTTCATGTCAAACTCGCCGTAGACTTTGTCCTGCATGTCGTCCAGCAGGGTCTTTTTGTCCCTGTCCGCGGATTTTTTGGGCATTACGGCTATCGCATCGCTGATAAGACGGTTTACTTTTACTTTTTTCACCGCCACGTCCGTTGAGTACTTCTCCGTATTTATATCCGCCTCTATATAATTAATGAGCGTCCCGTCATACCCTCTGGCCGATGTGTCGGCATACAGCCTCCCTTTTACGAACTTTATGGCTGAAACGGTCTTCCCGAACTCTATGTCCTTGAACGTCACCCTGTCGGCTTCGATGTTTATATAAACACCGGGAGCTATTGCCTGTTTTTTCCCGGCCGTCTTTGCAACCGCTGTGCCGGCTGTTTTTGCCGTGGCCGTACTTTTTTTCGGGAACATCGCCAGTAGGTACTCGGACGCGAATTTTGGGGAATATATGTCGAACTTGTATATCCCATTTTTTACGCTGTTGATGTCCGTGCCTTCGGCCTTTATTTTTACCCGCGACCCGGCCAGCAGCATACTGACCGAGCCTCTCATGCTATAGTTGTCGTCCACCTTTACCGTGCCCGTGAGGCCTTCCATCACCCTTTTTTCCTTGTAAGTTATACCTCCGCCGTTAAACGCGAGCGTGTCCGTGAATTTCAGTTTCTTTTGTATATACGTGAAATCAGCCGTGTTGGAGAGCGCGATGTCGGCGTCCAGGCCCGTTATCTTTTTGGCGGCCTCTTCCGGGAGTATTTCGATTATCTTTTTTGTATTGGCTGTGGAAAAAATACGTCCGCTTATATCCCTGAAATCCGATATTTTGACCCTTCCGTTTGAGGATATCCCCAAAACGCTGAAATTTTCTATGTCAACCATAACCTGCTTTTTAACCATGTCCGGCCTGACATTTGAGCGCAGGGTCACGGGAATAGTATACCCGTCATATAAAGCCGTGCATGAAACGTAGAGGCCGACGGGTTTCACCGCGGAGAGTATCAGGTCCTCGAGGTTCAGGTTAAAATCCTTTATCGTGACGGATAACGGTTTTGGTTTTGAATGATCGGCATAGGAAAAAAAACCGTTTTTAACGGTGATTGAAGTGATTACGACATCCTTTATGAAACCCTTTTTCGCTGCTTTATCACCCGCGGCCGGCTGTTTTTTCGGCTTTTTCAGGCCTTCCACAATATCGGAAAAATTATATGCGCCTGCTCCGTCCCTCACTATCGAAACATAAGGCGCCATAAGTTCAAACTTATGTATTACGAGCCTGCCCGTGAACAGTGCAAAAAGATTGTATTTGAGCAGGACCTCGTCGTCCCTGATGAAATCGCGGCCGGCGTCGGGTTTTGCTTCCTTCAACCTGATACCTTTTAGTTCGATCCCTTTGAAAAGGCTGAACTCCAGGGAAGCTATCTGAGCATCGCGCCCGGTTTTGTCCTCTATCTGCCGCACCAGCATCTCTTTCAGTTTGTCCTGCGGCAGCCACAGCGGGACGCTGGCGGCCGCAGCTATGACGAGTGCGGCCAATACGGCCGCCGTGACCAATAATGTTACCAATACCTTTTTCACTGTGCTCCTTGATATCTGCCTGTATATTCCCGGCCGTGGTTATTCTATAAAAACCTTCATTTTTACCACTTTCTCTATGTGGGGGTATGATGAGTATGTGGCCATGATCCGCAGCAGCACGTCGTATGTGCTGCCGTTGCGCAGTACGCTCCTGTAAATATCCGGGATTTCCCAGTCTATCGAGTTTTTCCCGCATTCCAGCCCCACCTGCCTGCAGACCTCCACCGTGTTCGAGTAGGCATCGACCACATTTATCGTAACAAAAGATTTTTCAGTCAGAAAGAAATTGAACTCCAGCGCGTCCTTGCCGTTGTTTTTCAGGTGCAAGGTCTCCGCGGCCCTCGCGTCCGAGCCTATCCAGAAATACTGGGCGGAATTTTTGTCGGAAACGAATATCTGGCCGTAGTGTTTGTATATGGCGATGCCGGTCGGTGTCTCGAACTGGTAGTCGCCGTCGCCGTATTTCCCGAACGAATCTATGAATTTCAGGTCAGGACTGAATTTATAAACCTGCGAATTCAGGTTGTCGACTATGTACAGGTTGCCGTAATAATCCTGCTCGAGGGTGGTGAGAAATATATTTTTCCCCAGCACCTCGTTCACCCTGATGGACGCAACAGGGGTCCCGTCAAAACCAATTTTTTGGAGCCTGTTGTTAACCCCGTCTATCAGGAATATATAATCCTCCTTATAGCCGCTGTAGCGCTCGCCTTTGTCGGATACGCAGATGCCCTGCGGGTTCACTATGCCTTTTTCCTGGCCGATGGAGCACAGGTAACCTCCGGATTTTGAAAAGACCTGGATGCGGTTGTTGCCCGTGTCGGTCACGTAAATGCGGCCGGCCGAATCGAGTGCTATGTAAGAAGGCCTGTTGAACTTCCCGGGTTCGCTGCCGGTTTCGCCTATGTTGCGTATGAACTTGACGCGCTTCCCGTTGTTATAAAAGCGCGCTATCCTGTCGTTGCCCGTGTCCACAACGTAAACATCCCCCTGCTCGTTGCAGGCAATACCCTTTGGAGTCATTAGCTGACCGTCGCCGCTGCCTATTGACCCGAATCTGGAAAGGGTGTGCATCGACGGGTTGTAGATTATCTCCCCCTGCCCGGAGTTGACTCCGTAGACGGTCAACTGCCAGTCGTCCCTGTCCTTGTTTATCTTCCCGTAATCCAGGAGCAGTTTTGTGCATGCCAGGTCCTGAGGATTGGAAAAAAACGTCCTGTTACCAAGGAACAGTTTCAGGTGCATCTGCGTTCCGCGGTGTATGCCAAAAGGGGTATGCCAGAAAGATGGATAGACCAGGGTCGTATTCCGGTCCGTGATAACGGTCCTTTCATCCTCTTTTGGCATATCTTCGGCAAACAGGATAACTGCCGGTATCAATGCCAAAACTAAAAAAACAATTCTTTTGAACATGCCGCACCTTTGACCTTCCCGGAAACTCCGGGTTCTGCCTCTATAATCTAATAGACGTACGAAACCCCTGCTTTGCCGTCATAAAATGTCACTGTTAAATCCTCCGGCGCGTAATTGACAGCCTTTGCCGTCAGAATACCCAGCGCTGCGCCGATGAGCACGTCCGAGGGCCAATGGGCGTTTTTGTATACCCTCGCTATCCCCGTCAGCGCTGCCAGAGGGTATGTGATGTATCCTATGTCATAACTGTCACCCAGAACTGTTGCCCACGCAAAAGCCGTCGACGTGTGGCCCGAGGGCATGGCGTTGTCGGCAAAATCGAACCACCTGTATGAATCCGGCCCGTTGCCGGATGATGGCCTCTCCCTGCCAAACACGACCTTGCCGGCGTAACCTACAAGGCCGGATATGGCCATGGCTTCCAATATTTTCTGCCCGGTACGCCTCTCTTTTTCGCCGCCCAAAAACAAAAGCGTGTCCGCTGCCATTATATAGAGCGGGTCTCCGAGGTAATTGGCTGTGTCAAAAATATAATCCCCTGTCTTTCCGGAATTGTCCCGCACCAGCGAACGAATATTTTCGTCATTACACATGACCACAGCTGTCGCGGCGGCCAGCGAAGCGGTTATGATTCCTGTTTTTAACCGGTCGTCCGACAGGGCGGAACCTATCGCCTCAAAATCCTCGAAAAAAAGGTTGTCGATGATTGAATAATCATCCGAGCGGGCGGCGCATGCAAAACCTAAAAAAATAAAAACTGCGAATACCCGCAGTTGTATTTTTATCCTGTTTTTCATTTCACCTTCCTGAATCATAGGTTTCATCCGTTTGGAACCTGGAACCGTTTTTATCGGTAAAGCCCTTTCTCGTTTATATACCCGCTGACCCTGGAGCCCAATTCCGCCGAGCAGTCCTCGCCGCTCCTTAGCCTGAACCTGATATCGGTCGACGATATGCGTATGAGCCCCGTATGCGCCCAGAACACCACGTTCGCGGCGCCGCTGTATTTTTTCGCTATCATCTCTTTTGTGAACCCGGCGCGCGGGAATACTATGAAATCTATGAGATTGATAAGCTCGTTGTAATTTTTCCACGTCTCCATGTGGAAAAATGCGTCGGAACCGATGAGAAAGTGGAATTTTGCCTGCGGCATCCCGCTCTTAAAGTGCCTGACGGTATCTATGGTATACGAGACCGATTTCCTGTTAATCTCAAAATCCGAAAGTATCAGTCCGGGCTCGCCCTCTATGAGCAGTTTTACCATCTCCATCCTGTGCTCGGCGTCCATGACGTTCCGGGGTTCCTTGTGCGGAGGTATATATGCCGGAATAAAAAATATCCTGTCGAGGTTAAACTCGGACAGCGCGTCCTTTGCCAGCGAGAGGTGCCCCAGATGCGGCGGGCTGAAAGTCCCGCCAAAAAGCCCTATGTTTTTTTCCGGGGAACTGTTATTTGCCATTTAGCGGCCCTTCGCTTTACTTTTCTTTTTTGATATATGATAAAACCGCGTCAATATATATGCTGACTCATTTTTATCATTCACGTATCTGCCCGTTCCCTTTCACCACATACTTTTCCGAGGTCAGTTCTTTTAATCCCATAGGCCCGCGGACGTGAAGTTTCTGGTTTGATATGCCCATCTCCGCTCCGAGCCCGAACTCGTAGCCGTCGTGCAGCCTGGTCGAGGCGTTGACGAACACGGCCGCGGAATCAACCTCGGCCGTGAACCTGTCCGATGCCTCACGCGAGTCTGATACGATAGCGTCCGAGTGGTGCGAGCCGTAGGTATTTATGTGTTCTATGGCCTCTTCTATGGAATCCACCACTTTTATGTTTACTATCATGTCGTTGTATTCCGTTTTAAAATCAGCCTCACCGGCCGGCTTTGCCGACGCCAGATATTTCATCGCCTTAACATCCGCGCGCATCTCGACCCCTGCTTTTCTAAATACTTCCTCAATCTTCGGCAAAAACTTTTCCGCGGCCTCTGCGTGCACTAAAAGCGTCTCCATGGCATTGCAGGTGGAGGGCCGCTGGACCTTTGCATTCAAAACTATTTTAAGAGCCATTACCTGGTTTGCGCCCTTGTCCACGTAAGTATGGCATATGCCTGCGTCGTGGTATATGACCGGTATGGCCGAGTTTTGCGCCACGGTTTCAACGAGGCTTTTACCGCCGCGCGGTATGATAACGTCGATGTAATCTTTCAGTTTCAGCATCACATTGACCGCTTCCCTGTCCGTGGTCTCTATGATTTCCACTGCACCTTCAGGCAGGCCCGCTTTTTTTACGGCCGCGCGTATGATGTTGCCTATGCACACGTTGGAATTGATGGCGTCAGAACCCCCGCGCAATATGACGCAGTTGCCGGACTTAAGGGTCAACGATGAGGCCTCCACGCAGACATTGGGCCTTGATTCAAATATGATGCCTATGACTCCCAGCGGCATTCTGACCCTCTGTACTTTCATGCCGTTAGGCCTGGCTGTCTCAAAAGTTACCTCGCCTACCGGGTCCGGCAGGGAGATGACATCGTTCAGGGATTTTATCATGGACGCCATGGTCCTGTCCGTTATGGTAAGCCTGTCTATAAATGCCGCGGATAAACCTGATTTTCCCGCGGTTTCAATGTCTTTCTTGTTTGCAGCTTTTATGGCTTCCCTGTCTGCGTTCAGTCCGTCAGCAATATGTTTTAATGCGCTGTTCTTTTTCTCTGTTGACAGGCGCATCATGGCGTATGATGCTGCCTTTGCGCGTTTTGCCCGGGCTGTTACTGTTTCCTTTATATCCATTTGCTCTCCTTATATATATACCGTCTGACTATGGCCTAAAAAAATGATTGTATTATCTCATTGCTCAGCAAAAAACCCTTTTTTGTAAGGCGAAAACCTCTGCTGTCATTTATGGCCAGTCCCTGTTTTGTGAACTGCGATATAATATTACTATATTTGGACTCAAAATCAAAGCTAAATTGGTCCCGAAACACATGCGGGTCAATGCCGGCAACAAGCCGCAGCCGGAGCATTATATGGTCCTTTAACGCCGTTTCAGGGGTTATCTTTTCGGATGTTTCGGCCGGGTCGCTGTCGGTTTTGAGCCTTTTTATGTATTCGCTGACATCGTCTATGTTTTTGTACCTGGAGCCGTCAAAACACGACGCGGCCGACGCGCCCACGCCGACATACTCCCCGGGTTTCCAGTAGTTCAGGTTATGGATGCACTGCCTGCCGGGCTTGCTAAAATTTGATATCTCGTACTGCGCATAGCCCGCCTCTTCGAGAACCTGTGCACCTTTCAGGTACATATGTTCCATTATCTCATCCTCGGGCAGTTTCAGCAAACCCTCATCCTTTAGCCTGCCGAACTCCGTATGATCATAGACCGTAAGCATATAAAATGAGATGTGTTCCGGGTTCAAAGCCGCCGCTTTTTTTATGTTTTCCAGCACCTCTGCCGTGGACTGGCCCTCTATGCCGAACATGAGGTCCAGGTTTATGTTCTTTGTCCCGTATTTGCGCAGCAGTTCAAAAGCCGCGTATATGGCCGAAGCGTCGTGTATCCTGTTGAGTTTTTTCAGGTGGTGTTCGTGAAACGTCTGGCATCCCAGACTGACCCTGTTGACGTTCGCCTCCAGGACCTTTGCCTTGCGCTCGGTCACGGTCTCGGGGTTGGCCTCAACGGTTATCTCTTTCATCTTTTTCCTGTTCACCATCGAGTATATACCGGAAAAGAGGTAATCAAGCTGTTTTTCGGTAAGGGCCGTCGGTGTCCCTCCGCCGATAAAAAGGGTGTCAAAATTTAACTCAAAGTTGTTTTTGTAATAACGCAGTTCCCGCAGCAGCGCTTCTATATAATTATCCGCCAGGTAAGGGATGTCATCAAAGGATGAAAAGTCGCAATATGGGCATTTTTGGAGGCAGAAAGGGATGTGGACGTAGAGGCCGGAGGCGGCCGGTGATGGTTTTTGGTCAGTACTTTGATTGTTGTCCAAGCTGGCTCCTCAGAGAATCAGAGACAAAAGACAAGAGACAAGAGTAAACCTTGTTTGCCTTACTTTTGTCTCTTGTCTTTTGTCTCTTTTAGTTCGCAGTTGTTGCGGCCACAACGCCCGTCGTATTTCCCTTTATGTCGGCCTCATCGGCTTTTATGCTGAAATGTTTTATCACTTTCCATCGGTTTGGAGGCCAATATACCACCCATGCTTTTCCCCGCAGGTATTTGTAGGGTAAAAAACCCCAAAAGCGCGAATCAGAGGAGAAATCCCTGTTGTCTCCCATCATGAAATAGCTGCCGGGGGGCACGGTCACGGGTCCGAAATTGTCCCTCACGGTATAATTTGCCGGAAAGACCCTCATATCCTTGTGGTATACATACGGTTCGCTTATCATCTTTCCGTTTATGTACAGTACCTTGTCCTTCATCTCTATCGTGTCCCCGGGCATGCCCATGCAGCGCTTGATGAACATGAGCCTCGGGTCCTCGGGATAGCGGAATATCACCACCTCGCCGCGTTTGGGCGTGCTGAATTTCATGAGTTTGTCATCAGACCACGGGACCGTGGTGCCGTAAATATACTTATTGGCTAACAGGTGGTCCCCTATCAGCAGGTTGTCCTCCATGGAGGATGTCGGTATGCGAAACGCCTGTATTAAAAGCGTTCTGATTATGGTGGCGATTATTATGGCCTCAAATGCCGGCTCCACCCAGTCGCGCACCTTATTTTCTTTTGGCAGTTTGAAAACGAACACGACCAGTATCTCTCCTATGGTCAATGCCGCAAAAAGCGACCAGTATATCAGTTCCGTTGTTTCCATTGCATGCACCCGCTTTGTTTGATGTATTATGTGACCGTGCAAAACTTTAAACAATATAAGGCTAAGAGGCGCAAAATGCAAGGATAAATCATGAATTTTGGACCTGACTGCCTTTGGATTTGCAATCGACTGTTTTTACATTTTTGGCCGGCGTTTGCCTGCCTGCCGGCGTAATTATCCGTTGACAACTATCCATGAAAGTGGTATAAAAATAGGTCATTTAAAAATTGAAATTGCATGATTTTAATGTTAGGAGAATTATCTTTTCAAAATGGGATATAAAGATATCAGGGACGACTTGAAATTATGGAGTAATAACGCACTTAAACCCATTATTGCTCTTTTACATTCAACGGGAATGACTCCAAACGCGGTCACATGGATTGGCTTTTTTATTAATTGCGCCTCTGTTTACTATATTATACACGGCAAATTCATTATTGCCGCCATTATAATCTTAATTGCGGGCATTTTTGACATGCTCGACGGCGCACTTGCCAGACTCATGGACCTAAAGTCCAGGTTCGGGGGATTCCTTGATTCAACACTCGACAGGCTATCCGAGGGGGTCATATACTTCGGTCTGCTTGTCTACTATTCCGGGATCCCGGATAAAACAGGGATATTACTCAGCTATACCGTTATGCTGCTTTCTTTCCTGATCAGTTACATCAGGGCAAGGGCTGGCGGGCTGAAAATCGACTGCGAAGAGGGCCTGTTTACCCGTCCGGAAAGAATCGTAGCCCTGGTAATAGGGTTGTTTATCAACAGGGTTATTGTAATATTGGCCGTAATAGCCATTCTCGGCTTCATAACGGCTGTCCAGCGTATGTGGGTTGTTTACATAAAATCCATGGAACTGGACAAAAAAAACCAGTAATCACAGATTATCAGGAGGAATTAGGATTATGGAAAAAAAGATTAGACTCGCAATTGCAGGCATGGGGAACTGCGCCTGGTCGCTCGTACAGGGACTGGAATTCTACAAAAACATCAACGACACGGCAAAGATCCCGGGTTTAATGCATGCCAACCTCGGCGGCTACAGGATCAAGGACATCGAACTCGTTGCGGCATTTGACGTTGACGCCAACAAGGTAGGCAAGGACGCCAAGGAAGCGCTGGAATCTTTCCCCAACAACACGATCGAGATTACAAAGGTAAAAAAGACCGGCGTAACGGTCATGAAAGGCCCTGCCCTCGACGGCATAGGCAAGTATTACAAGACAGTCATCAAGGAATCAACCAGGAAAACGGTCAACGTGGCGGCGGTCCTAAAAGCCACAAAAGCCGACGTACTGGTCAGCTACATGCCGGTAGGCTCGGAAAAAGCGGTCCAGTACTACGCAACCGAAGCGTTAAAAGCCGGCGTCGCGTTCGTTAACGCCATACCGGTATTCATAGCCTCCAGGCCGGAATGGTCTGAAAAGTTCCGCGATGCCGGAGTACCGCTCATCGGCGACGATATCAAATCTCAGGTCGGAGCCACCATAGTGCACAGGGTCCTCACAAAACTGTTCGGCGACAGGGGCTGCCCTATATACAGGACATACCAGCTGAACTTCGGCGGCAACATGGACTTTATGAACATGTTGGAACGCGAACGCCTGCACTCAAAAAAGATATCAAAAACAGGGTCTGTAATGTCCCAGATGCAGAACCCCATCGACCAGGACGAGAACGTCCATGTCGGTCCCTCCGATTATATCCCGTGGCTCAAAGACCGCAAGTGGTGCTACATCAGGATGGAAGGGTCAAATTTCGGCGAGATACCCCTGAACCTCGAATGCAAACTCGAAGTATGGGACTCCCCCAATTCGGCAGGTGTCATCATCGACGCCGTGCGCTGTGCCAAGATAGCAAAGGACCGCAAAATCGGCGGCCTGCTCGAGGGTCCGTGCGCGTATTTCATGAAAACTCCGCCCAAACAGTTCTCCGACACGATAGCCAGGGAGATGGTGGAAGATTTCATCAAAGGATACTGAATTTGACTTACGCACTGCTGAAAATAGCAGAGTTCATAATACAAAATATCCCGCGTAAAGCGGGATATTTTGTTTTTAGGGCCGCGGCCATCTTTTTATTTATGCTCGGCGGCAAAAGGAAAAAAAACCTGCGCAGAAACCTGGAGATACTGACGGGCGGGCCGGTGGAGGATTCCCTTCTTAAAAAGGTCTACTGCAATTACGGGCTGTACTACTGCGACCTTTTCAGGGACCGTGATTCCATAATCAAAAGTTTTGACGGCGCTGATTTCGAAAAAATGCACCTGTCGCGTTTGAATTCACTGATTGAATCCGGCAGGGGTTTTATCGTGGTCAGCCTGCACATGGGTAACTGGGATGCGGCCGGCACCTATTTTGCCCATATTTTCCCGGGCAAGGCAAACATCGTTGTCGAGAAACTATCGCCCGGAATGTACAGGTGGTTCTGTGAAACACGCGCAAGGCTCGGGATGAACGTCATCCCGTCTACCGACGGCAAAGCCATGATAAGGGCTTTAAGAGCCGGCGAACCTCTGGTTTTGGCGTCCGACCGCGACCTGGACAGGACGGGATTCATCATGGATTTCTTCGGACACAAAGCCTACATACCAAACGGCGCTGCAAAGCTGTCCCTGCTGACCGGAGCTCCTATTTTGGTGGGCGGCGTCATCAGGAAAAAAGAGGACGATTCGGTTTTCTACACCTTTGCCCTTCCTGACATGCTGAACATGCCCCCCGTCCCGCGTACGCCCGAAGCCGTGGAGGAGCTGACAAAAGAGGTCGTGGCCGCCATGGAGCAGGTCATAAAACCCTACCCCGACCAGTGGTGCATGCTGCAGGAGGTATTCGTGCCGGAGGAAGAACAGAAAGAAAAAACAAAGACAAATAATATAAAAACCCCGCTGTAAGCTTTACTTGAAAATATATTTAAAAAGCAGTATAATCTTTTGTTTTCGTTTTATTTTTTTTCCTGTCTTCCATATTCAGCGGAACTCAACGGAGATTGACATGGCACCAAAACGGATTTTTAAAAAGATTGCCATAGTTACCCCATACTATTATCCCCTCTACGGCGGGGTCCAGGAGTACGTCTTTCACCTGAAAGAAGAGTACAAAAAACTCGGGTATAAAGTAAAAGTCATAACCGGTCATACAAAAAAGGAACAAACCGCGGACGAGCATGATGTTTTGCGGTTCGGCAAGAGCGTACCATTCAGTGTCAACGGTTCGACCGGCCAGATAATAATGATGAGGAAGCCTTCCCTTGTAAAACAGGCGCTGGCGCGCGAAAAATTTGACATCATACACCTGCAGGAGCCTTTTGTCCCGTTTTTATCCCATACCATCATAAACAACTCTGATTCCGTCAACATCGCAACTTTCCATGCTAATTTCGGAGGCAACGCGTGGTACAGGCTGGGAAGTTCGTTTTTAAAACCCCTGTGGAAAAGACTGGACGCCAAAATAGCCGTCTCCCCGTCCGCCAAAGCAAGCATAAACAGGTATTTTCAGGGCCATGATGTGGAGGTCATCCCGAACGGCGTCGATATAGAGAGGTTCTCCCCGCGCAATAATAAGCCTCTCGAGAAATACTCGGACGGCAAACTTAACATACTTTTCGCCGGAAGGATAGAGAAACGCAAGGGCCTCATATACCTGATAAAAGCCTACCAGGAACTGAAAAAACAATACCCCGGCATCAGGCTGATAGTGGTAGGCCACGGACCCCTGCTGAAGGACCACAGAAAATACATCATCAAACACCGCGTGAGAGGCATACATTTTGAGGGATTTGTTTCCACAAAGATCCTGCCGCGGTATTTTGCCACGGCCGACATTTTCTGTTCACCCGCACTTTTCGGCGAATCTTTCGGCATAGTCCTGCTCGAAGCCATGGCCGCAGGTAAACCTGTAGTTGCCTTTAACATCAGCGGCTACCGTGACGTTGTGGACAATGGTGCCAACGGCCTGCTTGCCGAACCGAAAAACGTCCATGACCTCGCCAAAAAGCTCGAGACACTGATATGCGACTACAAATTGCGTTCCAGGCTCGGATCTGCCGGCCTCAAAAAATCACGCAGGTTCACCTGGAAGCGGATAGCCGCCAGGAACATAGCGCTTTACGAAAAAACATGGAAGAGGGTGAAGGGGCTGTGATGCTCTGGATATTAAAATTCGCGCAATGGTTCATATCCAAGCTGCCTATCGGGATGATGTATTCCATCTCGTATTTTATTACCAAATGCTTCTTTTTCTTCTGGAAAGAAAAACGGGACAACGTCCACAACAATTTCCGCGTGATACTGGAGAAAAAGTACGGCCGGCCGCCGACCAACGAGGAACTGGAAACGGTTGTAAACGATAACTACAAAAACTACGCAAAATTCAACGTCGAGTTCCTTTACATACACAAACTGGTGAGGATTTCATCCCTGCCTCCCATGCACAATATCGAACGGATAGATGAGGCCCTGGCCTCTGGCAAAGGGCTAATAATCTGCACCCTTCATTTTTCCAACTGGGACGTGGCCGGCGCCATAATTTCAGGCCATTACAGGGGCAAACGCGATATATGGGCGGTGGCGGACGATTTGGGGGGCGGCTACTCGGATTTCATACAGGAATCGCGCGCGCGATACGGCATAAACATCATACTTCCCAACAGGAACCTGAAGCAGGCTTACGAGTGCCTGCGCTCCGGCGGCATCCTGAACGTGCTCGTCGACAGGCCCATGCCCGCCAACGATAAATCCGCGGTAGAGGTGGAATTTTTTGACAGGAAAATATGGGTGGCCTCCACTGCCGCCAGGTTTGCGGTCAAAAGCGGAGCCTCCATAATCGTCGGCTGTGCTAAACGCAACGGCAATAATTTTTACGGGGACGCCGGTCCTGTTTTAAAATATGAACTTTCCGGTGACAGAGACAGGGATGTACGTACGGTGACGCAGGTTATAATGAGTGAAGCGGAACGCATTATAATGGAAAACCCTGAACAGTGGTATATGTTCCGGAAAATATTCTAAATTAACATTTTTCGGGAGCAGGACAGGGACAAAAAACTGAGGCAGGAGACAAAAGTAAAATTTAAAGGCAAAAAAACAGTTCCACGGACAATAATGCACTTTAATATCAAAAACAAACACGGAGATGTAAAATGACGACACACGCTGACCGCACCATGTTACCGAAACTCCCCGACGGATTTTCCAGGGCCGATTACCACATACACACCTCAGTGGGCGATGCTGTCATGACACCAACGGAGCTCGTCGACTATATGGAGCATAGAACCGACTTTTCCGTCATGGCGGTAACTGACCACGACCAGATAAAGGGCGCCGTGGAGGCGCAGCAGTATGCCATGGATAAAAAATACCGCGTGCAGGTCATAGTCGGCGAGGAGGTTTCCACCGCGAACGGCCACCTGATCGGACTTTTCATGCGCGAGAGGATAAAACGCTCCACGGGCCTCATAGACACCATAAAACGCATACACGGCCAGGGAGGCATATGCATTGTTCCGCATCCCCTGTCCTACCTGACAACAAGCGTCGGAGAGAGGTCATTCAGAAAGGTCATGGAACACAGGGATGAAGACGTATATTTTGACGCAGTTGAGCTGATTAACCCCGCAATTGCCGGTAAAGTCACGGGCTCCAAGGCAAAATCCCTGAATGATTCATACTGGAAGCTCCCCGTCACCGGCGGTTCTGACGCGCATTCGCTCGAGGGCATAGGCACCGCTTATACGGTATTCAAAGGCAGCACGCCCGAGGATTTCCGCAAATCCATAGTAGATCATACCACCACATTTGGCGGGAGTTACTGGGACTTCCAGCAGCACTGGGACCTCTTTGTAAAAAAATTCAAAAAATTCAAGATTTTTTAAGGTTTATAAAAATCTCTCATAAAGCCGCAGCCTTTTCAAATGATAAGGTTGCGGCTTTTTTATTTCAGATTACAACACACGTGTTCTATTTTGAGCCGCCGGATGTCTTGATTTGATACAAAAAAACAGCCATTCCTCCTCTTTGTAAATCCTCTTCCCATATTTTACTGCCGTTTATTCATGTGGCACGGCTTATGCTTAATATATCCATGTAGTTAATAAAAAAATTTTCAGGAGGTGATGGGTATGAAACTCATCGGAAGGTTTGATTCACCGGTTTTAAGGCAGGATTTGTTCGAGGATCTGTGGAGGGATTTTGACAGTGGTGTGTCATCCATCGAAAAGATGTCCCCGGCTGTTGACATCACGGAGGAGAAGGACAAATACGTGGTAAAAGCCGACCTCCCCGGGATGAAACAGGATGACATCAAAGTCGAGCTCAATGACGGCGTGCTCAGTATCTGCGGCGAACGCAAGCACGAAAAAGAGGCGAACGACGAAAAGAAACATTACCACTATTACGAGAGGTCCTACGGCTCTTTTGCGCGCAAGTTTGCGCTCCCCGGCGACATCAATCCCGAGGGCATCAAGGCGAAGATGGAGAACGGTGTCCTCTCGATTGAGATCGCGAAGGCAGCGAACAAAAAGTCAAAAGAGATAAAGGTGGAATAACCCCTCCCCGTTTTAAGAAGTTGCACGTCATAGCCGGGACTGATAGTCCCGGCTATTTTTTTATGTACGGTCTTCCCGGTACACGCATGAATACGAACACACCCGCCTGAATTGTCTGCATAAAATATCATACCGCCGTAACCCTTAACTTTGAAAAACGGATATATCGCTGTTTTTCTTTTTCCGGACTTATGATATAATTGGCATATATAAATTTTTGGAGGATTTATGGCTGATATCAAGGGCGAAGATAACGTGGACTTTATCAACCTGGTTCTTATGCTGAACCAGAACGCGCTCATAAACCTCGGGGAAACCCCGCGTTTTTTGGGCGGAAAACTTTCCCGGAACCTGGTTCTGGCACGCCAGAACGTGAACATGATAAAGGCCATAGCTGATAAGACCAAAAATAACCTGACAACCGGCGAAGCAAAGCTTGTTTTCCGCCTGCTTGGCGAGCTTCAATCCAAATATGTAAAAGCTTCCGGGTTGGATAAACCCGGGCCGGTAAAATCCTCAAACCCCCGGCAGGAACGGATTGATGCAGCACTTGACGGTATGTCAAACGCCGACCTTGCAAAACTGCTGTCCGACATCACAAAAAACGTAAAAAAGTAGAACATTAAATTGGCCCAATATAACAATATCAAACGCATCGGCGTCATCTCCGACACCCATATCCCGACACGCGCTCCCCGCCTCCCCGTAAAAATACATGATATCTTTAACGGTGTAAACCTCATAATCCATGCGGGTGACATTGTTTCAGACGGTCCCATTCTCGAACTCGGGATGATAGCCCCTGTGGCTGCGGTAAAAGGCAACATGGATTATCCGGAACTAAATCTTCCCGATGAACTCACCCTCAATATAAACGACAGGTTTACTCTGTGCGTGAACCACGGCACAGGCTCGCCTTCGGATATCTGCCACAGGCTGTATAAAAAATTCTACGAGCGCAATCCTTACATGATCATATTTGGACATACCCACCTGGCCGAGGATAAGGTCATAAATGGCCTGCGCTACTTAAACCCCGGCAGCCCCACTTCGGGCCGCGGCAGGGATACGGTCGCCGTAATAACCTTCAATGAAATAGAACTAAAAACTGAATTTATTGAAATATGACGGTTTTAGTGGTGTTAAATACTTTCTATTCATAATTTCAATAAAAATAAAATGCTTTATAAATAAAGGTTTTTTTGTTATTTTTAGAACTGTTTTTATGTGGATATCTTGTGGACAACGGTGGATAATACAAAAACTCAAAAATCATTTCCCCTGCTGTTTTACCCGTAATATGCTCAACTCGGGCAATACTTCTGGTGCGTCAAGCTTCAGCGTATATGTCCCAAACTGTTTATTATGTGTGGCTTCCGTGTTGTCCGCGTTCAAAACAGCCGTGACTTTAGCCTCAAATATCCTGTAATCGCTTGTCAATACCTCGACATATTCCCCGGTTTTTAGCGTGGCCTTGAGCTGCACGCTGTAAATGTTTTTATCACCGTGTGCTTTCACATAACCGCAGTATTTATATGAGGCCCTGTAATCAGAGGATGTATAGTCCTGGTTTATCCGCTCCCCCTGGAAATAAAGGCCGTTCGTATATTCCCTGTGTGATATTTTCAGCAGTTCTTCATACCATACCGGATTAAACCTGTATCCGGCAGGGTCCTTCATGTATTCATCCCTTATCCTGCTGTAAACCCCCGCGGTAACAGCCGCGTAATGGGTTGATTTCATCCTGCCCTCTATCTTGAAACTGTCTATGCCCAGCTCGATGAACCGCTCCAGCACGGGTGCGCAGCACAGGTCCTTTGAATTGAATATATACGTTCCCCTGTTGTCCTCGACCACGGGCATGTATTCCCCCGGCCTCTTTTCCTCCTCGAGACGGTAACTCCACCTGCAGGACTGCGCGCACTTACCCCTGTTGGAATCCCTGCCCGTCATGTAATTGGAAAGCAGGCACCTGCCCGAGAACGACATGCATATGGAGCCGTGGACAAATATCTCGAGTTCCATGTCCGGCGCTTCTTTCCTTATTTTTTTGATCTCCTCGAAAGGCAGTTCCCTGGCCAATATTATCCTTTTGGCCCCGAGTCTGCCCCACTCGAGCACTTCGCGGTAATTGAGGTTGTTTGCCTGGACCGATACGTGGAAAGGGATGCGCGGAGCCCGTTCCTTTAGCACGGACATGGCCCCCAGATCCGACAGGATTACGGCGTCAGGTTTGATGCGGGCGAGCAGGTCAAAATAGGCTTTCATAGGTTCGATATCGGAGTTATAAGGGAAAACGTTCGCGGCGACATATATCTTTTTTCCGAGGGTCTTTGCTTCACTCACGGCTTTTTCAAGCTCGTTATTGGTGAAATTCCCGGCCGAGGAACGCAGCCCGAAATTCTCACCCGCGGCGTAGACAGCGTCAGCGCCATAGGCAAACGCGAAGCGCGCCTTTTCAGGACTTCCTGCCGGGGAAAGTATTTCGGGTTTTTTCATAACTGCATTGCTCCAAAGGTTTCATCTCCAAACTCCAAACTGCCTTACATCTCTTTTCTCTCCACAATGGCCTGCCCGAGCGTTATTTCGTCAGCGTACTTTATGTCAGAACCGGTAGGCAACCCTTTTGCCAGGCGCGTAATCTTAACTCCCGCGGCGTATTCCTTCATCAGTTCAGATATATACAATGCCGTTGCGTCGCCCTCCACGGTATGGTTGATTGCGAGTATCAGCTCTTTTATCTCCCCGTTTGAACCCTTTACCCTGTCGCACAGCTCGCGTATGCGCAGGTTCTCCGCGAGCATGTTGTTGAGCGGGTTGATAAGGCCGTGAAGGATGTGATAATAGCCCTTGAATTTCCCGGTCCTCTCCACCATAACCACGTCCTCGGGTGACTCCAGTACGCACATAATCAAACGGTCCCTGTTATCCTCGGCGCATATGGAACAGATATTTCCGTCCGAAACGTTAAAACACCTGGTGCAGAGCGTTATATCCTTCACCCCGTCCAGTATTTCCTTGAAATTTTCGGTGTACTCCGGCTCCCTTTTCATTATATAGAGTGCTATGCGTTCCGCCATCTTCGGGCCTATGCCGGGGAGCCTCGATACTTCGTTTATCAGTTTCTGCAGTTTGTACGGGTAATTATACATTTGTTTATCAGAACATTCCCGGTATGTTCAGGCCCATGGAACCCGCAATCTTCTTTGACTGTTCATCCATCATCTCCTGGGCCTTGTTCAGCCCCTCGTTGACCGCGGCTGTCACCAGGTCCTGTATCATGTCCACGTCGCCGGAGGATATCAGTTCCCTGTCTATTTTTATGGAAAGCACCTGCTTGTTGCCGTTGACCTTAACTGTTACGGCGCCGCCGCCTGATGACGCCTCCACGTCTTTTTGACCGAGCTCAACCTGCATTTTGGCGAACTCTTCCTGCATTTTTTGTGCCTTTTTCATTATATCGCCCATGTTTCCCATTCCGCCGCGCATGTTATCCTCCGTTTATCTTTTTATTTTGGTTTTTTCTTTATCTCGATGCTGTCAAATTTGAATACTTTTGAGAGTTCCTTTACCGCCGGGTGGTTCTTTGCCTCTTCCTCCAGGACGTCTTTTTGGGCCCTGTATTTCTCGTTGTATTCCGTTTTCTCATAGACTGACAGGCTTATCTCCCTTTTGAACTCCTCTTTTAGCGCCTCCTTGATGACATCGAGGCATTTGCGCAGCCTGTCGGTAAAAAACTTGTTCTCACCGGTTATAAAAAGCTGCGGGTCGTCAAATGACACAACACCTGCGCTTTCCATGGCCTGCGCCACCTCGTCATATTCACCCTTTGACTTTATCTTG
>JAJFUW010000191.1 GCA_021372235.1 Spirochaetia bacterium
CGGCGCCTTTTTGTCCGTCAGGTATGTGCATACGCTGTCGAGGAGGAAATCATAATCCCCGCCGGTTATGACAAAATCAGCCTGCGAGTTCTGCATGGTTTCGTCAGGCATGGCCGTCACATGGTCTCCCATCATGACCACTTTTGTCTGCGGTGAAAGTTCCTTGATTCTCGCCGTTATGGCCCAATGCTGTTTGACGACCGGTGTCTTTGTCTCCATGGCGATAAGGTCCGGTTTGAAATCTGACAGGATGTGCTCCCACTGTTCAAAACTCCTCATGGAAGCGATGGAGTCGTCCCACATCACATTATGGCCTTTTGACTGCAGGTAAGTCGCGGCGGCAGCCGGCACCATAGGATATATAAACGACGCATTATGAAACCACTGAAACTGCCTGTTCTGCCCGAGAGTGGGCGTCCCATCGCCCTTTAACGGCGGGTATGATATCATGATTTTCATCTGCAACTCCTTTGTGGTTTTAAATTATTGATAAAATACAGGGAACAGGCATGATACCCCGGCCTCCTACTTTTGTCCCCTGTCTTTTGTTTCTCTTTTACCTGCCTTACTTTCCTCGCCAAGTTTTCCGGCGAGCAGTCCCTGTACAAAACATATTCCGTACGCGACATGGTTCACAAATATCCCCGCCATCATGACGATAGCCCTGGCAAAGTTCTTTGTCCTCGTACCGTCCGCCAGTAAAAGCAGGACATACAGAGCCAGCGGTGCCGACCAAAACAGCAGCACGCCGCGGTTAAAACATACAGGATAGATAAAACTGATGAGATAGGCCACAAACGCCGTTGGCACAAAGTAACCCGGCTTAAGGGAAGTCTCGGGGAAACGTTTTACGAAGTACCCCCTGTGACGGGCATAACTCGTTACCTGCGCTAAATGCCCGCCGGGGAAATCTCGCCTGTGGTGATAGACGAATACTTCCGGATCGTATACTATCCTCATTTTCAGGTCCCGGACTATCTTAAGGCATATTACAGTGTCTTCGCCGGGCCAGAACTCCGTATTGAAACCGCCTATCTTTTTCAGCACGTCCCTGCGGATGATAAGATTACACGAAGGATAATCGTCGACATCCCTGCGCGGCCCGGCCGTGTAACGGTATCTGCAGCCTCCGCCGCCCAAAAAAGACGAATAGATGTCGCCGCTCACCTTTTTCAGGAAAGAGTCGTTTTCCGGCGTTGCCGCGGGGCCGCCCACTGCGGCTATACTGTCCGAAGACTCGAAAAGTTCCACCGCTTTTTTCAGCCACTGCTTCATGGGAAATACGTCGTCGTCTATGAAAGCGACTATAGCGCCTTTGGAATTTTTAATGCCGATATCCCTTTTCTCCCCGGGATAGATGCGGCCTGTCGGTATTATCTTCGTTTTAAACCTGAATTTTCCCGATATTTTACCCGGATTATCCGGTAATATTATTACTTCAACCTTTGCCGGGTCGTAATCGAGCTTATTTATATGTGCCAGGGATTCGCGTATGTAATCGTTTATCTCTTTTACCGGAATTATTATCGAGACTGTTTTCATCCATGTTCTCCGTCAGCTCAAAATTCTGAGATTAAATTTTGTCGTAGTATTTCAGTATCCGCAGCCTGTAAAAAATCGCCATGGTATCCCACAGCATCTTGAATATGAGCTTCAGGTTGATATGGCCGTATTTGCCCTTGTAATCCACGACTACGGGGGCTTCGGCTATTTTAAATCCGTGGTGGTGCGCCAGTATCAGCAGTTCGAGGTCAAAAGCGTACCTTTTTATGAGCACCTTGTGGAAAACTTTTTTCAGGACCTCGGCCTTAAAAAGCTTAATGCCCGTCTGCGTGTCGCGCAGTGGCAGGCCGAAAAAAGCCTTTACTATGAAAAAATAACCTGCCGAGAGTATCTTTCTGCCCGTCGGATAGTTCAATATCGACTGCGGGTGGCGTTTTGAGCCTATGACCACATCCGCGTTCTCCCGGCTTAATATGTCAAACAGCACTTCAAACTGTTTGGGGTGTATATCCAGGTCGCCGTCAAGGAACATGACCAGGTCTCCGGTGCATTTATTGAACGCCTCGCGCAGTGCCTCGCCTTTACCCTCATTTTTTGGCAGTTTATAAACTTTTATGTATTCCCTGCTTGCTTTCATTGCGGAATCGTAGGTGAAATCCTTTGAGCCGTCGTCCATGACGACTATCTCGTATTCTATACCGAGGTTTCTGAAATACCCGTCGGTTTCCATAATATTCGCCGCCGCGGCCATTTCTTCGTTGTACATCGGCATCAGCACCGATAACTTTTTAAACCGCATGTTTTTGTGCCCCATGTCCCGGAAGCCTGAGCGATATCACGCTTGCCGCAAGTATTAGCAGGTTCACGCCGAACAGAATACATACGACCTGCATAAAACTCGCGTGAAAGAACCACAGCAGGGCCGCGTACAGCACTATACCGGCGTACATGGCATATATGAAAAAGTACCTGTGCAGGGCCAGACTGTAATTCATGACGACGTTGAACAAAACGAGCGGCATTATGGCCATCCCAAATATCCTGACTATTCCCGTGATAGACATGAATTTCTGCCCGAACATTATCCCCACTATAAGTTCCGGAAAAATAAAACAAAAAATAACCCCAAAAAGGCTTATACCCGCTGTCAGAACGAGGCTTTTTATGAGCAGTATCTTCGTGCCCTTGTTTAGTTCGAGGTTCTCCGACACTTTGGGAAAAAGCGTCATAACTATGGCCGACGGGAAATAAAGGAATGCTTTGCCTATCATCGATGTTGCGGAATAAAGCCCGGCGTTATGTTCGTCAAAAAAATGTTTTACCATGAACACATCCATATAACACAGAAGCGAGAACCCGAGCATGGAAAAGAAAACCGGTATCGCATATGAGAAAAGTTCCTTTTTGCGTATAATCTCAGTACGGGTGTCTCCCCGGTCAAAGATAGTACGGAGGTCCACCATGCCTGCCAGATATGCAGTGAGTCCCCCTGCCAGTGTGGTAAGCAGGGCCCCGCGCATGTCCCATTTTAACAGGAACACCAATATTACCAGAAACAACAGCCTGGAGAGCGCATCTGACGACATGTTTATCCCCAGAGAAACAAATTTCTGGAGCCCCTGCTGTATACCCCTGACAACCGGCAGCATAACGGCTACCAGCGCTATGGCTCCCAGTATGTACATCAGCCCACGGTCATATATCCTGAAAAATTTTCCGATTGGCACGGCGGCGACGGCGAAAAAGAGGAAATAACAGAGCCCCAGTACAAAGAACCACAGGGTTGTTTTTTTGAACAGGGCCTCCACCGCGCCCGGTTTTTCCCTTGCCTTAAAGACGGATGTTTTTTTGGTTATGGTCATCTGCAGCGCCTGCGCCGGCATGGCTACAATTACAATCAACGCAAGCAGGGTTACCAGACCGCCGTATTTTTCCGGCCCGATCCACCTGCTCGCAAGCGAGTGAAATACAAAATTCGACAGGTTCACCACACACGTGGCAATAAACAGTACGAACGAGTCCCTCACCAGCCGGTCTTTATGCTCCATCGTCCGCGGCTTACTGCCGGTCAAAGACCGGCCTGATTTTCATAACCTTGTTCCTGGCAATCTCCGTGACATAGACATTATCCTGCGCGTCGATAGCGATGCCCAGGGGATTTGTGAACAGAGGCTTGCCGTTCCTGTCGGTTTTGATACCGCCCAGGTATTTCGGAGCCTTGCCATTTGTGTCATACACCACAATCTCCTGCGTACCGGATGAGACCGCGTAAAGCCTGTCAGCGGAATCAACCGCCAGCATCGGCCACAGCGGGAAGGCCATGTCCCACGCTTTTACCTTTATCTGGCCCTGAGGCTGGAGTTCGGAGGAAAATATCTGTATCCGCCTGTTACCGGGGTCTGCCGCGTATATCCTGCCTTTTGAATCAAACGCAATTCCGAATACCTCGCCGAATTTTCCGAGCGTCCTGCCGGTACCGCCCGCGGGGCTGCCCACTTTATTACCATCGGTATCATATCTGTGGAGTCTGCTGGTGCCCGTGTCCGCCACACACAACAGCCCTGATTTGTTTGCCGCAACATTCCTCG
>JAJFUW010000197.1 GCA_021372235.1 Spirochaetia bacterium
TGTGGCGCAGTGCGGCCCGGCTTTCAGCGTGTTGTCAGGAGACGATGCGCTCACGTTACCTCTGCTGGCTGTCGGCGGCAGGGGGGTCGTATCGGTGGTGGCAAATATAATACCAAAAGACGTTAAGGAAATGATAGACGCGTTCAACGAGGGTGACCTGAAAAAGGCGCGCGAGATGAACGCCAGAATGTACCCGTTGATTAGGGCGATGTTCGTTGAAACAAACCCGATTCCGGTAAAGGCGGCGGCAGCCCTGATGGGGCTCATTGAGCCGGACATCAGGCTGCCGATGACACGGCCTGACGCGGATATACTGGCGAAGATAAAGAAAGCGATGAGGGAGTACGGGATAAAAGTCTAAAAATCAACTTAAAACCAAAATTTAAAAGTCGTATCAAATGCGAAGGTTATAACATATTCCGGATTTCACTTTTAAATTATAAATTGCGTGTTTTTTTTCGTGCTAAAAAGGAGGAATCAAATGGTAAGGTTGGGTATTTCCGGCGCTGCCGGCAGGATGGGTCAGGCATTGATAAACGTAGTTTTGCAGAACCCGCAGGAGTATGCCATAGGCATGCTGCTCGAGGCAAAAGCCAACAGCATGGTGGGAATGTCCATCGGCGGTTTTGCGGTTGTTGACGATATAAAGGCGGGAACGGACAATTTCGATGTCTTTGTGGATTTCTCGACACCAATCGCAACCATGAACCATTTAAAAGAACTGGAATTTGCAGGCAAACCGGTTGTGATAGGGACCACCGGTCTGGACCAAAACGACGTATTTGAGATAGAAACAATGGCAAAAAAGATACCGATAGTCATGTCCTCAAATTACAGCGTGGGCATAAACGTAATGTGGAAGTTGCTGCGCGAAGCCACTAAGATACTGAAGGACGACTATGACATAGACATAGTTGAATCGCACCACAGGATGAAAAAAGACGCCCCATCAGGAACGGCTTTAACGACAGCCGAAGTCATACTGAAGACAAAAGGTCTGGAACCGAAAGGCCACATGGTGTTCGGCAGAGAAGGCAAAGAAAACAAAAGGGACCGCGACGAGATAGGCGTATTTGCGGTCAGGGCGGGCGGTATAGTCGGCGAGCACACGGTTATTTTTGGATCGATGGGTGATAAACTCGAGATATCGCATACGGCGTTCTCACGCGATACACTGGCCATCGGAGCGTTAAAGGCGGCGAAGTTTGTCGCGGGGAAAAAAACGGGCCTGTATAATATGGAACAGGTTTTGGGGCTGTAAACTACAGGGTCCAAGGTTCAGGGGCCAGGGTCCAAAGGGCGGTCGCAAGGCCCAGGGCCCAAGGAGTATCAAGGCGAATTTTGATTTTATTTGGGATATGTGATTTGTGATTAAAGCTTCTAAATGGAGAAAAACATGATACGTTTTGTCCGATATACGGTTGAGGATTCAACCCCACAGTGGGGCATAGTAAATAACGACAATCGGATAACTGACATTGAGGGTGATGTGTTCACCCATTACAAGGTTACGCCTAATGTCGTTGACATGGACAGGGTCACGATACTGCCGCCGTGCGAGCCAACCAAAATAGTCTGTGTCGGGCTGAATTATTCCGACCACGCCAAAGAGATGAAACTCGAGAAGCCTGCCGACCCGGTGATTTTTTTAAAACCGGTTTCCGCGCTCATACCTCACATGGAGGATATCATCTATCCTGAATCCTCGCAGCGCGTAGACTATGAAGCGGAATTGGCGCTGGTGATGAAAAATACGGTAAAGGACATTTCGGAAGATATGGTCGACATTAACGTGCTCGGTTACACATGTTTCAACGATGTGACCGCGAGGGATTTGCAGGCAAAAGACGGCCAGTGGACCAGGGCTAAATCTTTTGATACTTTTGCGCCGTGCGGGCCCTACCTGGTGAGCAATATCAACCCGGAGAAGCAGCCTATCAGGCTGTACCTGAACGGCGAATTGAAGCAGGAGTCAAATACTTCAAAGTTAATTTTTAAAATACGCAGGGTGGTTAGTTTTATCTCGAAAGTAATGACGCTAAACAGGGGCGACATAATCTCCACCGGAACACCGGCCGGAATAGGGCCCATGAAACGCGGCGATAAGGTTGAGGTTGATATCGGGAATGTCGGGAAACTTACAAACTACGTCCGTTAAGAATGCAGGGTCCAGGGTCCAAAGGGCAGTTCGCGTGTCCGGGGTTTACATGGTATTATGGCAATTTGGTTTTATTTGGGATTTGAGATAAAATTTCATTTATCGGAGGGCTTTTTATGGAATACAGCAATGGCATAAAGAAGCTGCCGCCTTATGTTTTTGTCGATCTGGACAGGAAGAAAAAGGCCGCTATCGCGGCGGGACGGGATATAATTAACCTCGGCATCGGGGACCCGGACAAACCCACGCCGAAATCCATAATCAGGTATTTTAAAAAGTGCGTGGACAAGCCTGAAAACCACCAGTATCCGATAGGCCGCGGGACAACAACTTTCAGACAATCGGTGGTTGACTGGATGAAAAAGCGTTTTAACGTAGTTATAACACCGGCGGAAGTGGAATGCCTGATTGGCGCCAAGGATGGCATCACGCACCTGCCCCTGGCATTTTTGAACCCGGGTGATATCGTACTCGTACCCGACCCCGGTTATCCCGGTTATACTTCGGGCACATACCTTGCAGGAGGCGAAACATATGTAATGCCTCTTGAGGCCAAAAACAAGTTCCTGCCTGACCTTGAGGCCATACCGGAGGAGATATACAATAAAGTAAAAATAATGTGGCTTAACTATCCTAACAACCCGACCTCTGCGATGGCGGACAGGAAGTTTTACGAAAAGGTGATTTCGTACGCCAAAAAGTACGATTTCATAGCGGCACAGGATGCGCCGTATTCGGAAATATATTTCGGGAAGCCTCCGATGTCCATATTGGAGATAGAAGGCGCGAAGGAACACGTTGTAGAGTTCTACTCCATGTCAAAGACGTTCAACATGACCGGTTGGAGGATAGGGTTCGCGGTCGGAGGCGAAAAGATAATAAACGGGCTGGCTGCCGTAAAAGAGAACATGGATTCCGGAACCTTTACCGCCATACAGGATGTCGCGGGTTGGGCACTGTTGAACTGCGACAGAGAAGCTGCCAAAATAAGAAGGCTGTACAAACGCCGTGCAGGCGTATTTACAAAAGGGCTCCGCAAACTGGGATACGAGGTGCTGAAATCGCAGGGCACGCTGTACCTGTGGGTCAGGGTGCCGGGCTCAATGAAATCCATGGATTTCTGCTCTATGGTCCTGGATAAAGGCGACATGGTAGTGACACCCGGAATTGGTTTTGGAAAATACGCGGACGGATATTTCAGGATTGCGCTCACCGTCGACGAGCCGCTCATACATAAGGCACTGGACAGGTTTGCAAAGCTCAAAATATAGCATCATGGAAACAATTTACCTGTCACTGGGAACTAACATGGGGAACAGGAGAGAAAATTTAAAACAGGCGATATTCCTCATGGGACAGAAGGCCATCGTGATTGAGGTTGTGTCGGCTCTGTACGAGAGCGAACCTGTAGGATTGAAGACACAGCCGGATTTTTATAACATAGCCTTAAAAGCAGCGACGGACCTGAACGCAGATGAACTGTTAACTGCGGTTCAGTCGATTGAATTGGATATGGGAAGGATAAAGGCGGAGAAATGGGGCCCGAGGATTATAGATATTGACATATTGTTCTACGGGAGTAAAATAATAAAGTCAAAAAAGCTGATTGTTCCGCATCCCGAAATGACAAAAAGGCTCTTTGTACTGAAACCGCTTGTAGAGATAGCACCTGATTTCAGCCATCCTGCAACCGGGTTAACGGCTGCCGATATGATCAGGAACGGTTCGTTCACGGAAAAAGTGGACTGCCTGGGAGAATTCAGATGAAGGATTTCCATTACATAGCCATAGAGGGCGTACTTGGCGTTGGAAAGACCACTTTTGCCAGAAAACTGGGCGAAGAACTCCAGGCAAAGGTCATATTGGAACAGGTAGACAACAATCCTTTTCTGGAAAAGTTTTATAAAGACATGGAAAATCACGCCCTCCGGACACAACTGACATTCCTGCTGAACCGCGTTAAGCAGATGGAACCACTAAAACAGATGGAACTGTTCCAGCAAAAAATTGTCTCCGATTATATAATCGAAAAGGACAGGATATTTGCCTATATCACGCTGGGCGAGAATGAACTGCCCATATACGAGAAGATTTACGGCGCCCTGGTAAAAGAGAATGACCTTTTAAGGCCGGACCTGGTAGTATACTTGCAGGCTTCCATTGACATACTGCAGGACAGGATAAAAAAAAGGGGCCGTGTGTTTGAAAAGGGCATATCAAAGGATTATCTGTATAACCTGACACAGGCTTATAATTACTATTTTACCAATTTCACCACAAGCCCGCTGGCCATAGTCAACACCGACGGCGTTGATTTTGTAACGGACAAAAAGGCCTATGAACTGATAAAAAATTTTATACTGAACGTAAAGGGCGGCGTAAATTACTACACGCCGAGAACGGAGAAATAACATGCTGACCGCACCGAAAATAACCGCCTTAAAGGGCAAAAAAAAGCTGGTAATGCTCACCGCTTATGATTACCTGACAGCCTCATATCTGGAAAAGGCGGGAGTGGACATGGTACTGGTCGGCGATTCTCTGGGCATGGTATTCAACGGCACTGCCGACACGCTGCCTGTAACCGTGGAAGATGTCATATACCATACAAAGGCGGTAAAACGCGGCGCACCCAATACAATGATAGTGGCCGATATGCCGTTTATGTCATACCAGCCGTCCGTGGAGGATGCTTTGCGCAACGCAGGCAGGATTATGAAGCAAGCCGGCCCCTGTGCGCTCAAACTGGAAGGCGGAGAAGAGATCGTTCCGCAGGTAAAGGCCATGATAAAGGCAGGCATTCCGGTTATGGGCCATATAGGCCTCCAGCCGCAGTCTGTAAAAAAATACGGCGGTTACCCGGTGATGGGAAAAACCCCCGAAGAAGTCTCAATCCTGCTAAACTCCGCGGCAGCGCTCGAGAATGCGGGCGTTTTTTCTATTGTCCTTGAAAAAGTCCGTTCAAATGCCGCGGCGGCTGTCGCAAAGGCATGCTCTGTGCCGATAATCGGGATAGGATCGGGTGCGGATGTGGACGGGCAGGTCCTCGTGACCCACGACATGCTCGGAGCTTTCGAGGATTTCAGGCCGGCTTTTGTGAAACAATATGAGAAAATAGCGCAAAGGTCGGTGGCTGCGGTCAAAAGTTTTGCGTCGGATGTCAGAAAAAAGAGGTTCCCTACAAAGAAATATTTTTACTAAAGGACGGGTGATATATATAAATGAAGGTTATAACAAAAATCAATGAAATGCAGACTTACATAAATAAAATGAAAAAAAGGCATACTATAGGTTTTGTCCCGACAATGGGGGCGCTCCACCAGGGGCACATGTCGCTTGTCGCGGCTGCCGCCGGGGAAAACAGCAGGGTTGTAGTATCGATATTTGTCAACCCCACGCAGTTTGCGGCGGGAGAGGACCTGGAAAAATACCCGAGGCCGATTAAAAAAGACCTGAAAATGATGAAAGATTCGAAACTGGTTGCGTGTGTATTCAAACCGGAGGCGGCCGATATGTACCCCGAAGGTTTCGCTTCCTATGTGGCACTGGAGAATGACATGCCGCAGGTACTGTGCGGAGTTACAAGACCTTCGCATTTCAAAGGTGTGACTACCGTTATTGCAAAACTGCTCAACATAATAAAACCGGACAGGCTTTACCTCGGACAAAAAGACGCGCAGCAGGCTTTCATACTGGAAAAAATGATGAAGGACCTGAATTATGAAACTGTTGCCGTTATATGCCCCACGGTCAGGGAGAAAGACGGGCTCGCGATGAGTTCCCGTAACAGTTACCTGACCCCGGAGCAACGCAATACAGCTCCGGTACTCTATACATCGTTGCAGATGGCTGAAAGTATGATAGAATTGGGTGAAAGAAATCCGGAGACGGTAAAAAAAGAGGTGCGGCGCAAACTCAAAGAATCCCAGGCAGAGATAGATTATGTTGAGATTATAGAAGCGGGGACACTGAAAAGATGCGAGAAACTGTGCGGCAGGGTGCTGATAGCTGCGGCGATATGCATAGGAAAGACACGGCTTATTGACAATATAATAATGGACATAAAAGACTGAATCGGAGGACCTAAATGTTCGTAGAAATGCTCAAATCCAAGATTCACCGCGCGACTGTAACGGGGAAGCACCTGGAATACGAAGGTTCCATAACAATAGACAGCATGCTCATGGAAGCCGCGGATATAGTGGAAAACGAAAAAGTACATGTTTTGAACCTCAACAACGGCGTCAGGTTAGAGACGTATGTCATAACCGGTAAAAGAGGCTCCGGAGAGATATGTATCAACGGCGCAGCGGCGCGCCTGGCTGAAAAGAACGATATGGTAATAATAGTCTCATACGGTTTTGTGGAAAAGGGGCAATCGTTACGACACAAACCGATTGTGGTTAAAGTGGACGGCAAAAACAGGATAAAGGTAAAATAATACGGGCTTTGAGCCCTGATAGAGAGGAGAAAATATGGAAAGCACGAAAAAGAAACTTGGAATAATCGGATGCGGAAATATAGGCAACGAGATAGCGGGTGCCATTGACAGAGGCGACATAGATGTCATCCTGCACGCTTGTTTTGACCTGGAAAGGGCGAAATACGATGCGCTGGTTTCCAAATTGAATAACATAAAGCCGGTATTTATGGATGTGGAGGAACTCGTCAAACAGAGCGACCTTGTAGTCGAATGTGCCGCAAAAGATGCCGTAAAATCGGTATTCTCGCTGGCCATAAAATACAACAGGGACATCATGTTCCTCTCGGCCG
This sequence comes from Spirochaetia bacterium, assembly GCA_021372235.1. Lineage (GTDB taxonomy): Bacteria > Oederibacteriota > PGYV01 > PGYV01 > Palsa-1178 > JAJFUW01. Next base: position 6,932 of record JAJFUW010000197.1, read on the forward strand.
GAGGCGTCATAGAGAACATGGACCTCGTGGAGCAGGCCAGGAGCAGGCACATAAATATTTACGTCCCGTCAGGAGCGGTAGTTGGTATTGACGGGCTTGATGCGGCAAAATACAGAGGATTAAAACAGGTTACGCTCATCACCAGAAAACCGCCGCAGGCATTTAAAGGCAATAAATACCTGGAGGAAAAAGGCGTTGATATAGAGAAAATAGTCACCGAGACGGTCGTCTTTGACGGCTCGGCGCGCGAGGCCGTAAAAGGCTTCCCTCAGAACGTCAACGTGGCGGCTACACTTTCCATCGCCGGCGTCGGTCCGGACAAAACCCGCGTAAAGATAGTCATAGACCCGTTCATCAGCGTGAACACGCATGAGATACTCGTCGAAGGGGATTTCGGCAGGTTTAGAGTGATTACGGAGAATCTGCCTTCGCCGAACAACCCGAAAACAAGTTACCTGACATCGTTATCAACAATAGTCACCATAAAGAAAATAGTGGAGCCGATTCATATAGGCACATAGTTTAAGGCGCTCACAGGATATAGAGGCGATGCGGTTCATGGGGGATGGAGTGGGGGCCATTATGTCAAAGACGGATAAATTTTCCAATTTAAAATATTTTGTTATTTTTATAGCCGGCAATATCATGTTATTTATAGCGCTCGTTGTAGTCGTCGGGATCATGAAAAACGAGAACAGCCTGACCGATATAAGGCTCCGGACGAAAGAACTCACAGAGAAGTTCAACAGCAGGATATTCCTCCGCAATTCCGAACTCGCAGCCATTATTGCTGACAGAGAGCTAAAACTGTCCGGCCGAAACCGGAAATCAGACGGTATATCAATGCCGGACACGCTCGAGATATACAGGTACTCCGCGGACGCCGACATAGTTTACATCATGGATAGAACCGGTACGGTAAAGCAGTCCACGTCCTACCTCGGGGAGGATCTCACGGGTGAAAACTATTCTTTCAGGCCGTATTTCACCGGCGCTATGGCCGGCACTCCGAGGATTTATGGCGCGTACGGTGTCACAACCGCGAAAAGGGGCATATATTTCTCGGCACCTATATACTCCGCCTCAGGGATGGTTTCGGGGGTAGCAGCAGTAAAAACAGGTATGGCAAAAGTTGAAGAGATACTGCTGGATGCCGGCGGACCCGCAATGCTCATAACCCCGGAAGGCATAATACTGGCGTCAAATGTAAATAAATGGGTGTTAAAAACTTACGAAAAGATATCCCCTCAATTGATTGAATCCATCATAAAAGACAAACAGTTTCCCGCGGCATCGCTCACACCAATAGAGATAAGAAAAATCGGGGAAAATGAGGTTGTAATTGAAGGAAAACGCTATCTGAAGGCGGAGAACGAACTCTCAGCGCCTGACTGGAAGATAGTGCTGCTGCAGGAAAAGAACGGCACCGGCGCGCTTACGACGCTGCAGCGCAACATGCTTATAGCCGGTTCGGGACTCATCATAATGTTCTTTTTCGCGGTTATAATAATTCGTATGAATGTGGCCGCGGCGGCGGCGCTGCGCCGCTCGCAGGGCAACTACGAGGAAATATTCAATTCGGTTTCGGACGCCATTTTCATATTTGATGCGAAAACTTTCATGGTAAAAGACGTAAACCGCAGCTGCTGTGAGATGTACGGTTTTGAAAAGGAAAAGTTCCTTTTGAATACCGCGCAAAGTAAAGGTGTGCCTGAGGAAGGATACTCTATTGACAAAGCACATGATTATTTTGTAAAGGCGTCGGCAGGCAAACCTCAGGTTTTTGAATGGAAAGCAAAAAAAAGCAGCGGCATGGTATTCTGGATTGAGATCAGCCTGAAAAAAGCCCGTATAGAAGGCGACGAGGTCCTGCTGGCGGTCATACATGATATAGACTACAGGAAAAAATCGCAGGAAAAAACGGATATGCTCATCGAGAAACTCGAAAGGTCCAACAGGGACCTGCAGGATTTCGCCTACGCCGCTTCCCACGACCTGAAAGAACCTCTCAGGATGGTTTCCAGTTATGTCCAGCTTATCGAGAAAAAGTATAAAGGAAAACTGGACAACGACGCGGACGAATTCATAGGTTATGCCGTAAACGGGGCTAAAAATATGCAGCGCCTGATTGACGATATGCTCGCGTTCTCGAGGCTCGGTACAAGGGGGGCGGAGTTTGAGAATGTTGACACGGCGGCGTTGATAAAGGAGATAGAGACAGGCATCAAATTCAAGATTGCGGAAAAAAATGGAGTTATAGAGGTATTTGACCTGCCGGTTATTAATGCCGACCCAACCCAGATCAGACAGGTGTTCCAAAACATGATAACCAACGCCCTCAAATTTTCAAAACCCGATGTGCCTCCGGTTATAAAAATATCGGCGGAAAAAGACGGCGGGTTCTGGAAATTTGCCGTAGCGGACAACGGCATAGGAATAGACACCAAATATTACGACAGGATATTCATAATATTTCAAAAATTGCATCCAAAAGAACAGTATGAAGGCACGGGCATTGGACTTACGATAGTCAAAAAAATAATCGAACGTCACGGCGGCAGGGTGTGGCTGGAATCCATGCCCGGCGAAGGGACAACGTTTTATTTTACTGTAAAAGTATAATTACAGAACAGAAAAGCGTTTCTATTTTGAATTACTACTGATTAATTTTTGCATTTGACAACTGCCGCTCTTATCGACTATTATATGTATCAGGCTAAATTTTGGAGGACCGTATGGATATCATAGAGATTAAAAGCGTTACAAAGGTTTACAAACCGCTTGATTTCTGGAAAAACGACCGGGTGGTCGGAATAGACAACCTGTCGTTGAAGATCAAAAAAGGAGAGGTTTTCGGGCTTTTGGGGCTGAACGGTGCCGGGAAAACAACCCTGATGAAAATACTCCTGGGCCTGTTAAAACCAACTTCCGGGTCTGTCAATATACTTGGGTCAAATATAGAGGACGAAAAAATAAGGGCAAAGATAGGATATCTTTCAGAATTGCCATATTTTCCAAAATATCTGAAGGCAAAAGAAATACTTGCTTATTTCGCGGAGATACTCGGACTGCCTGAAAACACAAAAAAAGAGAGGATTAACAGCGTGCTCAAAACGGTGAGGTTGACGGAAAAGGCCGAAACCCGTATCAAAGGTTTTTCAAAAGGCATGCAGGGCAGGCTGGGCCTGGCGCAGGCGATACTGAACGACCCGGAGATACTGTTCCTCGACGAGCCAATGTCGGGGCTCGACCCGCTGGGCTACAAGGAAACGCGGGATATCATACTGGATTTAAACAGACGCGGCAGAACCATATTTTTTAATTCACATATTCTCAGCGAGGTGGAAAAAATATGCAACAGGGTGGGCATACTGCATAAGGGGAAACTTATAGACGTACAGCCGGCTGCAAAAGTAATAAAAAAATACAAAAATCTGGAAAATTATTTTGTCCGCATGGTAGCGCCGGGAGGCGTCAAATGAGAAACATACTCGCCGTTACGGATTATATTTTTAAGCAGTCCTTTAGAAACAGGATATTAAACGTCCTGATTCTTTTTGCGGTTTTTACCATAGGATTTTCCCTGGTGATAAGCGAACTGGCGCAGGAAGCAGAAATCAAGATAGTCATGGATTTCGGGCTGTTTGCGATAGGGCTTTTTGCCTTTTTGACACTCGTGTTGTCGGTGACCGTGCAGATGTTCGAGGAAACAGAACTCAAAACGCTCATGCTAATCATGGTCAAGCCCATAAAGAGGCATGAATACATCATAGGTAAATATATGGGCATTATTGCAACGGTATTTATGAACGTACTCATAATGTTGTGTATCCTCATGGTCATCATATCTTTACGAGGCGGCGACCCGTGGGACATTAAACTGCTGGCCGCGGCAGGTTATTCTTTTGCTTCGGTGGCCTTGCTGTCATCGGTCGCGCTGCTTTTATCGGTTGTGACCACGTCAGTGCCGGGATGCATAATTTTTCTGGTCTTCATATATGCGCTCGGACACCTGACGATACATCTGAAAAACCTCACCGCCGACTCGAACAATGCGGTGCTTAAATTTTGTGTTGACGTGGTTTATTATCTGGTGCCAAACCTGGAACTTTTCAACCTGAAAGACAAGATATTCTCAACGGAAGCCCTATTTGCACCGGGGTACCTGGGTTTCGTGGCGGGATACACCCTGCTGTACGTGGCCGTTATCCTGACCGTCACATCCGTAATATTTAAAAACAAGGAATTTTACTAAAAGAAAAGAGAAGCCGCAGGATGATCAAAAAAATATTTTTATTAACGGCTCTGATAACAGTTTTTTGTTGTATGTGCTGGTTTAACGGAAGGGCCACACAGATGGTTACATCAAGCCAGCCGCGCTGGTATTTCCTGACGCCGCATTCATATGGCAATTTCAGGCATATCCTGGGAGTGTCGTTCGGGTTCAGGACGCTTATGGCGGATTTTGACTATATATCTTTCCTGCAGTATTACGGCGATAAAACTCAAAAAGCGGACAGGTACAGGAAACTTTACGGATATTTGGACGATATTACCAACGCGGACCCGAATTTTACATTTGCTTATACTTACGGGAGTGCCATACTGGCGTTTAACCTGGAAAGGTATGACGAGGCGATAAAACTCATTAACAAAGGGATTGAATACAACCCGTCCTTCTGGAAATTGCATTTCTACCTGGGTGCCATCATTTTCAAGCAAAAGGGCGAGACGGAGAAATATATAGGGCTCCTCGAAGACGCCCTAAAGTTCGCCGACCATCCGGCCATTATTGAAAGGCTTCTTGGCAATATATACGAGACCACAAGGGCCCCTGATTTCGCCGCACTCTACTGGCTGAAAACGGCGGGTAACTCAAAGGACGGCGATACCCGCGGATACGCATACAAACGGCTGAAGGCGATTGTTGAAAGCGGGAAACTGAGTGACCCGGAACCTATTTTAAGGCAAATTAACGGACAATAATTTTTCTGAAGGGATATGAAATGGCGGACAGGATAGTAATAAAGGGCGCAAGGGAACATAATTTAAAGAACGTTGACATAACACTGCCGCGCGACAAACTGATAGTAATAACGGGCGTATCAGGATCGGGCAAATCTTCGCTTGCTTTTGATACCATCTATGCCGAGGGACAGCGCAGGTATATGGAATCCATCTCAGCATACGCGAGGCAATTCCTCGGACAGATGCAGAAACCGGATGTTGACACCATAGAAGGCCTCTCGCCGGCAATCGCCATCGAACAAAAATCAGCGGGTTCGAACCCGCGTTCCACGGTGGGGACAATAACCGAGATATACGATTACCTGAGGCTCCTGTGGGCCAGGATAGGTGTGCCATACTGCCCCAACGACGGGACGGAGATAAAATCACAGTCCGTCCAGCAGATAACCGACAGGATAATGGACATGGAAGAGGGAAGCAGGATAATGGTGCTTGCGCCGGTGGTTTCCGGCAGGAAAGGCGAGTATGCCAGGATGTTCGAGAACGTGAAGAAGGAAGGATTCCTGCGAGTGCGTGTCGACGGGGAGATAAAATCTGTCGAGGACAAAATAACCCTCGACAAGAACAAGAAACACAATGTTGAGATAGTCGTGGACAGGATAGTGGTCTCAAAAAAAGAAAGGAAGAGGCTTACGCAGTCCGTCGAATTGGCGGTAAAGATAGGCGAAGGCGTTGTTATAATCAACAACACCGGAAAAAAAGAGGACATAATGTTCTCCGAAAAACTTTCATGCCCCAGGTGCGGTTTTTCCATGGACCGACTTGAACCGAGGATGTTCTCGTTCAACAATCCTTTTGGAGCGTGTCCCGAATGTACGGGAATAGGGTCCAGGATAGAGGTAGACGCCAAACTCGCACTGAACGAAGACCTGTCCCTGAACGAAGGCGCGATAAAACCGTGGCACAACCAGGACTCCTATTATTTTCACATGGTCAAGGGCTTAAGCGAATATATGAAATTCTCTCTGGACACCCCGTATAAGAAATTGCCTGATAAGGTTAAAAACGCGTTGTTATACGGAATAGACGCGAAGATAATGTACCATTACAAAAATTACGCCACCGACTGGAAACACACGGGAGGTTTTGAGGGCGTGATAGCATGGATAGAGAGGCGTTATAAGGAAACGGACACGGAAAGGGTGCGCGACGACATTTTTGAACGTTATATGGTTGAAAGGGAGTGTTCGGTTTGCCACGGACACAGGCTAAAACCCGAATCGCTTAATGTACGCGTGGCAGGTAAGACCATAATAGACGCCACACACATGTCTGTTGAAAAGTGCCATGAGTTCTTTGACACCATACAACTTTCCAAAAAGGACGAAATGATATCCGTACAGATACTGAAGGAGATAAAGGGCAGGTTGAATTTCCTGTTGAATGTCGGGCTTTCATACCTGACGCTGGAACGCAAGGCAGGCACGCTATCGGGAGGCGAGTTCCAGAGGATACATCTGGCAACCCAGATAGGCGTGGGTTTGGTCGGGGTCCTGTACATACTGGATGAGCCGTCCATCGGCCTGCACCAGAGGGACAACGAAAAACTCCTGAATACACTCAAAGAACTGCGCGACCTCGGTAACACCGTGATAGTGGTGGAACACGATGAGGACACCATGATGAACGCTGACCACATAGTCGATATGGGGCCGGGCCCGGGCGTGCATGGAGGCGAAGTGGTATGTCAGGGTACGTTGAAGGAGATACTAAAATGCAAGGCATCCCCGACGGCAAAATATCTGAACAATAAGACCAGGATAACACTGGACAAAAAACCAAGACCCTCTGATAAATGGATAGAGATTAAGGGTGTTGACACCAACAACCTGAAAAACATCGATGTCAAGTTTCCGTTGGGTAATTTTATAGCCATAACGGGAGTTTCCGGTTCGGGCAAATCTTCTCTGATAGCCGAGACACTGTACCCGGCGCTGATGTATGAGATATACAGGGGAGGTTTCAAGCCAACGGGATATAAAGAGATAAAAAACTGGCAGTTGATAGACAAGGTCATACAGATAGACCAGTCGCCGATAGGCAGGACGCCCAGATCCAATCCCGCGACGTACACGGGGCTGTTCGGGGAGATACGCGAATTATTTGCCGGAACAAGAGAGGCAAAAATGCGCGGATATGAACCGGGGAGGTTTTCGTTCAACGTAAAGGGCGGCCGCTGCGAGGCATGTGCCGGCGACGGCATCATGAAGATAGAAATGCACTTTTTGCCGGATGTTTACGTGCCTTGCGAGGAGTGTGACGGTAAGAGATATAACAGGGAAACCCTTGAAATACTATACAAGGACAGGAACATTTCGCAGATACTGGATATGCGCGTTGAGGAAGCGCTGAAATTTTTCGATAATATCCCGGACGCGAAGCGCGTGCTGGAAACGTTGAACGAGGTTGGATTGGGATATATAGCTCTCGGTCAGTCGGCGCCCACGCTGTCCGGCGGAGAAGCGCAGAGGATAAAATTGGCAACGGAATTATGCAAACGTTCCACGGGCCGGACATTTTATATCCTGGACGAGCCCACAACAGGGCTGCATTTTGCCGATATAGAGAAACTCCTGATGGTATTGAACAGGCTGGTCGAGATGGGCAACACGGTTGTGGTCATAGAGCACAACCTGGATGTCATAAAAAATTCCGATTATATAATCGACCTGGGACCCGAAGGCGGGGACAGGGGCGGGGAAATAGTGGCTATGGGCTCGCCGGCGGAGATAATGAAGGCAAAATGTTCCTACACGGGTGAATTCCTGCACAGGCATGTGCACGGGAAGCACAGGGACTAAAACCGGATAACGGCGTCCATGCTGCAGTTGCAGAGATTGGTCTATGTACCTGTGAAAGAAAAAACCCTTAAAAAAACCCCACAAACCTGTTGACTAAACCAAAAAAACCATTTAAAATAACATTAATTTTTGGTAATTATCATTTATCTGTCAAGTACTTATCAAGGCAAAATATTTTTTATTTTGCCATAAACGGAGCTTTAAATTGCGAAAAAAGGTTGTAATTATCTCCATTATCACACTTGTTGTCCTGTTTTGTTTTTCCGCCATTATGAGGGCGGGTTCACGTAAAACATCCATTGTTAATACAAAAAAGATAGGTGTCGTCAATGTCGAAGGCGAGATTGTCGATACAAGGCATATAATGGAACAGATACTTGCATACACCAACAACCCGCAGGTGCGGGCGATAGTGCTGCGTATCAACAGCCCCGGCGGCGGTGTGGGCGCATCACAGGAAGTCTACAGGCAGATAAAAAAAGCGCAGGATAACGGCATGACAATTGTGGTTTCCATGGGAGACATGGCAGCATCGGGTGGTTATTACATAGCAAGCGCCGCGGACAGGATATACGCAAACCCGGGAACGGTCACGGGCTCCATTGGCGTAATAATGGGCTTCATGCATGCCGAGAAATTGATGGACAGGATAGGGGTCGGATATACCACCATAAAGACGGGCAAATACAAGGATATGGGCAATTTTTCAAGGGCGGAAACACCGCAAGAGAGGGCTTTCCTCCAGGGAGTATTAAACGACGTATTGGCGCAGTTCATTGAGGATGTTACCTCCGGCAGGTTGGAACAGATAGCTTCAGCCGCCGGGATAAAAGAAAAAGACCATAAAAAATTGAAAGCGGCCGTACTGAACCATGTCAAAAACGACATCGCGGACGGCAGAATAATAACCGGCAGGGAGGCATTAAGGCTCGGACTGGTGGATGAAATCGGGAACTTTGACGACGCCATAGAGGGCGCAGCCAAAATGGTAGGGATCAAAGGCAGGCCGATGGTTTTAACGGAAAAGATACGTGCAGGATTCGGCGAGTGGCTCTCATCAAAGGCCGCGGACATCGGGATAAAAGAGAAAACAGCATTCAGCATCAAATACCTTCTGAATTAAACATCATAAAAGTGATTAATATTAAATGCGGAGGATAAAATGGCTGACGAAATGGGAAAACAGGGACCAAAAGATACGACCCCAAACCCGATGAGTGACGCGGAGCAAAAGACACAGCCTGCGGAAGCGGCTGCACACGGGGCGGAGACGCCGGCCGCGGAAGTACCTGCGCAATCGTCCGAACCGGAGAGCCCGCCGCTAATCAATGCAAAAGCATCGGATACAATACTATTTTTCATTTTGGTTGTAGCAGGCATATTCGGCGTGGTGTTCGGACTGCACGGGAAGGACATAGAACCCTGGCCCGCGGTTATCGGAGCGGCGTTACTCTCATTTGCCATGTTCTTTTCCGTAAATATGCAGAAAAAGTATGTAAAACAACCGGAGCAAGCGGCTCAAATAACAAGGTATGCGCTTTGCGGGCTGTTCGCCCTAATGGCACTTTTTTTCTTCGCGCAGGTATTTAAAAAGTTTGATATGAAACTGAATGGCACGATATTAATGATAGGGTTAATAGCTTTTGCCGTCTTGTTTACTGTTGATTTTTTACTCTATGTTAGGAAAAATAAAGAAAATCTGCTGGCGGATATCTATATGTTCGTAGCAACGGTTTTAGCCGGAGGCGCCGCATGTTTATTTTTTCAATATCTTGTTATTCCGGCTTTTATACTTGCCGTTGCTTCAATGGTGCTTCTCGTCATGTCGATTTCAAAAGCAAAACTGACTGAAGATGATTTTCGCGGACTTCCTGCATTGATATCAATCATATTCGTTATAGCAATACTCATATATGGGCTTACGATATTTTACTATAATGGCATTGGGGTGACATACTACGCAAAACTATCACCTTCGTACCGGACAAAACCCGTCAATTTGACATGGTCGGGCGATTCGTGGTCTTTTGCTTTCAATGTTTTTGGCAACAAAAAGAAGGTTTCCACAGTTAACATCATTAATTCGCTGACCATGGGTATGACAAGCCTTCCGCCTAATATGAAACTTGAAATATCGGAAGAAGCACAGATGAAAGGCGTCATAAACCCTCCCCAAAATATGGAAAAACTTGAAAAAGCGGGCAAAAACCTGATGGAAAAAGTCAGCCTGAAAAAAACAGATAATAATAAAACTGAAGAAAAAGATGCGGAAACGATAAAAGCCGAAAAAGATATCGAAAATGCACAGGCTATACTGGCAAAAAAAGCCGCGGAAGAGTCGCTCAAACTCCCGAAATTTGTGGATGCGCCTTACTTCAATAACAAAGGCAACATGCTCATTTTCACTGCAGGTGACGATGAAAAAGGCCCTCGTTCAATTTGGGGAGTTGCGCTATCCATTAATTTGTACCAAACTCCTGAAGATGAAGAGTTTGAAAAGGCGGAAAAAGAACACGAACAGGACATGCTCCGGAGGTATGGCGAAGAAGCCGCCATGAGGATACTCAAAGAAAAGGCGGAAAAAAGAAAAGCGCTTTACGACAAAAATATGCCTGTCGGAAAACCAAAAGTCCTCCTGGCCGACATGAACCAGATAATTGACAGGGAGATTGAACCCATAACACACAAGACAGCGTGGTCGCCGGACGGCAGAAACTTCTGTTTTGCCGCAAAAGATGACAAAGGCGTCCTTAATATTTACACGTCGAACATACAGGAACAGTCACTGACGCAGCTGACAAAAGGTGATAAGAAAATCATGCCCCTGTGGTCGCCGGCGGGAGACAGGGTTCTGTATGTATCAAAGACAGATTCATATACATACCTCAAGGTTTCCGATGATGACGGCCGGAACGCACACGAGTTAAACCCTGCGTCTGAACGCGATAAGGCGTTATTCCCGCTGTGGAACTCGCAGGAATCAAAGGTGATATACTTGAAAAAAGGCAAAATGGTCATAGTGAACGCCGATGCCACCGAACAGGAGGGGTTGTCAAGAGAAACACTGACGCCTTCTCCTTACTGGCTGACAGAATCCAAGAGAAAAGTGAAACTTGAATACACGGAATCCGGCAATATATGGAGAATCTGGACGATAAATCCGGACGGCAAAAAGAACAGACAGATTTTTGAAGAGATATGCGAATCTCTGACACAGCCGAAATGGTCCTATGACGGCAAAAGCGTGGTAGTGGGGGTGAACTACGGCAGCGAATCGTCGCTCTACAGGCTTGGCAAAGACGGTGAGTTCAAGACAAGGCTGTATACATCGAAACATTCGATTTCTCAGCTTGAATGGTCGCCGACTTCGGAGAGGATTGCGTTCCTGGTAAAAAAGAAGAACGTTGACTCATCGTGGTTTAGCGCAAAGGTGGATTCGCAGGAATTATGGGTTATAAACAACGATGGCACACAGCCAATGGCCCTCTATGAATCAAAAGACGGGGAAATAAACAACTTTTCATGGAATGATAAGTCAACTATGATAGCTTTTGACGAAACGAAGAAGAGATGGTACTTTAATCCCGCAATAAAAGTTACAAATGTAAAGATTGTGCACGCTATAGGCGGGGAACAGTGGGACTTGTTGCCGTACGAATTCTATGCTGAAAACCCGACCTGGTCAAATGATGGTCAGGTGCTGGCATATGTAGGATGGGACAACAAATATATGAGGACAGCCAATATTAAGGCTATATGGGATAAAAATGAAGTGGATCCAAGCAGAGTATGGGTGGCGCAATTAAAATAAAAATAACCCAAAATAGACAGGTTATGGCAAAAAGGCGCGGGAAACCGCGTCTTTTTGTTTTATTGTATCAAATATATATTTTGTCCTGCCATAAGAACACCAATTTTCAAAAAACAGAAAAATTTTTGTGAAACCTGTTTTTATCATGTAAAAAATTCTTGACAAAGCATGCGATATTTGACAAAATATTATCTGTAAACTTTAATTTCACTAAGCGGAAAACGGAGACCCAATGAAGAAAACGGTGCTAATCTTAACGTTTTTGATGATTTTACTGGCAACCCAGGTCTTTTCCGCTGCGGATGATATAGGCACAACCACAAACAACTTCCTCAAAATTTTGATACCGGCAAAAGGCGCGGCACTTGGAGACGCTTGCGTCGCCAATTCCGATGATGTCTCATCGGTTTTTCATAATCCTGCCGGTATTGCCCGTTCCATGCTAAACGAGGTATCATTCACGCATGTTGAATGGTTTCAGCAGGTGAGGTATGAAAATATAAGTCTTTTGTTGCCGATGTCTTTCGGCAACCTCGGTTTCGCTCTTAACTGGCTCTCTATACCGGGCATGGATGAAACAGTTGCGGATACAAGCACTACGGATGGTTACAGGGTGCTCGGTCAATTCAGCCCGTACAGCCTGACATTTATCGGTTCATACGCGAAACAATTCTCGGATGACCTGCTGATAGGTGCGAGCTTGAGGATACTGAACTATGCCATAAATCCCAATGACACAAGCGGTTCCGCGATGTCTTTTATGGCGGATGCCGGTATTATCTATGAGATAGGGATACTGGATGGTTTGTCCGTGGGATTGTCATTCAGAAACTGGGGTTTCCCGGCCACTTTTGTCGCGGATTCCAACCTGCAGCCTATGGATATAAAAGGCGGGCTGGGTTACTCCAACCGTTTTTTCAACGTTGAAGCCGATGCTGAATACGTAAATGACAACGAATTGAACTACTGCTTCGGAGCCGGGATAACCCTTTTTGACATATTAAACTTAAGGGCCGGATGGAAAGGCGGCACCATAGACCAATGGACGGCAGGCGGAGGGGTTATATATAACGGATTATCGCTGGATTACGCTTTTGTTCCGTTCTCTGCTGAGGAACTGGGGGTTACGCACAGGGTGACGGCGTCATACAGGTTCGGCGCGCCCGAGGTCAAGATAGCCGCCAAACCCGTGGTATTTTCCCCGAATAATGACAAAAGGTTCGATTTTACCTTCATATCTACGCAGGCCATGTTAAAGAAAAAAATACAATCGGTAAAACTCACGATTTATGACTCTTTCAAAAATGTCATAAAATCCCCGTACACCGTGAACCTCGCCAGGGCATGGTGGAACGGATACAATGATTTTAAAATGCGGGTGCCGGACGGTACGTATTATGCAGAACTTGAGGCAAATTACGGCGGCGGTATCATAGCCAGGTCAAACATGGCACGGGTAACCGTAGACAATACGCCTCCGCAATGTTTTGCGGATGCGGACCCAAAGGTGGTCAAGCCCGGACAGATGACCGCGCTCGTGGTGCCTGTTTCATTCAGGCCATCGGCGCAGGATCTGCACGGCATAGGCGCGTGGAAACTCATAGTATCAAAAACCGACGGATCGGTATTCAAAACCTTCTCCGGTACGGGCGATGCGCCGCTGGAGGTTGTCTGGGACGGTTTCGATGATACCGGTATGGGTTCTGTGACCACGGGCACCACCTATGTATATACTTTTTACGCCATGGACAGCGTCGGTAACTGGGGCAGGTCCGCTTCGCAGCAGGTCAAGGTGCTCCTGCGTGAGGTCGTGATAAATCTGGCATCAGACACGCTTTTTGACCCCGGAAAAGCGGATGTAAAAATAAGCGTGTACAGGGACATGCAAAAGATAGCGGCCCGGATAAGAGAGAGCGGCAACCCTTCCGTGATAGTGGAAGGCCACACGGATAACGTTCCTGTCAGGAGCGGAAAATACGCGGACAATATGGCCCTGTCGCAGGCGCGCGCCGAAGCCGTTGTCAAGTTCTTTGTAGAACTCTTTGAGATGGACAACAGGCTGTTCACGGCAGTAGGCAAGGGAGAAACCATGCCGGTAGCTTCAAATAAGACACTCGAGGGCAGAAAACAGAACAGAAGGGTAACGATAAGGATAAAAGCGAGCAAGTGGGAGTAACGACAACTCAGATATAAAAGTCCGGAGTTAAAATATGTCAAATATCCCAAAACTCCAAACTTTAAACTGAAATTATCTTGCCTTTAAGGAGGCTTTCATGAGGCGTAAACAGGTTTATGATACAACGGTACAGTCGGTTGAGAGGACCCTGGATATCATAGAAACTTTGAGCGAGTACAAAACAGGAGTGGGCGTCACGACACTTTCCAAGGAACTCAAACTCCATAAATCAACGGTACACCGGCTTTTGACCACGCTTATGCTCAGAAAATATGTGGAGCAGGATACTGAAACTTCCAAGTACAAGCTCGGCATGCGTTTGTTTGAACTCGGCAACGCGGTCCTGTCAAAACTGGACATCAGGGAGCATGCCATGCCTTATCTGAGGCAGTTGTGGAGGACAACCGGCGAAACAATACAACTGGCCATTGTGGATCAATACAAGGTGCTATATGTGGATGTACTGGAAACATTGGAACGTGTCGGTGTCAAATCGAACGTGGGAGAGCGCGTGCCGCTGCATTGTTCGGCTCCGGGTAAAGTCTGGCTCGCGGCGCTTCCGGAAGACAGGATAAATGACATCATCAAGCTCCTGAAGTTTGAGCCTTTTACGCCGTATACCATCGACAACGGCGATAAACTGAGAGAGGCTGTCATGCAGGCAAAAACGCTCGGCTACGCAGTCGATAACCAGGAGTATTCGACGGATCTGGTCTCAGTATCGGCGCCCGTGCGCAATTACCGCGGCAGGGTCATAGCCTGTATTTCCATAACGTCGCCGGCCCTGCGCATGAACGAGGATAAGGTCAGGGAGTTCGGGGAGCAGGTAAAAACAACGGCGGAGAAAATATCGCAGTCAATGGGGTTCAATAACAAGTAAAATTAATATTTAACAATTAATAATGAATAATATAAAAACCCATATACGGCCTGTTTTATCCGTTTTATTATAACTGTCAATTCCTGAAAATAAGTTGCAACGTTTTATTTCACCCAACCATTGTTATTATTATTCATTAGAGGAGGTTTTTGAATGTATTTACAGGGCGTGAATTTTGGAGGTTATACATCACAATCATCGCTATGCGAAGAACATTTAAAGACATTTATAACTGAAAAGGATTTTAAGACCGTTAAAAACTGGGGGTTCAGCATTGTCCGCCTGCCTGTTGATTACATGCTGTTTGAATGTGACGACAAACCTTTTTTTTACGACACGGACAGGCTCAAATACGTCGATAATTGCGTCAAATGGGCGCAAAAGTACGGCTTGTGGCTGATACTCGACCTGCACAAGGCACCCGGCCATTCTTTTGCCCTGAAAGAGCGTGAAGTCAATGATATCTGGAAACAGTCGCAGAACAGGAAAAGATTCCTGAAGATATGGGAATTTCTGGCCATGCGCTACCGCGGACATGAGAGACTGATGTATGAGATACTGAACGAACCTGTGGCGCCCAAAGATTCGCAGTGGAACAGCGCGGCACAGGAGGCGATAGACGCAATCAGGAAATATGATAAAAAAACATGGATAATTGTCGAATCTAACAAATGGGGCAATGTGCATACTTTCAAAAACCTGAAAAAGTTCAGCGATAAAAAGATTATATATTCGTTCCACCTGTATGAACCTATAGTTGTCACGCACCAGATGGCCGAGTGGACAGGCTTTTATAAATACAATATTTACAGGAAACTTGTGGATTACCCGGGAAAACCCCGCGGCATGAGCGGGCTGGGCGACAGAGTAAAAAAGAAAGAAAAGGATTTTACCATATTTTTTAAGGAACAGAACAAGTACTGGGACAGGAAAGAAATGGAAAAATGTGTCGACCTCGTGTTAAAATTTAAGAAAAAATACAGGGTCCCGGTATTGTGCGGGGAGTTTGGCTGTGTGGCGCATGCGAGGCCTCGGACGAGGGCAAACTGGACAAACGATGTCATATCAATATTTAAGAAACACAGGATATCATATACCTACTGGAACTACAAGAACATGGACTTCGGGCTCGTGGACTACACCCGAAAATACGCGAAGAACGACAACTACGCGGATAAAAAACGGCAGGACAGGCCGATATTAAAGGCTCTGCAGAGTGGAATTCTTTAAATTAGACCACAAGTACAAACTGGCAAGGGCCGGACGTATTAACACCCTGCATGGCACAATTGAAACACCGGTCTTTATGCCTGTAGGCACGCAGGCCACGGTCAAGATTATGACCCCCGAAGATATGGAAAGGATGGGTATCGGCGTCATACTTGGCAACACTTACCACCTCTACCTGAGGCCGGGCCTCGACATTATGATGAAAGCGGGAGGACTGCATAAGTTTATGGGATGGAAAAGGGCAATCCTGACCGATTCCGGCGGGTTCCAGGTATTTTCTTTGAAAGAACTCCGCAAAATAACCAGGGATGGGGTCAGGTTCAAGGCCCATTTCGACGGTACCGAACATTTCTTTACGCCGGAAAAAGTTGTTGAGATACAGAACATTTTGGGAAGCGACATAATGATGTGCCTCGACGAATGTCCGCCTTACCCGTCAACTCATGATTACGTTTCAAACTCGCTTGATACGACGATTGAATGGGCAAAAAGGGCGAAGGCCGCCCATAAGAAAGAAGGCCAGCACCTTTTCGGAATCATTCAGGGCGGCACTTACAGGGATCTGCGTGAAAAAGCCATGGATGAGATGGTTAAATTGGATTTTCCGGGATATTCCATAGGAGGCGTATCCGTGGGCGAAGGTAAGGACCTGATATACCAGGCTGTTGACTGGTGCGCGCCTTTTATGCCGCAGGATAAACCCCGCTATCTGATGGGGGTGGGGACACCGGAAGATATCTGGTACAGTGTTGAAAAGGGAATTGATATGTTTGACTGCGTTTTTCCGACCAGAATCGCCCGCAATGGCACTGTCTATTCCGCACAGGGAATGGTCAAGATCCGCAACGCGGAGTACAAGGATGATTTTACGCCCATGGACCCTTCGTGCAGTTGCTATGCCTGCACCAATTTTACAAGGGCATATATCAGGCATCTCTTTAACGTCCATGAGATACTTGGAATGAGGCTCACGACTTTACACAACATACATTTTATGATAAACTTGATGGCCAAAATAAGGAAAGCCATACTGAACGATTGTTACGAGGCTGAAAAGGAAAGGTTCTTTGAAACTTACAGATTTTCCGAATTGGCGGAGGATGATATCAAATAGTAATTATTAATGAATAATAAAGGCGGGCCTAAATTGGCCGCAATTTTTACAAATTCGAACCTTTGTAAAAGAGTTTCGAAAAAACAGGAGGTTTTACATGTTTGAAACAGCGCTTTACGCATCAGGATCAATGGGAGCACCGGCAGCCGGAGCGGCTGAACAGCCGTCAATGCTGGCTACATTTTTACCGCTCATCATCATTTTCGTGCTTTTTTATTTCATGTTCATAATGCCGCAGAGGAAAGAACAAAAAAAGACCCGGGAAATGCTGAAGGCGCTCAAAGAAGGCGATAAGGTGGTAACGAACGGCGGCATAGTCGGGGTCATCACCAAAATAAACGAAACAGAGGATACTCTGACGATAGCCTGCGGGGAGAATACCAAGATAAACGTCCTGCGCGCATATGTGACCAAAAAATTCGAAAAGCCAGTGGAAAAGCCGGCGGCTTAGATGTTATCCGAACTCCGCAAGGACCCGGTAATAAACAGGTGGGTCATAACCATGGACGACAAGCAGTTTACTCCTCAAAAAGAGTCCATGTTGCCCGCAAATCTGCCTGAAAAGGACCCCGCGTGCCCGTTTTGTGAGGGTAATGAGGATAAGGCGGGTAAACTGCTGTATGAATCAAAAGACAGGGCCGGTAAATGGAGAATAAGGGTTGTTCCTAACAATAACCCGTATTTAAAAGTCGAAACCCAGTTGAAGCGCAAGGGGGTATCGATGTATGACACCATATCCGGTACGGGAGCCAATGAGGTAATAATCGAGTCGTCCCGGCATGACATGGATCTGGACGGATTTGAAAAGGAACATGTCCGGGATCTGTTTAAAGCCTACAAGGACAGGATACTGGACCTAAAGAACGATACCAGGCTTGAGTATATTCTAATTTACAGGAACCGCGGTTTTAAGGCCGGGGCCCAGAACCTGCACCCCCATTCGGAGCTTATGGCCATGCCGGTCGTACCCAAAAGAGTGCAGGAGGAGATGGAGGCGGCCTCGGAATACCATAAATTCAAGCAAAGATGCGTCTATTGCGACCTGATTGAAAATGAGGTCAGCGAAAAAGAAAGAATAGTAAAGGAAACAGAGCATTTTGTGGCCATTGTGCCGTTTGCTTCCATGACGCCATTTGAAATGTGGATAATTCCGAGACGACACCAGGCGCATTACCACTGCATAGACGACAGGCAGACCGCTGACTTGGCCTACATTATGAAAGAATGTATATCCAGGCTGAACAGAGCGCTGAACAGGTCTTCCTACAATTTCATGATACATACATCTCCGGTAAAAGACCCTGAACATCGGCACTACCACTGGCATATTGAGATACTGCCCAGGATCAAGTCAATAGCCGGGTTTGAATGGAGCAGCGGGTTCTATATAAACCATACGCCGCCTGAAGAGGCGGCCGGCTACCTGCGGAAACTCTGATGGATAACAAGGGTGCTATGAACGAACAGGCTTTATCAGTCACCCAGGCAACGAATCTTATCAAAGAAACACTTGAAAAAAACGTGAACCGCCTATGGATACAGGGCGAAATATCAAATTATTCATGCCCTGCTTCAGGGCATATTTACTTTACCCTAAAAGATGAAAACAGCCAGATTAAAGCCGCCATGTTTGGCGGTGCACGAAAGGCAGAATCCCTGCAACTGGAGGATGGAAAAAAGATAGCCATATTTGGCCGGATATCAATCTACGGTAAGCGTTCCGAATACCAGATAATAGCCGAAGACATACAGGTAATAGGAATAGGCGGGCTGCTGGCTGAGTTCGAAAAACTAAAAAAACGGCTTTCGGAGGAAGGGCTCTTTGACAGAGCACACAAGATACCCATTCCGGGTTATCCACAAAATATTGCCATAATAACATCAATCAGCGGTGCCGCCATACGGGACATACTGAACATCCTGACACGCCGTTATCCTGATGTTCATGTTTTAATAGTGCCTGTCATGGTACAGGGCAGGGAAGCGCCTCCGCAGATTATCAAGGCCCTGCAGGACACGGACGACCTGGGTCAGGACGTCATAATCCTTACAAGGGGCGGAGGGTCGATAGAGGACCTGTGGGCTTTTAACGATGAGGCCCTGGCCAGAGCGATATATGCAGCAAAAACCCCGGTTATTTCAGCTGTCGGGCATGAGATAGATTTTACAATAGCTGATTTTGTGGCGGATTTACGCGCGCCGACCCCGTCGGCGGCTGCCGAACTGGTTGTGCCTGACAGGATTAAACTGATGGGACAGCTGTCGTCAAACCGGGATAGGTTGAGGGGTGCGATAGACAGGCTTGTGGAAAAAAAACATGAAAAGTTGACGGAACTGGCGGGCCGTTACGCTTTCAAAGTGCCTTTTGATATGTATGAAAATCTGAGCCGGGAAATTGACGACGTTTCGGTGCGCCTCAACAAAGCCTTTAATCAGTCTGTGAACTCGGCGGATGATGAAATAACCGTGCTGAACGACAAACTCAAACTTTTAAACCCCCTTAATATCTTGAAAAAAGGTTACAGCGTGGTGTATGATGTTGTAACCGGCTCCATATTAAAAGACTCTGAAAAGGCAGGCAAAGAGATAAAGGTCAGGCTTTACAAAGGAACACTTGACGCCGAGGTCAAGAAAAAAATTTAACCGTTATCTTAAAAATACAGGAGTGTTCATGAAAAAAGAAAAAGGTTTTGAGACGTATCTAAAGGAACTTGAAGAGGTCGTGGATAAACTGGAATCAGGCGAGGCGGACCTGGATTCCGCCATCGACGAGTACGAGAAAGGGATGAAACTCATAGAGAAATGCAAAGAAATACTTAAGGAAAAAAAGATGAAAATAGAAGTGTTGAAAAAAAAGACAGAGAAGGGTTATGAGGCGGAAGAACTGGATGCCGATGAGGACGACGATGAAGAGAAAGGCAAAAAGCTTTTTTAGGGTGTAAAATGCAGGCCATAATGCAAAAATATCAAAATAAGGTTGATGTGGCGCTCATAAAATACCTGACACAGGGCAGAGAATATCCGGCTGTTATTTACAGGGCAATGCGCTACAGCGTATTCGCAGGCGGTAAACGTTTAAGGCCCATATTGGCCCTGCTCGCGGCAAAAGCATGCGGCGTCCCGGAAAGACGCGCCATGCCGGCCGCGTGCGCACTGGAAATGATACACACCTATTCGCTTATCCATGACGACCTGCCGGCCATGGACGATGATGACCTGCGGCGCGGAAAACCCACTTCGCACAAAAAATTCGGCGAGGCGATAGCAATACTGGCGGGTGATGCCCTGCTTACAAAAGCTTTTGAGACGGTGCTTTGCGCGCGTGTCGAACCGCAACTGGCGGTTGAGGCTGCGTCCGAAATAGCCCGCGCATCCGGCGTGTCCGGCATGGTCGGCGGCCAGGCACTGGATATGGAGAGCGGAGGCAAACGGCTCGGAAAAAAAGAGCTGGACATCCTGCACTCTAAAAAAACAGGGGCGCTCATTACGGCATCGCTCGTGTCAGGCGCCATACTGGCGGGGGCGGATACGGTACAGAGACGTCTTTTCAGGAATTTCGGCGGAAAATTGGGGCTGGCTTTTCAGATAACCGACGACATTCTGGATGTCACGGGTAATGAAAAACAAATGGGCAAAAGGCTCCGCAAGGACAAAAGTTCGGGGAAAAATACATATCCCGCTATTTATGGACTGAAAGAGTCACGCAAAAAAGCGGAACAATTAGTGGTTGAAGCTCGCGCTATTTTAGGTAAAATAAAAGGTGATATTTCCGGGCTGGAGCAGGTTGCGCAGTTCGTCCTGGACAGGTACAGATAGCGGCCCCGGAAAAAACGCGTGAAAAAGGGAACAAAGGAGAATATACAATGGCTAATATCCCGGAAGGCATTTGGGACATATTTGTAAGGATAGTCACCAACCGGATATTTTACATAACCTTCACGTCATGGTTTGTGGCGCAATTTCTGAAGCTCGTCATTTATTTTGTACAGACAAAGAAGTTCAATTTTAGGTTGCTGGTCGGTACCGGAGGCATGCCTTCGTCGCACACGGCAACGGTGACCGCGGTGACCACATGCGTCGGTCTGAGCGCCGGATGGGAGAGCCCCGTTTTTATGGTATCACTGTGTTACTGTATCGTGGTCATATCAGATGCCATGGGCGTCAGACGGGCGGCGGGTAAACAGGCACAGGTGCTGAACGTTATGATGGACGAGTTTGGCAGGGCAAAATTTAACGGGCAGAGGCTGAAGGAACTGCTGGGACATACGCCCCTGGAAGCCACAGCAGGCATTCTGCTGGGTATCCTGATTCCCGTCATAATGTTTTAGTGATGTCATGGTAACCCCATACAAAATACTCAGCAGGGTCAACAGCCCGGCAGACCTGAAAAAACTCAACTACGAAGAACTGGACACGCTTGCAGATGAAATACGTGACCATATTGTGGAGGTTGTGTCCAAAAACGGCGGTCACCTGGCTTCGTCTCTCGGCACGGTCGAAATTACCATAGCCCTGTACCGCGTTTTCAACCCGCCGGTCGACAAGATAATCTGGGACGTGGGCCATCAGGCTTACGCCCACAAAATACTCACGGGCAGAAAAAACAGGTTCAAGACACTGCGTCAGTACAGGGGCATTTCGGGGTTCCTAAAACCGGACGAATCAAAATATGACGCTTTCGGCGCCGGCCATACATCCACTTCCATATCGGCGGCCATGGGTTTTGCCATGGCCAGGGACCTTGCAAAAAAAAATAATAAAGTAATAGCGGTTATAGGAGACGCTTCGATCGCCGGCGGTATGTCATTTGAGGCAATCAACCACATAGGCCATGAAAAGACCGACTTACTCGTGGTGCTGGTGGACACTGAGATGTCCATATCGCCGACAGTAGGGGCAATGTCCGGATACATGAACAAGATAATAACGGGCAAAGGGTACAATGAATTCCAGCAGGCGGTTAAAACCATGGTGGAAAAGATGCCCGCAACAATAGGGGCTCCGCTTGTGACTATCCTGAAACATGTCGGGGAGGGCATCAAAGGTATGTACTCCCAGGGCGCACTGTTCGAGGAACTGGGATTCCGCTATTTTGGGCCTATCGGCAATGGTCACAATATCAAAACACTTGTTGAAACTTTTGAGAAACTGAAGGACATAAAAGGCCCCAAAATCATCCATATCATAACAAAAAAGGGCAAAGGCTACCAGCCCGCGGAAAAAAAACCGACGCTTTTTCACGGCATAGGTCCGTTTGACAGGGTTACTGGCGAACCGGTAAAATCACCGGGAGGGCCTGTATATTCAAAATTTTTCTCCGATGAGCTGGTTAAAATAGCCTCTATCAACACGTCGGTTATAGCCATTGTTGCCGCGATGATAGAGGGCAACAACCTGAACAAATTTAAAAAACTTTATCCAGCACGTTTCTTTGATGTCGGTATAGCGGAGGAGCACGCGGTGACATTTGCGGCCGGGCTCGCGAAACAGGGATTCAAACCTTTTGTCGCGATATATTCGACATTTATACAGAGGGCGATAGACCAGATAATACATGACGTGGCACTGCAGAAACTCCCGGTAGTGTTTGTGCTCGACCGCGCCGGGCTTGTGGGCGAGGACGGGCCGACGCATCACGGCATATTTGATATAGTTTTCATGAAAATGATACCGGGAATGGTTGTCATGGCGCCTTCTTCAGGCAACGAACTGCAGCGTATGACACTCACGGCTTCAATGTACAGGGAAGGGCCATGCTCCATCAGATTCCCGCGCGGAAGTGCGGAGCAGCCAAAACGTCAGGGCAATCTGTTCCCCGTCAGGATAGGCAGGGCAAAGACAATAAGAAAAGGGACGGATGCCACTGTCGTATGCCTGGGGCCTGTGCTATACAGTGCGCTTGAGGCTGCTGAAAGGCTCAAAAATACCCTCGATATAAAACTGGAGGTCATTGACGCCAGGTTCGCCAAACCTGTCGATAAGGCGCTGATTACAGCATCGGCTGCCAGGACAAAAGTGCTCTTGACGGTAGAAGAGGGTGCGATAGAAGGCGGATTCGGACAGTCGGTAATGCGTATCGTGCAGCGTGCCGGGATAAAGGATTTAAAGACAAGGATAATGGGCATACCGGACAGGTTCATCGAGCATGGTCCCATGGAACAACTCAGGTCCGACTGCGGCCTGTCAGCAAGAGGCATAGAAAAGGCTGTTCTCGAACTGCTAAATAGCAAATGATTGCAAGATTAAATAATTCGGTACAACCGCGATAGTACGGAGGGAAAAGATTGCTGTCATCACTAAAGATAAAAAATTACGCCCTGCTTAAGGACGTGGAAATAGAGTTCGGCCCGGGATTGAACATACTGACGGGAGAGACCGGTGCCGGCAAATCCATAATCCTCGGAGCCATGAATACCATAATAGGCGAGCGCGGCTGGATAGAGAACATCAGGACGGGCGAGGAAAAAGCCGTGGTTGAGGCGGTGTTTGATATAGCAGCGGGAAGCAGTCTGCGTTTCTCGGTGGACGCCTTGCTGGAAGAGGCGGGGATCGAACACGCGGACGATCGTCTTGTCATCCGCCGCGAGATAGCGCGTACATCCAAAGGCAGAATAAACATAAACAACTCGAACGCATCGCTTGCCTTCCTCGAAAAACTGGGGACAATGCTCGTTGACATGCACGGCCAGCACGAACATCAGTCGCTGTTAAAGAACGAAGTCCATATCAACCTGTTGGACAGTTATGCTCTCTGCATGGACCTCAGGGAAGAGGCTGCCCGTTCATACGCACAGGTTTCCTCCATAGACGCGCAATTGCAAAAGATGAAGTCGCTTGAAACGGAAAAATCAGAGAGACTGGAAATGGTGGACTTCAGGCTGGATGAACTCGAGGCTCTCTCGCCGGGAGCGGACACCGAACTGGAGGACTTGAACCGCGAGAGGGATATGATGGTCCATACAGAGACAATAAAGGAGTCGGCGAACCGCATAGTGGTGTTGCTCCAGCCCGGCTCCATCGACCAGGAAGGCGAAGGCGCCATCGACCAGCTCTCAAAAGCAAGGGCGGAGATGGAGTTAATATCCAAATTTGACACAAAGACAAAATCCGAACTTGGCCCTTCGCTGGACGAAGCTATCATG
>JAJFUW010000221.1 GCA_021372235.1 Spirochaetia bacterium
ATGTCCTTTGTTAAAACCGATATTTTTTCCTCTTCCTCGATTTCCGTCACCAGCATTGAATCCTGTCCGTCCTGCGCCTCCGGCTTTTCCAATGTTTCTGCGGTTTTTGTGATACCGGCGGGCATCCCGGGCTCCTGAGGCGGTTGCTTTTTTATTACCGGTACCTTTATCCCGGGCATTGCCGCGGTTCCTTCGCCCGTTGAAAATATCAGGTCGGCGGCGAGGGCTTCCAATATAATGGCCGGCATGGCGCTCTTTGACACCTTTAGTTCGTTATCAAGGCAGCGCTGGAGCATGTAAAGTATCTGCTCTCCGGTTAAAGCCGACGCCAGTTCTTTCAGGAAAGCGTATTCCTCCCCGGAAGCCGATATTATTTCCTTGTTGTCGACGGTTTTGATGAGCAGCATATTGCGGAAAGCCTCAATCATGTCGTTTAAGTAGCGGCGCAGGTCAACACCCCTGTCAAACACCGTCTCAAGTGTGGCCACGGATTTTTTTACGTCTCTGGTGACTATGCCGGCCAAAAGACCGTTCAACAGGTCCGAGTCTATCTCCCCGAGCATTTCGGCGGCGAGCGCCTCTGTCAGTTTTTCCCCGCGGCAATATGTCACTGCCTGGTCAAACAGACGCTGGCCGTCGCGCAGGGCGCCGTCAGCCGCTTTTGCTATCAGGTATAACGCGGCTTCGTCAGCCTCAATTTTTTCACCGCGGGCTATTATTTTCAGGTTGTGGACAATGAGGGTTACAGGCATCCTGCGGAACCGGAAATGCTGGCAGCGTGAAAGTATGGTCGGAGGCAGGTTCTGCGGGTCCGTTGTCGCAAATATAAAAATGACGTGTTTGGGCGGTTCTTCCAGTGTTTTTAACAGGGCGTTAAAAGCCTCTTTTGTCAGCATGTGGACTTCGTCTATTATATATACCTTATAGCGCGCCCTGGCCGGAGAAAAACCTATTTTTTCGCGGAGTTCCCTTATCTGGTCTATGCCTCTGTTGGACGCTCCGTCTATCTCCATAACATCCAGCGATGAACCGTCCGTTATTTCCGAGCACGAGGTGCAATTGTTGCACGGCTCCGTTGCCGGCCCGTTCTCACAGTTGACCGCCTTTGCAAAAACTCGGGCCGTAGTCGTCTTGCCGACGCCCCTGGGTCCCGAAAAAAGGTAAGCCTGCATAATCCTGCCCAGTTCTATGGCGCGTTTTAAAGGTTCTGTCACCTGTTCCTGTCCTATTATGTCCTCGAACCTCTGGGGTCTCCACTTGCGGGTGTATACGAGATACTTATTGTCCATCTGACAACTCCGATTCTGGATTTCAAATTTTATATTTCAAATATTAAGATTTATAACATTTAAAATATAAAGGCCGGGCTTTGCGGCGACAACTCCTGACAATCCCTTACCGCTGCTTCCTTCCGGACCTGACGGGGTTTAAGGCATCAGAACTGCGCCGGGCCCGGCCCTATTAACTGCAACTTAAAATTTCAGCCTCTTTTGCGCGTATAACGCACATACAAAACCGCTATCACACCTATCCACAGTGCTGCGACCGTGATTTGAGCGGATGTAATTATACCATTAAAGGATGGCAAAATCCACATTATTGGCCCCGCTGCGGCGTTTAACACCGCGTAAAGCTTCTCTTTTCCGCTGGTGAACCGAAAAACCGGAGCAGCCATCATAATAAAAGATATCGCGAGGCTGTAAGCGGTGAAAAATTTCCCCGCTAACCGCTCATGGACCGCTGTCTCCCTGCAGAAATATGCTGCACAGAGCGCAAGCGCCGGTACAACCGGGATCAGTTGCCGCGCCGGGGTCATGGACCCGCCCCAGTCGCTCCAGAAAAGGTAAAGCGCGGCGTACGGCAGCGCCAAAAACAGAGGTTTGAGCGGTTCCGTGTCCTTTTTGGCGGCCGCGAGTATTACGCCCCAAATAGATATCACAAAAAGCAAGTTATATGGCAGCAGCCCGAAATCCCTGTCAAACAGGATTCCTGCCGCCGCTTTCAGCGAGTGTTTCAATGAAAAAATAAAACTGAATGAGTCCGAAACGTATACGGAGGTTAATGCAGCGGGGGCGAACTTCCCGTATATGGCGTAATAATACGCAATCCCCGATACCGCGGCAGCTGCCAATGGTATCATGTTGACAGCCTCTTTTTTTACGGAAAACTTTTTCCCTTTCACTATCATGACGTAATAGGCGGACAGCAGCATCAGGGAAAAGACAGCGAGTTTTGTGTGCAGAAACGGCAGTGCTGATATGCCTGTGAAAAACAGGACCGTCTGCTTTCCCGGCCTTGGATTCCTAAGTGCCGCCGTGCACCAGGCGATTATGACCGCGGCCGGTACCTCCGTCAGCACCAGGCTTGAATTCACACAAACAGGCAGAGTCAATCCGGCCGTCATCGCGGCGAAGAGCGATATATTTTCATCCATAAAATTTGTCCTGAGCAGTTTGTAAATCAAAAGGCATAACAGGGCACAAAGCGCGTTATACAGCAGCTGCACCCCGAACCTGCCCGTTGCGGCGTATACCGGCGCTATGACCAGCGGCATGCCGGGGCTGTGGAGCGAATAGAGTCCCGTGTTATTTTTACCCGGAGTATTATGGATGCTTTTCCAGTCTATTTCCACGGGATAAAATTCCCTGTAGGTCTCCTCTGTCACATAATCATTTTCAAGGTTGACATCTCTGTCATACGCCATGCTCCTGGCAATTGTCAGGTAATGCGGTTCATCCCCTGTCGGCGGGTAAATAAATGTGACATACGATGTTACAACGGTATAAAATACCAGCAGTGAAACAAATAGAATTTTCTCAATTCTCTTTTCACTCAGAGCCGCGGCTTTTTTTGCCAGTTTATTCATCAGGTTTGCCATGACAAGGAACGCCTGTGCCGCTATAACAGCCCCCGCTGCCATGAAAAGAAAATAACCTGCAAAATTGACATGGATAAATTTTCCCCACGGCAGGTACAACCATCCTACCACTTTGAAATCCGTCAA
Source organism: Spirochaetia bacterium (assembly GCA_021372235.1). Taxonomy (GTDB): domain Bacteria; phylum Oederibacteriota; class PGYV01; order PGYV01; family Palsa-1178; genus JAJFUW01. The sequence goes on from JAJFUW010000221.1 coordinate 3,005, forward strand.
AAGCAGCTGCGGGTAAAATTTTATGTACAGCGGCAGCAGCAGGACCGGCACAAGGCCCGCGGAAAATATAAAAGAATTGCGCCTGAATTCATCCTCCGGGCCGGTTGTGTCCAATTTTGACATGAACAGGGACACGCAAAACCACGCTGTAACGGATAACACGCACCCGGCGGTCACAAACAGCGCCATGGTAAAAATCCCGGGCATTGCCGCCGGGAGTTGCCTGTCGCCCAGGTGGCCGCAGGCAATGGCAAACGTCATTCCCGTGATTCCGCCCGAAACCGCCGGAAAAATTGAATATAAAAATTTTTGTTTGTTTGTCAAAATGGCCGCCTCAACGCCTGATATCCGGGTTGCCGGACCAAACCCCTATCTTGCAGCCGGTTTGGAGGAAACCCCGTCCGCCTTATTCTTTTTTGCCCGGTAGTAGTCCCACGGTTTTGTTCCCAGGACATATACCCGTACCTTGCGCCTGCCCCATTTGAGTGCTTCTGAAGTTGTGTTATAGCAGAGGTCTATCCTCTTACCTTTGATATCCCCTCCCACATCCCCTGTCCATGCGAAACCGTAGCCGTCAACGTATATGAGTGAACGCAGCGCTATTACCTTTGGGTCCACGGCAGCGATACCGTAACGCGTGCGCCACCCCAGGGCCGTTATACCGGCCCATTCAACTGAATTTGATTCAGGCGACGGGTCGTATGCCGTGGCCTCCATGTCGTGTATGTAATGCGCGTACGTCTCTTTTGGGACGTTGATCGGGTTGTTTTTTTTTGACGTCCCTTTTACCACAATCGCATCTACCGGTTTTTTCAGCACACCTGTTTCATAAATTTTATTCCTGCGCACGACGGCGCCAAAAAGCCTGACCTCACGGCTCGCCGTGTTCCTGATACCCGGCCTGCCCTCTTTCAGCCATACCATCCATCCCTTCTGGAGGAACGGGCTGTTCTTTACGCTTATTTTGTGCCGTATTTTTTCCTGTTTTACCGCGCCCTGTTCAATCGTGCCCGCTGCGAAGACCGCGGACACGGACCACAAAACCGTCATGACAAACAGCGCCGCCGGTATGACCCTGCCCGGATCCGTTATATTGAATACTTTCCTGTTCATACTATCATTTTCCTGGTTATGACGTTATAAACCTTGTATAACCCGCTCTTTCCTTTTACTTCAACATCCGGCAGTTGCTGTGATACTATGACCCGTTCCAGCATTTTGTTGATGTTCTCCGGCACTATCACCTGACCATTGGCAGCTTTACCGCACAAACGGCTCGCAAAATTTACCGTGTCGCCGATGACAGTATACTCCATCCTCTCTTCGCTGCCGATATTACCCGCTATAACCTCTCCCCTCGCGAGCCCGACGCCCAAACCCAGCTGCAGTTCGGGCTCGCCCGGCTTTTTCTCCCTGTTCCATTTGGCCAGCAGAACTTTGAAATGTTCCTGTATGTCCAGCGCCGAGATGACGGCCTTGTCCGCGTCCTTGAAATCCCTGTATTTCGGAGGCTCTTCAAAAACAGCCATGACCGCGTCGCCGATGTATTTATTGACCGTGCCGTTATTTTTTTCTATTATCTTTGTCGCCATGGAAAAATAGTCGTTCAGTATTTTGATAACGCGTTCCGGTTCCGACGATTCCGTCATGTGCGTAAACCCGCGCAGGTCGGAAAAAAATATGGTCGCGGTTTTTGTTTTTCCTCCGAGGTATATCTCGTTAGATCCGCGGCCTTCTAATTCTTTTTTCAGGGCCGGGTCCAGGTACGCCCCCACAGTCTTTGCAAAAGAATCCCTGCCCTGTTTTAAATTCAAAAAAGCCTCTATGAAATAATTGAATATCCCTATTATATCACCGTAGATATCCCTGAACCCTCCGCGGCGCTTTAACTTGAAGCCAAAAGGGAGCAATTTTTTACTGTCAAGGCTTTTTATCAGGTAATCACGCAGGTTGCCAGTGAAAAGGGATATTGAAAATATGATTGAGATGTATATCACGCCTCCTATGCATGCTATCCCGAGCACCGATATTGTTATCAATTCGTTCCACGGCCCGCTGTGTATTTTATCACTTAAAAACCCGCCGATAATCCGGCTGAGCGGATTGTATCCAAAGGCTATCAAAAAACCCATTACCGCGCTTATGACCACGAACCTTCTGTATGGTGTCCTAATCCTTGCCTTATCGCCCATGTCATGCTCCGTAAAATATTATTTGAAAAGGTTCTCGAGTTTTTTATACGAAACTTCCCGCAGGTCCCTGACCCGCAGGTTTGCGCCCTTTATCATGTGGGTGGTGTCCCTGTTCACTGCCACGCACCGTATATTCCCGTTTATCGCGGCGTTGATGCCTATCTGCGCGTCCTCAAATACCACGCATTCCGAGGGTTTGAGTTTGAGCCCGGCCGCGGCCAGCAGGAATATGTCCGGATAAGGCTTGCCCCTGGGGAGCAGTCCTCCTTCTATCTCCGCGTCAAACAGCGTGTATACGCCGACTTTTTTCAATATCGTCCCGGCGTTGCGCGAGGAGGACGCCATGGCAATTTTTATACCCCTTTTTTTCAGTTCCTTTATAAGTTTTAGGGTGGAACCAAATACCTTTATATTCCCGGTCTTCAGTATGCGTTCAAAATTACGCTGTTTTTCCGCGCATAATTCCTCTATGCCTGCATCGTTCAGCCCCGGCATGATTGTCTTTGCACCTTTTGCCCTCGGCTTGCCGTCCACCCTGCTTTTAAAATCCTCAAAGGTGAGTTTTATGCCGTATTTCTCCAGGGCCGCCTCCCATGACTTGTGATGGATGTGGGCTGTATCGACAATGACTCCGTCAACGTCAAATATCGCGCCTTTGAATGAACCCTGGATCGGAGATTTGCCGCTGTTTTTTTCCTTCATTTTAGCGCACTTCCTGCGGTGATTTATGAGAAAAGTTCCTTCATTTTTTGGGGGTTGTTGATGGCGAATTTTTTCTGCTTCACATTTATATAACCTTCGGCTTCCAGCCGGGAAAGCGTCCTCGTGGTTGTTTCGCGTGTTAAACCGGCCAGGTCCGCTATCTCCTGGTGGGTAAATTTGGAACCTTCAAGCTCGCCCTTCAGGTCCATCAAAACATACGCCACCCTGGCACGCGCGTCACCGAGAGCCGTCATTTTTATGTCCCGGTCCGCTTTTGCCAGCCTCTGTGAAAGCGTCCTGATGATTTGCAGCGATATGGAAGGTTCTTTTTTTATGAGGCTCTCAAACTCGTCCTTTGTGACGGAATATGTTATTATATCGTCGAGTGCCTCGACCGTGGCAGACCTTGTCTCCTCTGTCAGCACGGCCATCTCCCCGAACGAATCCTTTTCTTTGAGCACGGCCAGCGTCTTTGCTTTCCCGTCCTTGTTATATTTTGTAATCTTTACCATTCCCCTGTAGACTATGTGCAGGGAATCCCCTGATTCGCCTTCGTTAAAAATTATATCACCCTTCCGGAACCTGTTCTCTCTTGCCTGTTCCCCGATCATTGTGAGGCCTCTGGGCGATACCCCGGAGAACAGGCCGGTCTGTTTTAAAAAATCTGTCAGGTCCTTTTTTGCCATCATTGTCCCCGCTTTTTAAATATCCAGGTTTTTGACCTCGAGCGCGTGTTTCTCTATAAATTCGCGCCTCGGTTCAACCGCATCGCCCATCAGTATGTTAAATATCTCGTCGGATTTTGTCGCGTCCTCCATGGTCACCTGTAACATGGTCCTGCGTTCCGGGTCCATAGTCGTTTCCCACAACTGCTGGGGATTCATCTCTCCGAGGCCTTTGTACCTCTGTATATGCATCCCGGCTTTCCCGCGCTGTTTGATGTAATCTACAAATTCCCTTCCGGAAAAAAGAAGTTTTTCCCCGGACTCGTCCACGGCTTTGAACATCGGTGTCAGGTTCTTGTCGTCCCTGTCTCTGTCCTGGGCCTTGAAAACTTCCAACTCTTCCTCAAAAAATTCCGCGGAGTCTATGCCTTTTGACTCGAGCCTTTTCAGTATCTCCTCGACCGTGCGCAGTTCTGCCAGGTCGCGCATGTCTATTATCTTCAGGATATCCTTTTTCTTCAACGCCTCTTCCTGTATCTCCTCGATGGTGGACTTTTTTCCTATCTTTGGAAGTATCTTCCCGAGCATTTCCACCAGATCGGCTTCAACCTCCGCGTATCTGGTTTTATCCTTCAGGGTCACCTCAAACATAGGAATCTTCTTCCATTTTGAACGTTCTTCCATGTAAGCCGCCAGGTTTAAACCGGCCCTGTTTATGCGCGGTATTATCCTCTCGATATCCGTTACATCCGACATGAGTTCCTTGATGACCCTGTCCGAGAGTTCCTTGTTTGGTTTTCCTTTTTTTGACAGCTGGAACAATTTCATGTCCTTTGTCCCAAGTTCCGTCAGGAATATGTTCATTTCCTTATCATCTTTTATATATTGCTCAACCTTGCCCCTTTTTATCTTGTAGAGCGGCGGCTGGGCTATATAAACATATCCCATGTCTATAAGCGGCTTCATCTGCCTGAAAAAGAACGTTAAAAGAAGCGTCCTGATGTGCGCGCCGTCGACATCCGCATCGGTCATCAGCACTATCTTGTGGTAACGGGCATTCTCCACGTTAAAGGACTCTTTGCCTATGCCGGAACCTATCGCGGTTATCATCGTCCTTATCTCGTCGTTTGAGAGCATCTTGTCTATTCGCGCTTTCTCAACATTCAGTATCTTGCCTTTTAACGGGAGTATGGCCTGTGTGCGCCTGTCGCGCGCCTGCTTTGCCGAACCGCCAGCGGAATCTCCCTCGACCAGGTACAGTTCGCAAAGGCTCGCTTCCCTCTCCGAGCAGTCCGCGAGTTTTCCCGGCAGTCCGGCCGAATCAAGAGTTGATTTCCTGCGCGATAGGTCGCGGGCCTTCCTGGCGGCCTCGCGCGCTTCCGCGGCGCCTATGGCCTTGTTAAGTATCTTTTTGGCCTCTGTCGGATTCTCGTCAAAATAGGCCGAAAGTTTTTCATACACATAGGAACTGACTATCCCCTCCACTTCGGAGTTTCCCAGCTTTGCCTTTGTCTGGCCCTCGAACTGCGGGTCAGGCACCTTCACGCTCACAACTGCGTTCAGGCCCTCGCGCACATCGTCCCCCTGCAGGGTAAAGTTGTCGTTCTTGATCAGGTTGTTCTTTTTTGAGAACTGCGCGGCAGCCCTGGTGAGAGCGGTTTTGAACCCCGAAAGGTGCGTTCCTCCCTCTATGGTCCTGATGTTGTTTACAAAGGAGAGCATGTTGTCCGAGAAACCGTCGTTGTACTGCAGTGCAACTTCCACTATTATGTGGTCCTTTTCTCCCTCTATATATATGGGCTTCTTGTTTATTGTCTCCCTGTTCTTGTTCAGGTGTTTTACAAACTCTATTATGCCGCCCTCGTACTGAAACTCTTCCTGCCTGTCCTCGTCCCTCTCATCCTTTATTTTTATCTTTATGCCTTTGTTGAGGAACGCCAGCTCCCTGAGCCTGGTTGCAAGCGTATCATAATTGTATACAAGCGTGTCAAATATCTGGCTGTCCGGTTTGAACATAACCTTGGTCCCGGTTTTTTTCGCGTCACCTATTACCTTTACCGGCTGTTCGGGTTTGCCGCGGTTGTAACGCTGAAAATGCACTTTGCCGCCGCTGCGGACCTCGACTTCCAGCCACTCCGACAGTGCATTTACCACGGATACACCGACCCCGTGAAGCCCTCCCGATACTTTATAGGAGTTATGGTCAAATTTTCCGCCGGCATGAAGCACGGTCAAAACAACCTCGAGCGCCGACTTTTTCTGCTGTTTATGATAATCAACAGGTATACCCCTGCCGTTGTCCGTAACCGATATCGAATTATCGGTATGGATTGTTACGCTGATATCGGTGCAGAAACCGGCCATGGCTTCGTCTATCGAGTTGTCAACGACTTCATATACCAGGTGGTGCAGCCCCGCTGCAGATGTGGAGCCAATGTACATGGCCGGGCGTTTGCGCACCGCATCAAGCCCCTCAAGCACCGTTATCTTGTCCGCGTTATAGGAAACATCCTTGGACATTTCTATCCCGTCCGATTCCTCCGCGGTTTTTTTTGTTTCCTTTACCTCTTTTACTTCTTTTTGCGGTTCCTTTTTTTTGTCTGCCTTTGCATCTTTCTTTGCCATCTTGTTCCTCCTGCTTATTTTACGCTTTTTAAGTTATCTCTGCAGCCTGCAGACGATATCTTTTACCGCGTCTTTTCCGACCTTTAAGTTAAGTTTTCTTATTATCTCTTTCTTCCTGTATGTCAGTTCAGACATGACCACGCTGTTCGCCGCGTAGACAAATACCTTTTTTTTATCAAACTTGTAAACCGACGTCCCGGGCGCGAAATCGCCCGCCGCGCTTTCCCAGTTCACCTTTATCTTTTCGAGCTCTGATTCCTTATTGAGACCATTCTCGTCTATAAAATCCTGTATGAGGTCTTTTATGTCGGCCATACCGGATGTTTTGGCGTTCTGTCCGTGTTTTGTCCCCATTATCTTATCCGGGCCCGTTACTTTACATCCGCGAACAGCGGCGTGTCAAAATACAGGTTCGCTCCGAGCGTCAGCAGAGGGTACATTATGGCACCCCTGTTGGCTGTCGTTATGTTATAGGTGGCTTCCGCTTTTAAGGAGAAATATTTCAACATCCACCATTCCAGCCCCGCTCCCGCGGCGCCCGTATAGCATATCTGGTTGACCTTTTTAGTGGCCCCGGCCGTATCCTGGTACTGTTCCGACACAATAGCCGGGCCGGAACTGAGTTTTATGTAAGGTGCAAAAATAAGGTTTTTTTTGTACCCTATGTAACCGTACCCGTTCAACATAAAATTGAAACAATCAAGCCTGTATTTGCTGCTGTCCGTCGCTTGTTCATCAAGGCCGACGTATTTCAGTTCTATGCCCCACAAAAAAGCCCCGGTGATGTTAAAAGTACACTCGGCCGAGAAGCCCGTGCCGAACCCGGAAAAATCAGAGACATAATTCGGGGCTATCGGGAAATACGCGATGCCTCCCGCGCCCAGTCCAATCCTCTGTGGCTCGCTGTCGGGCCTCTTCAGTTTCAGGTATATTTTTACCAGCGATATGAAAGCTTCCGTCGGCTCCCATATTTTCAGCGGGAGTTTCTCAAAAGGCGCGTAAACCGCCCTGCCGGATTTCTGGTTGTTCTTTTTGTCGTAAATATACTGCTTTATGTACCTCTCCTCCGTAAAACCCCAGTAATTTCCGGTACAGTCGATATCGTTCACTGTATAATTCGTCAGATTTACGGTGTTCCTGAAAAAATTGTTATTTTTTATCGTCGCCTCCGGTTTTTCGAGATTTTTCAGATAGAGAGCGAACCTGCAGTTGTTGAAAGTATTGTTTACAGCGGAAAACTTTACCTCGCGCCCCTCGGCATAGATGCCATAGGTATCGTTATAAAAATAATTGTCCTTGATAAGAGCATTCGAAAAATGAAAAAGCTCAACGCCGGTCGAGTTCAGGATATAATTGTTCTGAAATATCAGATTAGAACCTTTTGATATGACCGATCCCCGTATGATTATCGTAAACTCCACCGTATTGCGGTACCTGCTCTCGAGAACGATGCCGTCATAAAAACTCTCACCGTCGTCCGGTATCATCCTGACCGGATTTTTGGGGTCGCCCTTTGAGTAGACAGCGCCTTTTACCAACAGCCTGGCGCCTTTTTTGAACCTCAAAACCGTGCCCGGATAAATGGTTATGAAACCTTTTTTTTCCACGGTCACGGTGCCGTCAATTATGTAGGGAGAATTTTTCGGCGTCCAGTTCTCCGTTTTGTCAATGACCTGTTTCGGATAAGTTTCTGCAAGCGCCGGAAGCGCCCATAAAATCAACGCGGCTGTTATAACTGTTAGCGCGGTTATTTTTTTCAAAAATCACCTTTTATTACGCCGTCGCAGACGGCGCGGGCCGTCAGGCCCGCGTCTTTTTTCAGGTTATTATTCCCTGGTCGTCCTCGAGGTCGGGGAGCGGCGGGAGCGCGTCGAGCGAAGTCGGCGGTTTCCCGCCAGAAGCGGGAGGAACCCCTTCCTTTTTCAGCAGTTCGGGCGGCACGACGGCATCCTTGCCCGGCATCACGGGTTTCTTATCGGCCTCTTTGACCGGCGTTGTCATTGAGAGCAGGTCCGAGACGGTGTCTATTTTATTTTCCGCTCCTGCGTCATTGCGCTGTATCCTGAACCCCGGTTCCTGCGCGGTTAGGTCCGGTTTTACTGCAGGAGCCACTGCAGCTGCTTTCGGGGCCTGTGGTTGTTTACCCTCCCCACCGACTTTAGGTATGGATAGCACAAATGTTTTGCCCTTGCCTATCTCGGATTCTATCCATATATCGCCGCCCATATTGGTCATGACGGCTTTTATAATCGGGAAACGGAGTCCGCTGTTTATGAACTCCGGCCCCGCAACTGACTCAGGACCGTGGAAGTTAATAAATAGCTGGCTTGATTTTGCCTGGACCATGGACATGCCGAAATCCGTTATCCTGATCAGCACCCCGCCCTTATCCTCTTTTGTTTCTATTATGACCTGCCCGCCGCGCGGCGACACTTTTATGGCCTGGTTCATCAGCTGGCTTATTACTGAGGAGAGCCTGGCCGAATCCCCGAGTCCCGTAGGAAGAGTTGGCGCAAATATCGTCTTTATCTCGACTTTTTTGATGTCAGCCTGCGGCTGAATGCCAAATATGACATCCTGGGTTATCGTATTGATTTCTATCGGCGTGCGGTTCAGTTTTATCTCACCCTTTTCAAGCCTGGAGAGTTCGGTCAGGTCGTTTATCAGCCTCTCAAGCCTGGCTGATTTGTTGATGACCACCCCGAGGAACTGCTGCTGCGCGTCCGTAATCTTGCCTTCCCCTCCAAGCACCGAGGAAATATAGGTTTTGATGACCGACAGTACGCCTTTGAGTTCGGTATTCATCATGAGGACCGAGTCCATCCTCATATTTTCCTTTTCCACGGGAACTTTTGATTCCTGCGACTTTTTGACCTCCTGCCTTGCCTTTTCCAGTTCCTTTTCAATCGCGTATATTTTCTGGTTCAACGCGCTCTTTTCGGCCTCCACCTTTGCTTCCGCCTCTTTTTTGGCGGCCGCGGCCTCTTTTCTGGCCCTTGCGGCTTCCTCATCCGCCGACGCCCTGCCGTTCTCCGCTATCTTTAAGGCGTCGCGTACCTGGGATATTTCCGCATCGGCGCGTGAGGCCTCTTTTGAGAGTTCCTCTTCTAATTCTTTCGCCATCCGGGAAAGTTTGTCGGCTTTTTCATCCGATGCTTTCACCCTGCCGCGCAGTATCAGGAGCGAATCCAGGAGTTTTTTATACTCGCCGGACTTTATATTTGGGAGCAATTGAGGGAATGATTCTTCGTCTATGTGTGTCAGGGCCTTTACTATCTTGCGGACCGGAGTGAACGGTTCCCCCGCTATTATATATATTAATAAAATTCCGGTTAAAAGCGCGAGAGCGAGCAGTCCGTACACGGGCACAACAAAAGTGGTATCAAACATTGACAGAGTGAATTTTTTCGTCTCTTTTTTTATGGATTTATAATCCGTGTAAGGTGTGAACACGCATACCACAGCCTCGAGGTCCTCGGATTTTTTGCTGCCCAAAAGACCCCTTAAGTTGTTGTACTCAACCTCCCTGACCTGGACCGCTGAATCGGCTTCGTTTAAAACTGCTTTCATGTCGGGATTTGACAGGATGTTCTCGTTGTTTTCCTTTGCACGGTCCGTGTGCAGCACTATGGTCCCGGAAGTCTTAATTATGAAATTGGACCCGTTCTTTGACTGCGTGTTTTTCCTGACGGCGGCGCATGCCTCGGAGATATCTTCTTTTACGTAAAGCACCGCAGTAAGGTTATCCTTGCTGTCGATTATCGGCAGGAAATACTCCGCGGTCCCGTCGGTGAAATCCACCGTGTTTGCCGCCTGCCTGGACGATATGACGGCGGAAAATTTCCGGTTTGTCCGAAACTGCGCCGCTTTCAGGGTCTGGTTCGTGGCTTCCACAACCCTGCCGCCCGGTGCCATAATGAGAGCCAGGTCCGCACCCGGAAATTTCGCAAGTTTTAGGAACTCGGTTTTGATCCTTGCCTGCTGTTTGGTATAGGAAAAATTACGTATTACGTTATTTGATATTATGCGCGAATATTTGGCTGCTATTGCGGCCTGTTCCTGTTTGAATATCGTGGCCCCGGCTTCATCGGTTTTTTTCTGCGTCTGGTCCCTGATCAGGGTCTTTTCTTCCTTGTTGCTGGAATCCTCTAACTTTGCCTGCATGTTGTTAAGCTGCGTCAGCCTATCCTTGTCATAATGATAGAAAAGCCCTGTCGGCACGCAAAAGCACAGGACAAAAATAATCACCGCTTTTACGGCAAAACTTGTTTTATTCATTTAAAGCCTCCGCTCACTTAATCCTATTTGCCTTCAGTTGATTCTTCTTCCTCTTCCATAACGCGGGCGACCGCGCCCACGGATTCTCCGTCCTTTAACTTGATCAGGCACACGCCCTGCGTGTTTCTGCCTATGGTTTTTATATCCTTGACCTTTGTCCTCATGAGCGTCCCCTTTGTTGAGATGAGGATAAGTTCGTCGCTGTCGGACACCATCTTTATATCCACCACTTTCCCTGTCTTGTCGGTGACCTTGACGTTTATCAGCCCTTTGCCGCCGCGCGACTGGGTGCGGTATTCCTCAACCTGTGTCCTCTTGCCGAAACCTTTTTCGGTTACTGTCAGAAGCGTCGCGCCCTTGTTTTCCGAATGGAGCACCGACATGCCGACGACTTTGTCCTTTTTGTCGAGGTTGATGCCTTTGACCCCCATCCCGGTCCTGCCTATCTCGCGGATGTCCCTGACGGGGAAACGTATGGCCATTCCCTCCACGGTGGCTATGAAAACCTCGTCGTCCACTTTTGCCAGTTTTGTCTCTATCAGAGTATCGTCCTTGTCGAGCGTTATGGCTATGATGCCTCCGCTCCTCGGCTTGGAATAAAGTGACAGGTTGGACCGTTTGATCGTTCCGCCGGAGGTCACCATGATCAGGTTCTGGTCGTCCTTGAACTCCTTGACAGAAACGTAGGCCGCTATCTTTTCACCTTCGCCGAGTTTTATCAGGCTGATTATGGACTTGCCTTTGGCCGTCCTGGCCGCCTCGGGTATCTCATAGACCTTCAGCCAGTGGCAGTTGCCTTTGTCCGTGAAGAACATGATGTAATCAAGGGTGTTGGAAACGAACATATCCTTGACAAAGTCCTCGTCCGCCGTCGTCACGGCCGTGATGCCCCTGCCGCCGCGTTTCTGCGCCTTGTATGCCGATGTGGCCGTCCTCTTTATGAAACCTTTGTGGGTCATGGTTACTACCATTTCCTCTTCCTGTATCATATCCTCTATCTTGATCTCTTTTTCACGGGCTATAATCTCTGTCCTGCGCTCATCCGCGAATTTTTCCCTGACATCGGTAAGCTCCTTGACAATGAGCGCCATCAGTTTCTTTTCGCTGGCTATCAGGGATTTCAGCTCTTCTATCAGTTTCATCAGTTCCTTGTACTCAGCCTCAAGTTTTTCCACCTCGAGGTTTGTGAGCTGCTGCAGCTTCATGTCCAAAATTGCCTGTGCCTGCAGGGGTGACAGCTTGAATGCTTTTATGAGGGCCTCTTTGGCCTCCTCGACGTTCCTGGAACTGCGGATTATCTTGATGACCCTGTCGAGGTATTTCAGCGCTATCATCAATCCTTCGAGGATATGCGCGCGCTTCTCGGCCTTGGAAAGCTCAAATTTTGTCCTGCGCAGCACGACTTCCTTGCGGTATTCTATGAAATTGTTCAGGAATTCCATGAGGGTCAGGGTCCTGGGCCTTCCGTTGACCAGCGCGACGCAGTTAACGCCGAAAGTCGTGCGCAGGACGGTGTGTTTGTACAACTGGTTCAACACCACTTCAGGGTTGTCGTTCCTGCTGACCTCTATTACAGCCCGGATGCCGTCCTTGTCGGACTCATCCCTTATGTCCGTTATGCCATCGATTTTTTTATCCTTTACAAGTTCCGCGATGTGCGTGAGCAGGACTGCCTTGTTCACCATATACGGCAGTTCCGTTATTACTATCTGCTGTTTGCCCTTTTTTGTTTCCTCTATCCTGGCCTTTGCCTGCATGACTATGGAGCCGCGGCCCGTTTCGTACGCCTGCTTTATCCCATCGTGGCCTATGATATATGCGCCTGTCGGAAAATCAGGGCCTTTTACTATCTTCAGGATGTCGTCTATATAGACGTTCTTTTCATTATTGTTGATTATGTAGATGACCGCGTCGATTATCTCGCCCAGGTTGTGCGGCGGGATGTTCGTTGCCATTCCGACCGCAATGCCTGATGACCCGTTAACCAGAAGGTGCGGGAACGCCACCGGGAATACGGTCGGTTCCACGCCGGATTCATCGTATGTCGGGACAAAATCAACCGTGTCCTTATCAATGTCCCTGAGCAATTCCTCGGTTATTCTGGCCATCCTGGCCTCTGTATAACGCATTGCCGCGGCCGGGTCCCCGTCGATGGACCCGAAATTTCCCTGTCCGTCTATCAATGGCATCCTGAAGACAAAATCCTGCGCCATCCTGACAAGTGTATCATAGATGGATGAGTCTCCGTGAGGATGGTAATTTCCCATTACTTCTCCGACTATCTTCGCGCATTTCCTGTAAGGTTTGCCATAGTAAAGCCCCGTGTCATACGTGGAGTACAATATCCTGCGCTGCACGGGCTTTAACCCGTCGCGTATGTCGGGGAGTGCCCTTCCGACTATGACCGACATTGAATAGTCGAGGTATGAAGTCTGCATCTCCTCTTCCACAGTTGTCTGTTTTATGTTTGAAGGTATTATCGCTCCGTTATTTTTATCGTCCATTTATTTGCCATCCTTTTGCTGTTGTTTTTTACTTTTATTTTCTGATGGGCATTACCACGTAGAGGAAATCGTCGTTTCCCTTGCCTTTTATTATCCCGGGGTTCATCGAGGATATGAGTTTTATCTCTATAGTGTCAGCCTCTATCACCTTTAGCACGTCCATGACATACACGGCGTTGTAGGAAACCTCTATCGGCTCGCCGTCGTATTTAGCGTCGATCTCTTCAAAAGCCTCACCTTCATCCTGGGCGGAAGCGTTGATGTACAGTTTATTTTTTTCAATCCTGATGCTTATTATTTTGGATTTGTCCGAAGTTATGGTTGATGCCCTGCGTATTGCGGAGGAGAGGTCGTCTTTTGAAACCGAGGCTTCGGCCGTGAATTCCTTTGGGATGACCTGGTTGTAGTTGGGATAATTTTCGTCTATTATCCTGGACACTATCTCCATGTTTTCCAATTGGAACTCCACCACCTTGTCATAAAAATTTATGGTGATTTCCTTTGTTTCATCGTCGGAAAGCACCTTTACTATCTCGTTTATCGTCTTCAGGGGGATTATGTAATCAAATTTTGACTTAACACCGGTTTTTATCTCGGTTTTGTAATAGGCAAGCCTGTGAGCATCTGTTGCCACTGCTTCTATTTTATTGCCCTCAAATTTAAAGAATACGCCGTTTAAGTTCCTTTTTGTTGTGTCCTTTAACGCAGCATAATATATTTTTGAAATTATCTCTTTTAAAAGTTTCTGCGGCATTTTCACCGTGTCCAATTTCTTTTCATCCAGCGAAAGAGCCGGGAAATCCTCTGCCGGGAGCCCGTTTATTTTGTATGATGATTTTCCAAATGTTACTTTCGTGTTATCGCTCTTGTCCGTGTCTATTCTTATGTCTCCTTCCGGGGCTTCCTTTATGAGAGGTATTATCTTTTTTGATATGGTTGTCTTGCCCTGCGTTTCGACCTTATCCACCTTGCACTTTATCCTGACAGATATATCCATGTCAGTGGCGGACATATAAAGAAAATCCGCGTCAGCTTCAAATAGTATGTTGGATAACAGGGGTAAAGTCGATCCCGTAGAAATAAAGTACTGGGCAATCTGCAACGGTTCCATAATTTCGCTCTTTTTTGTCTTTATTTTCATCTAATTCCCTCCTGAATTTGTTTTCCACAAATAATCTCTTATTACACACCTGCATCATTGATAAATTTATATATATATGTTGCTGTTGTTGTACTGTTAATAATCTTAATAACTTAAAACAGCCATAAATTAAAGGCCATTAAATAAATAGTTGATGTTAATAATAGCCTTATTTTATCACATTATATGCTGTTTATACACAATTAATTTCGTCAGCTAAAATCTATCAACAGCTGTTAATATAGTTTCAACACACAATTAACAGCATTATTAACACTTATTTTTTTATCCTTGTGACAAGTTCCTCAAACTGGGTCTTGAATTTCTCATCGGTCTTTATGAGTTTTTCTATCTTGTTTATGGCGTGCATAACGGTTGTGTGGTCTTTTCCTCCGAAATACTGTCCTATTTGAACGAGCGAATAATCGGTCAGATTCCTCGTTATATACATGGCTATCTGTCTGGCCGTGGCTATATTTTCCGGCCTTTTTCTCGAAGAGAGGTCCTGCACTTTTATGTTGAAATAATCAGCCACCACATGTTGTATGTGATCTATACCTATTTTTCTCTGGATTTCAAATGACGGGTTCGTCATTTTGAGCGCCTGTTTTGCCAGATCAGTGGTTATCTCTGTTTGCATCTGCAACGACAGCGCTATGATTGTTGAAAGGGTCGACCCCAAAAGTCTGATGTTTGTATCAATATGTTCGGCGATGTACGCGAGTACGTTGTCAGGAACCACTTTGTTGAGTTCTTTGGCTTTCTGTTTCAGTATTGCCACGCGGGTTTCAAAATTAGGGGTTTGTATATCGGCTATTATACCGGCGGCGAAACGTGATTTCAGCCTGTCCTCCAGATTCAGGTCCTGAGGAGCAGAATCCGAGGTCGCCACTATCTGTTTGTTAAGGTTATAGAGCTCATTGAATGTGTGGAAGAATTCCTCACGGGCAGCCTCTGATTTTTGCAGGTATTCTATATCATCGACGAGGAGCAGGTCAATGGTGCGGTATTTGGCCTTAAAATCCTCCCTTTTACTGTCTTTTATGGCGGTGATGAGCTCGAACATAAATTTTTCCGTAGTTGTTATCAGCATTTTTGTCTGAGGGTTATTTTCAAATACATGGTTGCCTATGGCGTGGAGCAGGTGTGTTTTTCCCAGCCCGACGCCGCCGTAGATGAACAGCGGGTTGTATGTCTGGCCCGGAGCTTCGGCAACGGCTTTTGAAGCGGCGTGAGCGAACCGGTTTGCATCACCCACGATAAAATTGTCAAAACGGAAACGGGTGTTGAGGTAAGGAATATGGTCGGGCTTGGAATCCAGAGGAAGAGGTATCTGTTGTATGGTAATTTTTGGTTCCGGCTCTTTTTTGGACGGACCGGGCTTTTTGATTTCAATGGAGAGCGAAATGGAATCGTTCGTCTGGGCTTTGACGGTTTTTAATATTTCATCGATATATTTTTCACTCAGGTTTTTTTTATGGAGCGCGCTGGGGACTTCTATCAGTATCCTGTTGGCGTCCTCGTCAAAAAATGCCGATGATTTTTCGAGCCATACGTGTACGTTCGCCGATTCGGCCTTGAACTTCTCGAGAATTGAATTCCATTCAAAGGACATATAAAATTTCCTCCGCAGGATTATTTATCCACATTAATAACATTATCCACATTTTAATTATGAACAACAAAAAAGCTTTTAATATAAGGCATTTTATAACTTATCCACAAAGCTCAATTTTTACATGTTAACAACTTAATAACATCAAATTTAAGCATAAACATAACTTTTTAATTGGAATTATTATAACATAATTAAATCTTTTTTCAATGATAATTTATATCGGCAGCCTGATAATTGACCGGCCTTTTTGAGTAATGATGCGTTGATTTTAACCGGCCTCTGTGATATTATAAAAAAAAATCAGGAGGGAAAAATGGATAAATTTATCAAGATGCTTCTTGCGGGCATAGTCGCGGGGTTCATACTGTTTTTGGTAGCGAGCGTTTCATACAATTTTACCGGAAAGATATCGGACCCTTCGCTTTCATCGTTGTTCAGGGAGGCAATATCAATGAAGTGGTTCTACAAATTGCTCCTTTTGAATGTGGGCATGGGCGTTATCATGGCGGTTTTTTACGCTCTACTGGCAAAGGGGATGCCGGGCACAAGCCTTGTAAAAGGCATGTTCTGGGGATTTGTTGTGTGGGCTATACTGATAGCTCAGCCGCTTATCATGTCGCTTGTGGTAGGTAAATTCACTTCCGACATGCTGTTATCATGGCTGGCACAGGGGCTTGTGAGTTATGTCTGCGCGGGCCTGGGAATCTCGCTGATTTATAAAGAATAACTGTAAACTTGAACGCTACATTATAGCCGGATAACCGGAACTGTTATCCGGCTGTTTGTTTTTGGGGCCGGTCCCGATTTATTAGTTCCATGGTTATTGGATGTTTTTAATTCCATTCTATTTCATAACCCATGCACTTACCGGGTTTTAATTCCCTGACCGTCACATTTTTTGTCTTCAAATATTTACAGGATTGACGCAGCCAGCCGGTGATTTTTTTTGACAGGTAGGGGTTTACCGGGCATCCATTCAGATGGAGCGATATCTTTTTGCTTTTCAGGTATTTTATCTCCACTGTTCCGGCATAAAAGAATGGGAAAAAAACAGCCTGTGCGTTTGACAGCGCGTTTTCCACCGATATGTCCCTGAAAAGCCTGTGGGAAGTATCAAACGCGTGTATGGCGCTGTATTCCCCTATTTCAACCAGCAGGGATGCATCACCAAAACCAAAGTATTTGTCTATTGCTTCTGAAAAAGATAGATAAATAGCGAGGTCGTACCATCCGAGGTCCTGATATCCTGATACGGGTATAAATTGGGGATAAAGGGAATAGAAAGACCCGAGTTTGTCCTGGCCGTACTTTTTTTCAACATACTCAAGCGCTGCCCTAAAAGCCCGTCCTTTTGCCTGCATGTTAGTCAAAATTACTCCTTTTATAATCATATAGACCGTTGCAATTGCAGAAAATATAACATAATACCTGACAAAAGTCAAGATTAGGGAATATTTGTGTCGGGCAGAACAGGACTTATACTATTTTTTTTGTGTAATGTCTGATGTCGAGGTGCGGTTCCGGCTGATTTTTATTTTGTTTAGTTCTTTTATCGCGCAATACTCGCCGCACATTGAACAGACATCGCGGTCCTTTGGAGGGAGTGATTTGCGCATCGCATCGGCCTTTAGCGGGTCAATGGATAGTTTTATCTGGGAGTCCCAGTCCAGGTTCTTTCTCGCCTTTGCCATGGAAATATCCCGGTCAAGTGCGCCGGGTATGCCGCGGGCTATGTCAGCGGCGTGCGCGGCTATCCTCGATACTATAACGCCTTCACGGACCTCGTTGATATCCGGGAGTTTCAAGTGTTCCGCCGCGGTTACGTAACATAGAAAATCAGCGCCGGAGCTTGCCGCAAGCGCGCCGCCTATGGCCGCGGTAATGTGGTCATAACCGGGGGCGATATCGGTCACCAGCGGCCCGAGAACGTAAAATGGAGCGTTGTTGCAAAGTTTTTTCTGTATCTGCATATTGGTGACTATCTGGTTTATCGGCATATGGCCCGGGCCCTCTATCATGACCTGCACGTTTTTTTCATGGGCTCTTTTCGCAAGCTCGCCTAGCGTGATGAGTTCGTGTATCTGCGCGCGGTCTGTGGCATCGGCAAGGCAGCCCGGCCTCATACCGTCACCCAGGGAGAGTGTCATGTCGTATTTGTAGGCTATATCGAGCAGCCTGTCATAATCCTCGTATAACGGATTCTCTTTGCCGTTCTCCAGAATCCAGACTGTCAAAAACGTGCCCCCGCGCGAAACCGTATCGAGGTACCTTCCCTGTTTCATCATCGAAGATACGGAAGCTTTTGTGATGCCGCAGTGGACGGTGGCAAAATCAACGCCCTGCATGGCGTGGGATTCAATGACGTTAAAAAGTTCGTCAGCCGTCATTTTAGGGACGGATCCTTTGTCCTTTATGACGCCTATTACCGCTTCGTATATCGGCACGGTCCCTATCGGGACAGTTGAATTTTTCAGTATGGCCTGCCTGATGGTTTTTATATCGCCGCCGGTGGAGAGGTCCATGACTGCGTCAGCGCCGGCGTCTATGGCTGTTTTTAACTTGTTCAATTCCTCGCCTATGTTGCAGGAATCCTGCGACGATCCTATATTGGCGTTCACCTTTATTTTTGTGTTTGTGCCTATGGCCACGCTGCGTATACCGGCATGGTTTATGTTCTTTGCAATGACCAGTTCCCCTTTTGCCATAAGGGATAGGAGCACATTAACGTCCATATTTTCATATGAGGCCGCTTCTTTCATCTCTTTTGTGATTATTCCTTTTTTTGCGTATTCAAGTTGTGTCACTTTGGCGTCTCCCGTCTTTTTCCGTTGTCTTTTGACTGTATTATTTTTTTTATGGCGCGGGTACAGGCTTCGATATTTTCCGCGGAAAGAATGGCGGATATCATCGCGAAATTCCGCACGCCGATATCTTTTAAAACTTTTATATTATAACCGTTAATTCCTCCGATTGCAACCACGGGCATGCTGATCTTTTTTAAAATCTGTGCGGCCGCGCGCGTTCCGAGAGGTTTTGTGTGCTTTATTGCCGTAGGGAACACGGGCCCCAGGCCTATGTAATCAACATTAAGCCGCGATGCCCGCAAAGCCTCCTGTTTATTGGAAGCGGAGAAACCTATTATCATATTCTCTCCGGCAAGTACACGCGCTTTTTCCGGCGGCATATCGTTCCAGCCTATGTGAAGCCCGTCCGAGGCAACGGACACGGCGA
Source organism: Spirochaetia bacterium (assembly GCA_021372235.1). Taxonomy (GTDB): domain Bacteria; phylum Oederibacteriota; class PGYV01; order PGYV01; family Palsa-1178; genus JAJFUW01. Next base: position 21,961 of record JAJFUW010000221.1, read on the forward strand.
TGTCAACACGGTCGTTGATAATGAAAGGAACGCGGAATTTTGCGCATATCTTTTTCATTGCCTGCGCGGCCCTGTAATACTCCATATCGCAGGCGTATTTTGAGCGCAGTTGGACGGCTGTGGCGCCGCCTTTTACTACGGACAAGCAGGCTTTGAAAGGATCTTTTTTTATGGAACTCAGGTAATCAAGGTCCACGATCGCGTACAGGGAGAGGTCAATTTTCCTCATTGGAAAGCACCATTTCTTTTTCCGCCTCATACGCCATGTAGCGCAGTTCCTTGAACTTTGCGGCTGCTGAGGTGTCTATGGTCTTTGATATCTCCTCAAGGACGCGCAGGGATTCCTCCACTCTTTTGAAGTTGGAGGCAAGGATATCGTCCACGGAAACGCGTAAAAATTCGCTCTTCCCGCTGGTTTTTCTTCCGACATCCGCGGCGCTGTTGCGGCTCTCAAGCAACGCCCTGTAACCCGGGACAATCAGGCGCACGGCGGAGTCCATGGAATGCCGTATGTTTTTTATCTTTTTTGTCGTGGGTTTTTTCACGAGGATGAAACGGGAGGTGTCTTCTATGACGCGCAGCCCCTCTTTGGCCCTGTTGATGTTCGCGTCTATCAGGGCTAAAGGATTACGCCCTTTTAGCGCCATTTATCCACGTGCATTGATGACATTATGTTTTTGAACATTGCGTTGAAGGAAAGGCCTTCGTCTTTCCATTTTCCAAGCATGTACCCCAGGACCATGACCAGGATTACAAACAGTGTTTTCCACAATCCGAAAATTACCAGCAGGAGACCCAGTGAGAAACCGGCCATGGCGCCGGCAAATTTCCAGAAATTTAATATTATAAATTTCAGTATTTCGTTCATTTCTTTTCTTCCTTTGGTCTGTAAGCAATCTTGTTGACAATGATGTTAGGTTTAATCTCGGTGGAGATGCCGAGGGTGAACTGTATGTACTGTATTATGGCTTTTTGTATCTCCTGGGTCACGTCCGCCACGGAGTGATCCGAGTAAAGGGTGACGTAAGCCGATACTTTCATGCCTTTTCTTGTCGAGATGACGCGGCCTTTGATGTCTTTTACACCGTCAACCTGGTTGCGCACGACCCTGGAAAAATCTTCTATGGCGTTGAGTGATACGAGTATTTCCCCCATGGGTGACTGCAGTATGACCGTGCGTTCGCTCAGGCGTTTCTGCATATTTCCCCATATGGTAAAAATACCTATCAGGACGAGAAGTAGGCTGAACGAAAAAACGGTTATCCTGATAGCGAGGACTTTGGCTGTCTCGCCGCTCATCATGTAGTTGATCATGTTCTGAAAAACTTTCAACGCCATCTGGTTGCCCTCGATGTTAAAACTGATCGACAGGCCAAATATGCCGGCGGCGAGGAAAAGTATGGTGGTGATGACTATCAATATGGTGTTAAAATACTTCATGAAATTACCTCCGTTTAGATATCGTAACCCGCATCGCCGGAAGGCTTCTCGGGTTTTCTGACCCCGTTTATGTTCACGTGTACCTTGTCGACGAGCAGGCCCGTCATTGATTCTATGGATTCCCTGACTTTGTCCTGAACTTCGGATGCGACGTCGGCTATGTCCCTGCCAAAACAAACCATCAGGTTGATGTTAACCGATACGTTTTCCCCGGAAAACTCAACCCTGACGCCTTTTGAGAGGTCCTTGACGCCGAACGCCTCAGCCAGGCCTCCTACGGTGCCGCTGTCGAGGCAGAAAACGCCATCCACTTCTTTTGCGGCAATGGACGCTATGGTGGCTATGGCTTCGTCGGATATTTTTACGTTTCCTGAATCATTATTATGTTCGACCATATAAAACTCCTTAGAACTGTTTTTCTTTTTCCATTTTTTCTATGAACTGTGTGGAATAGTTTGAAGTAATAAAATTTTCATTGGTAAGTATTTTTTTATGCAGAGGGATGGTGGTCTTTATGCCTTCAATGACAAATTCATCAAGGGCGCGCAGCATCCTGGCTATAGCCTCTTCCCTGTTCTGCCCGTGGGCCAAAAGTTTTGCCACCATGGAATCGTAGTAAGGAGGTATCTTATAACCCTTGTAAACATGGGTGTCAACCCTGATGCCGGGGCCTCCGGGGACGTTATACTCCGTGATGGTCCCGGGGGACGGGATAAAGTTGTTGTCCGGGTCCTCCGCGTTTATCCTGCATTCTATGACATGGCCGCGCAGTTTCAGTTCCTTGTTCGGGATGGTAGTCTTGTCGCCGGCTGCGACGCGGATCTGTTCCTTTATGATGTCAAAGCCGGTAACCATTTCCGACACGGTATGTTCAACCTGAACCCTGGTGTTCATTTCCATGAAATAGTAATTTCCGTTCCTGTCCATTATGAACTCTATGGTGCCCGCACCTTCATATTTTACGGCTTTTGCAATTTTCAGGGCCAGCATGCACATATCACGGCGTTTGTGTTCCGAAAGGATGGGAGAGGGAGACTCTTCAATAAGTTTTTGGTGTCTGCGCTGGACCGTGCAGTCGCGCTCGCCGAGGGCGATATAGTTGCCGTGCGTATCGCACATAATCTGGACCTCGACATGGCGGGGTTCCTCGATATATTTTTCAAGATAAACAGAAGGGTCGCCGAAAGCAGTGCCGGCTTCCTGACTCGCGGTCTTAAAGGCGGTCCTCAGGTTTAATTCGGTGTTGGCTATCCTCATACCGCGGCCGCCGCCGCCCGCGGTGGCTTTTAACATGACCGGGAGCCCGATTTTTTTTGATATCTCAACCGCATCATTTTCATCCTTCAGTATCCTGCCGGAACCCGGGACAGTTGGAACTTTTTGGTCGCGTGCGGTGGCGATTGCCTGAGCCTTGTCGCCCATGGCACGGATGGCAGCCGGCGTCGGCCCGATGAATTTAATATTGCACTGGCCGCAAAGTTCGGCAAAATGCGCGTTCTCCGCCAAAAAACCGTAACCGGGATGTATTGCCTCCGAGTCTGTGACCTCGGCCGCGGAGATTATGGCGGGTATGTTCAGGTATGAAAGTTTTGATTGGGCGGGGCCTATGCATATTGCATGGTCCGCGTAGCGCACATGGAGAGAATGCTCGTCAGCCTCGGAAAAGACAGCGACTGTTTCAATACCCAGTTCCTTGCACGCCCTGATGACACGCAGGGCTATTTCACCCCTGTTTGCAATGAGTATTCTTTTGAACAAAGGTTTACCCCTTTAAGATTTTTCGACGATTATCAGAGGCTGGTTGAATTCAACCGCCTGCGCATTGTCAATCAGGATTTCTTTTACCCTGCCTTTGACCTCTGATTTTATCTCGTTCATGATCTTCATGGCTTCAATGATGCAGACTGTCTTGCCGGGTTCGATCATGTCGCCTACGTTGACAAACTCCGGGGAATCCGGCGATGGGGACCTGTAGAACGTGCCTACCATGGGAGATTTGATAATCCCGGTCTTTGAGTCTTCCTGTAATTTTTCCGGTTCCTGGGATGCTGCAGCGGGCTGCGGCTGCTGTGCCGGAGCCTGCTGAACGCTTACGTACTGCGGGGCCATTGTTGACATCATTGAGCCGGCTTTTTTCATCTGAATCTTCAGGTCTTTTTCCTCATAGAGCAGTTCGGCAAGTTCACCCTTTTGCATGATATTTAATACTTCGTTAAGGGCTTCGAGTTTGAGATTTCCTGAATCCGGTTTTTTTGCCATTGTATGCGGCCTCCTTTTACTTGTTTACTCTTTCAACGTATTCGCCTGACCTCGTATCAACCCTGATTATCTCGCCCTCTTTTATGAATATCGGGACCTGGACTATGGCGCCTGTTTCAACTGTCGCACCCTTGGTAACATTGCCCGATGTGTCGCCTTTGACAGCCGGAGGGGCTTCCACAATTTTTAACTCAACCTTGGTCGGTAGCTTGATGCCCAGAACTTCGCCGTTAAACATGACCATTTTGACCATGGTATCTTCTTTGAGGAACCGGGAACCTTCGCCAACCTGTTTTTCATTGAATTCGTACTGTTCGTAAGATTCTGTATCCATAAAATGCCAGCCTTCACCCTGTTTGTAAAGAAACTGCAGGTCTTTTTCATCAATCTGCGCGTCCGGGAAACGGTCATCCGGAGAAAATGTCCTCTCATTGGTGGTGCCAAGTTTATAATTTCTGTACTTGAGCCTTATTAGCGGTGCAAGCCTCGGCCTCTGTATATGATGGTACTGGACGCATTCATACAGGACTCCATCCAGAAGAAATGTCATACCCGGCCTCAATTCGTGTGCTGATGGCATAGTTCAAAAACCTCCTGTTATTTGGGCGGGATATACCCGCGATTGCTATTCCTTTATTATAAGGCCGTCATTCATGGAACCGAGTTTTACAGGATTATCCCGGGTTACCAGGTAGTCGTCCTCAATCCTTATGCCGTACTTTTCTTTATAATATAGCCCGGGTTCGCAAGTTAAAACCATTCCCGGGAGGAATTTACCCGTTGCCGTCTTATTGACCGACGGCTGTTCATGGATGTCGATACCTATACCATGACCCAAGGCATGGGTGAAATAACCGGCTCTTTTGTGCCTTTCAAGGTATTGCCTTGACTCCAGGTCAGCATCTTTTATATTTTTGCCGTTTGTGTAGTTTAAAACAGCAGATGCTTTGGCTGCCCTGGTAAGTTCATATTCTGCGACTATATCATTAAAGCGAGATTTAATTATACAGAAGGCGATACACCTTGTCAAGTCTGAACAGTAGCCTTGATACCTGACCCCGCAGTCAATGAGTATGAGGGTGTTTTTATGGAGTCTGGCCGAGGATGTTGCGTGATGCGGAACAGCCCCGGAGGCGTTGAAGGCCACTATTGAGGGGAAAGAAACTGAGTCGGCGCCATGTTTCCTTATATATATGTCAAACTCGAGTGCTATCTCTTTTTCTGTAATCCCGGGCTTCAGGATGGAGACGACATGGCGTATGCCTGCTTCATTTATGGAAACTGCTTTTTTTATAAGTTCCACCTCATGTTTGTCCTTAACCATGCGTGCTTCACGGACGCGATCGTCTATTTCAGGTGAGAAGCCGTTGTTTTTTAGGTTCAAATATTCGGCGAGAGGCGTCTGTCTGGATAATCCGGTTTTTTTTACGTTTTTCAGGATTTTTTTCAGGTCGCCGGAAAAATCTTTTGTTATTACAACTTCAAACGTTTTTGCAATATCCCGGATAACCGGGGTGCCGGCGTAACGGGGGTCTGTGATAAAATAGGCCTTTTTTTCCAGGGCTACTATCCTCCCGAATGTCCCGGAGAAACCACAGAGATAAAATACATCCGAAGGGTCTGCCGCGTAGAAAGCGTATCTGTCTTGCAGGGCGGAGCTAAAAGCGGCAATTCTGTTTTTCATATTCAGCGTTTCGTGATGATGCCGAGGTTATATTCGATGATAGGCTTATACGGCCCGATATTCTCCATGAAATCCTGGACGCCGTTGAACGCTTTTATGACCGGCACGATGTTTATCGGGCAGACCCTGGCGGAAAAACTGCGGAGTTCATAGGGCATACCGGCGGACGCCACTATGTCACGGAATTTTTTTCGGGTGAAATGCTGGTGGTTGTTGATAAGCGTCAGGTTGATATAAAAAAGCGGGTTGTATCTGTTTGCCTCGATGACTATAACTCTTTTTTTTGCAACACGGACCATTTCCTTCATGGCCCTGTAGGGGTCCCGGGCATGATGAAGCATATCCTTTTCAATAACAGTGTCGAATGACGATGACTTGAACGGCAGTTTCTCGGAGTCTGCTTTTTTGAATTTCAATTTTTTCCCTGACAGTTCCTTCCACGCCGGGTTCTCCTCAATATCGGTGGCTGTGACGGACGAGAAATAGGGAAGGCGCAGCGATGCGTCACATCCGTCACCGCAGCCGGAATCCAGCAGTGTTTTACCGGCATGAAAAGCCTTTGTTTTTTCAAGTACGCGTTCCCTGTACTGCATGACATTTGCAGGGATATTATTTTTCATATTTTTTCATTTC
>JAJFUW010000223.1 GCA_021372235.1 Spirochaetia bacterium
AGAAATCAACCACCCCGACACTCGACAATTTTGGCCGCGACCTGACAGCGCTCGCACGCGACGGCAAACTGGACCCGGTCATAGGCCGCAGCGATGAGATAGAGCGGGTTCTGCAGATACTGTCGCGCAGGACAAAAAATAACCCCGTGCTGATCGGCGAGCCAGGAGTGGGCAAGACCGCTATAGTCGAGGGGCTGGCTCAAAAAATAATAAAGGGCGAGGTTCCGGAGCTGTTGCTCAACAAGCGTGTGATAACGCTGGATCTGGCGGCGGTTGTCGCGGGCACAAAATACCGCGGCGAGTTTGAGGAACGGTTAAAAGCCATCATAAACGAGGTCCGGCATGCCGGGTCCTCCGTCATACTGTTCATAGACGAACTGCATACTCTGGTCGGGGCGGGTGCGGCTGAGGGCGCCATAGACGCTTCCAATATGCTGAAACCCGCACTCGCACGCGGCGAGTTCCAGTGCATAGGCGCGACAACACTCAACGAATACCGCAAGCATATTGAAAAAGACGGCGCCCTGGAGCGCAGGTTCCAGATGGTGAACGTCAAGGAACCCTCGGTGGACGAAACCATCCTGATAATAACGGGACTAATCGATAAGTACGAGGCATACCACAAGGTCAAGATATCGACGGAGGCCGTTGAGGCTGCGGCAAAGATGTCAAAACGGTACATAACGGAGCGTTTCCTGCCGGACAAAGCGATTGACCTCATTGACGAGGCGGGCGCGCGTGCCAGGCTGTATGCCACAACCGTGCCTGACGAGATACGCGACCTCGACAAGGAGATAGACCGGGTAAAAAAGGAAATGGAGTCGGCGGTGCACGCGCAGGACTACGAGAAATGCGCGGGGCTGCGCGACAAGACAAGCGAACTCTCGCGGCAGCGCGACGAGATGCGCAAAAAATACGATGCGGTCAAAATCAAAAAAACGCCGGTGGTGAAGGCGGAGGACATAGCGTACATAATATCAAAGTCCACTGGTATTCCGCTTTTTAAACTCGAGGAAAAAGAGTCGGAGAAACTCATCAAGATGGAGGACGAGTTCCACAAGCGGGTCATAGGCCAGGACGAGGCGATAAAGGCTATATCACGCTCCATACGCCGCTCGCGCTCGGGCATGTCGGACCCGTCCAAACCCATAGGTTCGTTCATATTTTTGGGGCCGACCGGGGTGGGAAAAACAGAGGTGGCGCGCACGCTGGCTGATATCCTGTTCGAGGACCGCGATGCGCTGGTCCGCATAGACATGTCGGAATACATGGAAAAGTTCGCGGTATCGCGTCTGGTCGGCGCGCCTCCCGGATACGTGGGGCACGAGGACGGCGGCCAGTTGACGGAAAAGGTCAGGCGCAGGCCGTACTCGGTGGTGCTCTTTGACGAGATAGAAAAAGCGCATCCGGAAGTGTTTAACCTATTGCTGCAGGTTCTGGAGAACGGCAGGCTGACAGACTCGGTGGGCCGCGTGGTGGATTTCAAGAACACGGTCATCATAATCACGTCCAACATAGGAAGCAAGCACGCTGAAAAATCCAAACCCCTGGGTTTCACAAACGATGAGGAAGCCATATCCTACGACAGGATGAAGACCAGAATGATAGAGGACCTGAAAAAGACGGTAAACCCGGAATTTTTGAACAGGATAGACGAGGTCATAGTGTTCCATCCGCTGACCCGCGACGACCTGAAATCAATAGTCGACATCATGATAGCGGAAGTATTCAAACGGCTGAATGAACGTTCGATAAAAGTGAACCTGACCGACGCTGCCAGGGAACTGCTGATAGAAAAAGGATACGATCCGGCGTACGGCGCCAGGCCGTTGCGCAGGGCCATCCAGAACCTTCTCGAGGACCCGTTGTCCGATAAGATACTGTCAGGTACCGTAGGGGCCGACAAGACAGTTGATGTGGAGAGGGAAAAGGACAGCCTCACTTTCCACACAAGATAGCAGGGGCGGCGAAGTGAATATTTTAAAGCGCGTCCTTTCGGTCATAGCTGTACTGTTTTTACTCCTGACGGCTTTTGGCGTATTCGCCACCAAGTCCGGTTTTTTCACGGTTGACGCGCGCGACTACGTTATTTCCACGATAAAAAAATCCATCGGCAAAGATGTCCGTATAGGCATGATAGAACTCGGCATCATAAATAACATAACGGTCCGTAACGTATCCATACCGGTCGGCAGGACATTTTCGGAGGGCGGAGAGTTTGCCGCCATAAAATCGGTAATCATCAGGTTCAACCTCCTCGACCTGATCAGGCACAGGAACCTGGACAGGACACTTTCAAAAATAATAATAGATTCCCCGCTTGTGACAGTGAGGAAAGAGAACGGTGTCTACAACCTCGAGCGGTTCTCGGAATCGTTCGCGATGCCGCAGAACGCCCCGAAAGCTTCCGGGAAAAAGGGGATGGACATACAACTCCCGATAAACAGGGTGTTCATCGAGAAAGGCAGGGTTTTGTATGACGACAGGGATGCGGGTTTTATCTCGACCGTGGACGATATCAGCGGGGCCATCCTGTTGAAAATGAAGCCGCCGGCTTTGAGTGTGACCTTAAACTGCAGGACAAAGGGTGCCGCAAAAAAGAACTGCGCAATAGACGTGGACTACTACATCAACTCAAACAGGTTCAGGGGAAGCGCGGATATAAGGAGCGCAAACCTGAACGACTGGGGCACCTATATACTGCCAAAAGGCGCTTTTGCGGTCAACGGCGGTGATTTCTCGGTAAAAGCCTCTTTTTCCGGAACCGAACTGAACCCGGAAAAAATGAAGGTTTTCGGCTTTTTCGCCGTGAACAACGGTGACATAGTAATAAACGGCAGCCTCCCGCTTGAACATTTTAACGCCGTGCTGGAACTTAACGGCAGCAAAGCGGTTTTAAAAAAAGGTGAGTTCGGGTTTCTCGGGGGCAGCGGTTTCATAAAAGGCGGCGCGTCGGATTTGTACACAACGACGGGTTTTGCCATAAGCACCGGCATAGAAAAAATAGATCTGTCGCGTCTGGCGCCCGGATACATGTCGGGTACTGCAAGCGTTTATTTGAAAGCCTCCGGTGACAGGACAAGCCCCACTGCGGAAGCGGATTTCATAATTGACGACGGTTCCACGGTCCGCGGTATGGAGGCGGGAAATGTAAAACTGGGGGTATCGTACTCGGGGCTGGTGCTTAAACCGACACGGGCGTCGGGGACCCTCGATAAGGCTGTCATATCTGTCAAAGGCGAGGCTGATTTTAACAAAAAAGCAAAAAGCCGGGGCATTGAGATAACTGCCGCGGGCCTCAACGCTGCCAAACTGTTCGGGTCAAAGGATGTATCCGGCGAGGTGACGCTCACGGCCGGGCTAAATTCCGCAAAGTCGGGCCCGGCGGCCGCGCTGGGAATAAAGTCGCAGAACATAAAATACTCGGGCAACGATATTGAAAATATCGCCGGCTCGTTCACATTCACGGAAAAAAAAATATCCGGCTCCGTTTCAATGGCATACAAAAAATACAGGGACATGAACCTGACGGCACTCGTCTCGATAGAGGATACGGATTACCGTGTTGAGGTCCTGCGCCTGAGGAACGCGCAGAACCCGCTGATCGACGTGACGGGCAACATAGCGAAAAAGGACAACGCCCTGGACCTGAAGGTGACGCTGAAAAATATCATGATATCGGACCTCTCCATAGATTACCTGGAGGGCAAGCAGGTTGACGGGGCGGCGAGCGGCTCCATAATAGTGAAGGGCAGCGCCGCGGCCCCGGTCGTGGACATGTTCCTGAACGCGCCGGCTTTAAAAGTGAGGGGGCAGCAGTACGGTTTTAACGGCGGACTCCATTACGGCGACAACATGATAAAAATAACCGGGGTTGATTTTAACGGTAACCTGAAAGGCTCCGGCGCCTTTTCCCTGAAAAAACTGATCTTTGACGCGAACTTTGAGGTAAAGGACTTAAACGGCGACGTCGTGAGCGAGCTCACGGGGCTGAAAATGTTCGACAAAGGGGTGATGCAGGGCAAGGTGGTGGTAAAAAAGAACGATTCCGGTTATGGCGGCAACATCTCGCTCGGCGTCGGATATGAAGACGGACTTTACCGCTCGGCAAGACTCGATGTAAACGGCTCGAACAACGTTTTTAACATAACAAAGGCCGAAATAAAGCAGAAGAGCGGGTCGCTCACCGCAGGCGGGTCGTTCACGGTAAAGGGTAACGAGGAGCTGAAACTCGACCTCAACGGAAAACTGGACTCATACAGGATAAACGACAGGCTGACAGCGGACTGCGGTTTCAGGCACTCATCCCTGTTCGTCATTGAACCGGAAAAGATGACGACATACCACGAGCTGGATTTTAAGTCGGTATTATTCAACAAGAAACCGCAGGATGACCTGGAAATATTCGTTTCTACCGACGGCGATTCCATCCCGGCGCTGAAAGCAGGATGGGGGCAGGCTTACACCCTGCAGGGGCGCGTGGACGCGGTTCCGGGCAGGGAACCGTTCATAGACGCGCAGGTCCAGGTAAAGGACGCGGACCTTTATCCGGTATACATGCTTTTGAACAACCGCGACAAAGGCCTGGACGCGGACTCGCTGGTGCGCGGTGATTTTTCGTTCAAGGGTCCGGTCAACGGCGCATCTTTTACGGGAACGATTTCCCAGGAACAGGGTACGGCCGGTGTGCAGGGCACGGTCAGGTTCGTAAAAAAGGCCGGGCTTTACGCCCCGGAGCAGTACAGCGTCAAATACAGCGCGGTCAACCTGGACCTGAAAAAGTTTGCCGGCATATTTGACCCCGGGTTCAGGGAAACGGGCAGAGTGAACGGCTCGGGGGAGATGATGAGCAGGGAAGGCAGGATAGCAAGCGAAGGTTTGCTGGAACTGACAAAAGGCACTGTCGCGGATTTTTCATACGACGCCGTCACCCTGGATTACGGGCTAAAGGATAATGTCGTAACAGTCAATAAAGGGCTCTTTGACTATAAAAAAACCTATGTAAAACTGGACGGCTCCAAATTTGAGTTCAAACGGGACAACGTCTGCAGGGTGACTGTGAACGCACAGGCGCAGGATTACGTACTAAATGGGTTCAAACTGAACGGCAACCTGAAGTTCGCCGGCAACATAGACACAAAGGAAAAACTGAAAATAGCCGGGGAACTGGAGTCGGATAATTTTTTGTTGAACAGGCACGGCTTCAAGCCTTTCCTGCTCGGGGTCGGGTATAGCGGCGACGTGCTGAGCGTTAAGACAATAAAAAACAAGGGCAGGACGGATCTAAAGGCCGAGATCGCCATGGAAAAGGACAGGCTGGATTTCCGCAGCGTCACTGCAGAGTATGAGGGCAACGTTTACGCCTCGGTTTCGGGTTTTTTGAGCACACTCAAAAACGGGGAGTCCGATTTAAGGGTTAACGTAAAAGATGCGGACCCGCAGATGGTGAACGACCTGCTGGGATGGGATTTCAAGTGGACCGGCAAGACCACTGGCATGGTAAAAGTCGGGGGCAACACGCACAGAGGGCCAACGCTCGCGATAAACATCACCCTGACCAACGGCTCTTTCAACGACATACCTTTTGACATAGGAACGGGGGTCATAACACTGCGCAACGACTGGGTAAACCTCTCCGCGGCCGGGCCTATCGTGCTGACCAGGGAGGGTAAATACGAGGTTAAACTCGGCGGAAAAATACCCGCGCCGATGTCGGACGAGGCAATGGAACGCATGAAAGCGGCGGAGATGGACCTCAGTGCCTCGATCGCTGGCGGGGATTTGTGCATCATAAAATTTTTGAATTTCATAGAAGACGCCTACGGACAACTGGACGGCAATCTCACTATCAGGGGGACAAAGGAGTTCCCGTCGGTCTCGGGCAGGATAAACGTGACGGACGCGACTGTGAAACTGAAATACCTGTTCAAGGAACTGACGGGGGTATACGCCAACATACTCATAAAAGACAACGTTATGGACATATATTCGCTAAAGGGTGATACTGAGCGAGGCACGCTGAAAGTGGAGAATTTGAACGAGAAAAATGGCGGGCTTATGAAATGGTTAACGCCCCAAAAACTGAATCTAAAAGTTACGAATTTCGGGGACAGGGTGAGGGTGACAGACACGAAATACATGGAATTCATTTCCGGTGATGCGGACGTGGACCTGGAGGTAACGGGGATGATAGATGCGCCTTTCATAAAGGGAAAGATGTTCTTTGAGAACGGGAGGATAGTATTCCCCATCAAAACGAGCGAGTCATCCGGCAACCGGAGTGAGAGCGAGGATGATTATGCAAAAAAAATAACATGGGACCTGTCGGTGACCGGCGGCAACAACGTCAGGTATTACAGGGATTACGCCAATAATTACGCGGATGCCACGCTGAAATTCAACAGCGGCCCCATCAGGGTGCTGGACAGGGGCGACTCCTTGAAACTCTACGGAACCGTCGGGATATCAAAAGGGACGTATAAATACCTGAATACGGAATTAAAGACGGACGAGATGAAGGCTTCCAGCGTGAAGTTCGAAGGGAGCCCCTACCCCATACTGGACGTATACGCAAAGACAGTCCTGCGAAAATTTGAGATGAAGCGCGGCGGCGGCGCGGGGCTGCTGCTCCCCGGCGGCGGCGGCATGGACATAACGGACACGGTGGACCTGAATATTTACGTGCGGTTCTGGGGCAGGGTGGGGAACATAAACCTGGACGTCACGTCCGAACCGTCATACAACAAAGAGGCACTGGTATACATAATGACTTTTGGCAAGGCCCCGGAAAAAGAATTGACCAGGGAAGACGCCTATAAAATGGTGGACGTCCTGGCGAACGCGTGGTTAAAAGGCAGTACCGAGCAGCTCCGCAATGTCCTGCAGCTGGAAACTGTGGACATAAAGACATCAGGGCTGGCCAGAAACATAGATTCGTCCGGCAATACGTCAAATATTGAGACAACGGATATAGAGTTCGGCTTCGGCAAATCGCTCGGAGATTTCCTGTACCTGGAGTACAGGCCGAAACTGGTGGACATAACCAATCAGTTCAATATCGAACACACGCTCGGCGCGGAATACACGCTCGACCAGGCGACCAAGTTCGTCATGCAGGGCATCATAAGGGACCCGGCTTATCATACGGATACGTTTGAGGGCAAGATAAGTCTGGAAATAGGGACCACGTTCGAAAGCTGGGGGGCAAAGCCGACCCCGACTCCCGTGAAGGACGGGGCGCCCAGGTAGGGCGTTCCGCGGGGGTAACGGAGGGGCTAAGGAAAACAACATGGGAAAAGCCATCCGCATGATAAAGGAATCCAAACACGCCGCAGTTTTGACCGGCGCCGGCATATCCACGCTATCGGGCCCGGCTGATTTCCGCGGGGAATACAACCCCATCCGGGACAAATATCCGCATGGGAAAATATTCGACATCGATTATTTCAGAAAGGATCCGCAGCTGTTCTATGATTTCCCGCGTGAAGTGCTCGCGCGCGAGTACAGACCGAACATAGCCCGCCTGGCCCTGAAGTAGTTGGAGGAGAGAGGCATTATATAAGGACGTCATAACCCGGAACATTGACGGACCGCGGGTTCGAAAAAGGTCCGTGAACTGCGCGGTCCGATATACGGAAACAGGTGTATGGATTGCGGCGGAGTCTCAAAAGAAAGGCGTCTCAAGAATGAAAGTTAAAAAAATCCAATTTACTGCAAGCCCTTGTCTTCACTTGAGACAAAGCTCTTGCCTTATTGAGATCAAAAAAACAAATCCACAATACCAACAAAAAACCTGCAACTTCCGCGTCGTCATACTGTCTAATTAAGGTAGTTACAAATGCTTTCGGTTTACAAGAAACGAGGCGGAAAAAATGAAAAAAATCAAATGCCTTCCCGGGAAACCCCTTGTAAACCGTGAAAACGCCAAGGTTAACCGTTTTAATAAAAACCCCCTTATTTTGTGCTATTTTATTGCATTTGCATGGCGGATTAATTATACTTTTAAGTGGGAAAAGCATATAAGGCCAAAGGGAGATAGTGCAAAAATGACAAAAAGTTCCTCGATGGAAAAAAAATGGTTTTTGTCATCATCGCACCCGGCGGCGGCTGTCATATTTATATGCGCGCTGATGATTTCGTCCAGTCTTTTCTCCGCTACCTGCACCCCCGTCTCGGCCCAGTTATGCGCCGCAGTTGACGACTGGGCGCAGATATATATAAACGGGAACCTTGTAACAAACGCGTCACTGCCGACGTTCCCCGGGGTTGGCGGGGTGGGCAACGACGGTTTCCATTACTGCGATATCGGCAACGGTTCCTGCACTCCGCCCTGTATATCCCTAAGTGCCGCGCAGCTGGCGTGGCTGCAGGCAACGGGAAACGTTATCTCAGTCAGGACACTAAATACCGGATACAACGAATTGTGGACATCATACAGCCTGGACATAACATGCGCCGGCGGAGGGCACTCCTATGTGTCGAGCGCGGATGTCGCGAACATCAAAATGTACTACGACGGTTCGTGTCCGGACGGCAACATACCGCAGTACGGCGGACGCAACTGGTACGATCCGCTCTATAATTGGGCGGCATCAGGGCTGTCGTGGGGTGCGCCGTTCTATGAAGACGGACAGAAATACGGCAAGAGAATCATGGACCCGCAGACAGGGAGCCTGCTGCCCGCGCTCAGCTACACCAATGATTCCAATACATCAGACAACGACTGCAAGGAGATTTTTACACGCCAGGGATTTGATTTGCCCGAGGAACCGACGCCTGTGCCGCCGGCTTTTACCATATCAAAATCAGCGAGTCCAAATACGAACATCGGCCAGACGCCGCCATCCACGGTGACCTTTACACTGCACATATGCAACACCGGGGGCGGGACTTTCGGGAACCCTGTGACTATAACAGACAGCTGGTCCGATACCGGCGACTACTGGCAGTATCTGGGGCCGGGGGATTATACAGACACCATGCTCGGGCTAATAGATTATACGGAGATAAACAGCAAGACGGCTCAGATAACCTTCGCAAACGGGTTCCCTGCGAATTCCTGTTATGATTATGTTTTCAGGACAACAATATGGGACCAGAACAACAATCCGCCGACATATTGTAAGATTTGGCATAATACCGCCAGCCTGGCATACCTGGCCCAGCCGACCAAGGTAGCCACGGTTACTTTGACAAACTACTGCCCGGCACCGCCGGTTTTTTCGCTGGTGAAATCCGCGAATACGAACACCCTGACCGGGAAGGACCAGCAGTTTTCCTTTACCCTGCAGTTATGCAATACCGGCGGCGCCGCCTGGCAGGGCAATATCGTAATAGTCGACGACTTTACTTCCTATCCGGGAGCGGATATACAGCTGGATAATCCCTACAACCAATCCAATCCTGCGACCGGGATAATTGAGTGGAAAGCGGAGGTCACACCTACGGTACCAAGAAAAAGGTGGTATACGCTCAGGTTAAAACAGCCCGGCTTCACGGGGTGCATTGACCTGCCAAATAACATGAAGACAGGTTACAACTGGGGCTGCGGGCCGTGGCACAACGACGCCATACTGCAGAGCTATATGGGCTCGCCGACGATTGTCTCAACGGTCGACATGCTGAATTTGTGCTCACCGACATTTACGCTGACCCCGACCAGGACCAATTCCGCGACGTTCACGATGACGCGTACCGCTTCCCCGGGCTTCTCGCCGACGAACACGCCGACCAGGACACCGACTGCGACGGCAACATTGCCGCCTGTCGTTATCCAACTGACAAAAACAGAGAACAAGACCATAGTGATGCTCGGCGAGACCATACAGTACTGCCTGAACTATACCAATGCGAGCGGTGCCACGGCTTCGTTCTCACTGTGGGACACGGTCCCATCGGAAATGGATTATGTTAATTGCACCGGGGGCTGCACAACCATAGTTTCAGGAGGCAGGACCATAGTCAAATGGGATTTTACCGGTATCGCCAACGGCGCATCGGGTTCGGTTTGTTTCAATGCGCGGGCTGCAAGGCTGCCGTATTTTAAAGACCTGAACTATTCGGTGACAGCCACGCTCGTGCGGCGCGGGGTGGTTGAGATGGCCATGTCTGATAACAGGAGAGGGACCTATTTCATAAAAGAGGAGTGAATTTATGAACGTGCAAAAAGCGGCGTTTGAAAGTACCAATAGCCGCTTTGGCATGGCCGCGTTGTTAAAGCGTTTAACCGGGATTGCGGCAGTCATAATGCTTTTCTCGTCGCTCACCTTCGCGAATTCTTCCGTTCAGAATGTCATTGTATCTCCCCTGACGGTGGCGCCCGGAGGAAACGTAACGCTCACATTTGACTACAAGGGAACCAATAGCGGCTGTAAGACGGCGTACTTTGCAGCCCTGTCGAACCAGTGCGCC
>JAJFUW010000226.1 GCA_021372235.1 Spirochaetia bacterium
GGCGCACTATGACGGAGAGTACAACGAAGACAACGCCGCGGACATAGCAGACGCCCTGGTGGACGCAGGCATGTACCTGGCCATGGCGACCCCGGGAGCGCATACGCATTTCGCATACGGCGGCATAGCTTCGCTGGACCCCGCGGAGAGGGCAGAAGCGTGCGAGTTCGGGTCAAAAGCGCTGGCACTGGTTTACGGGCCGCTCAAAAAGACATGGCATCCCACGGTCAAACCCACGTTTGTGCTGTGGAACGGATCGTTCGGGTATGACGTGGCGACGGTCGGGATATCAAAGATGTATGACCACCTGAAAAAGAACGTGGCGGACCTGTGCAAGCAGGAAAAGAAGCTCGGCGGAAAGATGATGCTCGCCATCGAGCCAAAACCGAACGAAGGCCACCCGGCCATGCTGTTGCCCACGGTTGCCAGCGCCATAGTGTTCTGGACCAGGCTCGAACAGCAGTACGGGATAGACATAAAACGCGTCGGCGTGAACAAGGAGTTCGGACACTCCGAGATGATAGGGCTCGACCATGTGTACGACACGGTCGAGGAGATAGACAACGGGATGTTAAAACACATGCACTTAAACAGCCAGGGATATAACGACGGCATCATCATGGGCGGCCCCGGCAAATACGATATAGACAACGGCTGCAGGATAAACGGCATGAACATAGCCATAGCAGGGCTAATCGCGCAGGCGGGTTATTCCAGGTGGAAAGGCCACGACATGCAGCCGCGCGCGTATGATAATGAGGAACAGGCGGTTGACAGGGTTGTCCGCAGCGTACTCTCGTGGGAAGCGTGCGAGAGGGCGGCGGCGAACATAGACTACAAGAACCTGAATAAAGTACTGGAGAACCGCGAGACAGCCAAAGCAGAGGACGTCATGAGGCACGCGGTCGTGGATGCGCAGAAGATATTTGACAAACTGTATAAGTAGGGTGAAAAAGATGAAAACAACAACCATTATACTGGCGGGTTTGCTGGGCGGATCGGCGTTAATTGCCGGCTGCGCTTCACAGCAGCCGGCAACCGAGGTAAAAACAGCCATGACAGAACCGGCAAAACCGCTGGAACAGTTGCAGAGGGAGTTCGTGGAGGAACGGTTCGGGATGTTTTTGCATTTTGGCATCCTGACCTACACGGGTTCCTGGTCCCAGGCAAACCTGGACATAAAGAAGTTTAACCCTACGATGCTTGACTGCGGGCAGTGGGCTGACGCGGCAAAGGACGCGGGCATGACTTTTGGCGTGCTGACAACAAAGCACCACGACGGGTTCGCGCTGTGGCCGACGGCTACAAGTGATTTCTGCGTGAAGTCCATACCGTGGAAAAACGGGAAAGGGGATGTTGTCCGCGAATATGTGGAGGCGTTCCGCTCGCGAGGGTTGAAACCGGGATTGTATTACTCGGTCTGGGACAACACAAAAGGGCTTGGCAACAAAGCCATCACCGAAGACGATATAAAGTACGTAAAGAAGCAATTAATGGAGCTCCTGACCAACTACGGGCCGATACCTATACTGGTCCTCGACGGCTATTCGTGGAAGATGGGCCACCGCAACATACCTTACGCGGACCTGCGCGAGTACATCAGGAGCCTGCAGCCGAACTGCCTGGTCATAGACCATTCGCACCTGCAGTGTCTGTGGGACACCGACCTGGCTGTTTTTGAGGAACCGCGCGGAGTATTCGCACCAAAGGGCAACAAAGTGGCGGCGGCGCAGGACCAGAAGATAATCGAAGGCAACGACTGGTTCTGGGGGGACAATTCTCCCGCGTGCAAGCCTATGTCAAAAGACGACATAGTCAACGGCCATTTAAAACCCCTCGAAGAGAGGTACACGGTATTCATCCTGAACTGTCCGCCTGACCGCAGGGGGATGCTCGATGACAGGATTGTGAAGGTACTGTCCGATGTGGGCAACGCGTGGAAGCCGAACCTGAAGAGGAAGCCGCTCCCGCCTCAGCAGCCGCAGGCGGAGAACGCGGTATTTGTAAAAGAGGCATCAGCTACCAGCGGTAACGCGTTTTACGCGATAGATGGCCGGAACGATTCCTATTACTATTCGGTCTGGGAGAGCGACAAAAAATTCCCGCAGTCAATAACGCTGGATTTGGGCGACATAGTGCCGGACGTATCGGTGCTGTGTTACGTGCCAAAGTACATAACAGTCGAGACCCCGACCAAAGAGGGCGCGATAACATCCTACAACCTGTATGTGTCCAGCGACGGGGAGAAGTTCATAAAGATAAAGTCGGGCAAATGGCCGGCAAACAGCGACATGAAATCAATAGCGTTTGGCCCGGTGCCGGCGAGGTACGTGAGGCTGGAAGCGCTGGCAGGCAACAAAGGGTTTGCGGCGGCAACGGAGATAACAATAGGAAGGGCAAAGAGATAACCATACAACCCCTGTGGGGGCGGGCCCACGTGCCCGCCCGGCGGGTGTTAAGCGAGAAAAGAAAAAGGACGGGCGCGAGAGTCCGTCCTTTTTCTTTTCTGTTGATGTTTGTGGGATTGTGACGTTGATGTTGAAACTGTAGGGACAGCACTCCCGTGCTGTCCCGGGGCATTGTTTCTTCGAGGCCAAGGTTTTGTCGTGGTTTTGTTTAGATGCCCGGCGTACCGTTTTCTTTTTACGCGCGCAATGTTTTCCTGTGCCCGAGTTCGACCTCACACTTGTATTCAATCGTTGTGCCGGCTTCGCGGATACGGTTTGATAGACGTCGTTCGGAGCGGTTTATATGATACGGTTGAGGGCCACACGCACATGAAGAGATTACGCGCGAAAAAAGGAAACGACACATCGGGAATCCTGTGGTTATGTTGTGGTTTTTACCGTGCGGAGTCAGACCTGCATAATCCCGCAGGGCGGCAGTTGAATTTTGTGGTGACAGGACTCGGCAGAGGGAGACGAGGCATGTCTAACGCTTTTGTCGTAAATGGCAACCGACAGCAGGCCAACCAACAACCCGGCAGCCGCACCATTTCAGGGTGCACAGGGGAAAAGGTCTGTTCGGTTAACAAACATCACCACCGTCACGCGGCCTGAAAGGACGCGACTACCGGAGTTTGTTTGCCAATCAAAACCCTGGCAGCCGAACACTTTCAAGGAGCGCAGGGGCAGAAGCGTGTTCTGCGGGATTGGTATGCCAATATTATAATTTGACTTACTATTTTCCATGGTGTAAGATTTTACCAGGGAGGTGTTAACCATGTTCACAATAACCGTAACCCAGAAAGGCCAGGTTGTCATCCCGTCCAAACTTCGCAGGAAACTGCACATAAAAAAGGGGACAAAACTGCTCGTCAGGGAGGAAAAGGACGGGATACTATTGACGCCTGAGGATGAAGGATATATCAAATCCATGCGCGGTTCCCTGAAAGCGGACCGCTCTATGACTGAGTTCCTGCTTAATGAGCACAGGGAGGAATTGGAAATGGAGTCCAAGAAATGGGGAAAATAGTCGTTGATACTTACGCCATGATCGCATTTTTTTATGACGAGGATGGCGCAAAAACCGTTGAGGATGCATTATGCGCCGCAAAAAAGAGGGGTGGGCGGGTCCTGATATGCGCGGTAAACTACGGGGAAGTGTTCTATGCTGTAATGAAAAAATCGGGAAATGACGCCGCGCTGAAGGTAAGGGATATGATGGATGGCATGCCGCTCACAATAATCCCCGCAGACCGCGAATTGTCGCTTTTGGCCGGTAGTATTAAGGCAAAAAAGAAGATGTCCTACGCGGATTGCTTCTGCGCTGCGCTGGCTATGGTGCATGAGGTCGCGGTATTAACGGGGGATAAGGAGTTCAGGGAAGTGGAAGGCGAAATAGCGGTCAAATGGATTAAATGACAATATAAGAGAAAAAATCCCCGGATAATAATAATTTTTTAGAAATATAGAAAGTGCAAGATGAAGTGTGACAACTGAGGAAAAAGAAAGCATCATTGTTTATCTGTGTTATTTTGTTGTTTGCGAGAACGACATAAAAAACACGAGGCTTTTAGGTAAATAGACCAGACTAAATGGGGTGGAATTTTAACAATGAAATTTAGCATCAGATTATTTAAATTCTTTTATATACTAAAATGGGTGGGTGAATTATGAAGCAAATGAATCTTTTATGTTTATTTTTTCTTTCCGCAATTATGAGTATTTGGGCGAATTACGTCCATCAGTGCCGCCTGCTGAAAGTGTACCTGCTTTCAAACCCTGCCAGGGTTAGTTATTAAATTACATCCGGCAAAAATATAAATAGAACGAATAAAAAGGCGGGCCTTTCGGCCCGCATTTTTCCCACTTTTAATAACTACTTCGCCGCTGCTGCCGCAGGTATCTTTATCAGCGCCAGTGAAACAGGAGGCATTTTTACCTCAAACAGGTTGCCTGTCTTTATCGCCTTGCCGTCGCCCGGCAGGGAAGCGATAGCGGGGTCCTGCTCGCCGTTTATTTTGATATGCATCCTCTGGGCTATAGGTTCGCTCTCGCCGGAGTATGTGTTGCCGGCAGCTTCAAAGAGCCACATCTTGCCCTCTTTGGCCGCGTCAAAACCCGTTATGCCCAGGTTGGAGATCGAGTTGGAATCTGTCGAGTTGTTCGCCAGCAGGATAGTGAGGTTGCCTTCCTTATCCTTTGACGCCCACACGCGGACCTTATTGCCTTCGCGGCCGGAAAGCACCCAGTTTATCGGGTATTTGCCGGGTGCGGCGTTGTTGATGTATTCCGGGTAATTGCACTCCACCATGTCCCTGCCAAAGACGTTCGAGAGGTAGGGGTAGATGTAGTAGGTCGGCCTCGGGCTGTTTTTTGGGTTGTCGTCCTCTACGTCCGCGTTCGCGCCTGTGCGCAGCAGGCCGTAGTCCTGGCCCTTTTTCTTGTCGTAGCCGTTTTTTAAATCCCAGATGTTCGCGCCGCCCCAACCGAGCCTGCCCATTTCCATCAGGAACTGCGAGCAGAACATGGTGTCGACAAACTCGTCGTATTTGAATTCGAGAACGGAACGGAACTCCGTGCACCAGATGGGGAGTTTGCCGACGTAACTTTTACCCAGGTACTTTTCCACGAGGTCGTTTGTTATGGCCGTGACCGATACTGCCTGGTAACCGGCCGCGTCCAGCAGTCGCCCGTCGATCACGGGATTGGACGCGTAGAGCGTTTTGTCCCAGTCCTGGCCCTTGTCGCGGTCCGCCATCCAGATGGGGTAGACGTGGACGATAAGGAAGTCCGGGGTGACCCCGCCTTTTTTTATGGCTTTTAACGCGCCCACCGACCACGGAATGTGGTCAAACTGGCACTGCGCGCCTATATGTATTTTGGGGTCGACCTTTTTCATAGCTTTATAGAAATCGACGAAGTCCCTGCCGTATTTATCTCCGCCCTCTTCGTCGTCGCTCCAGTAGCCTTTTTCTCCGCTGCCAAACTGTTCGTTGCCTATCTCCCAGTATTTGACGTAATGGGCGCCGCCTTTTGTGACATTCATATATTTGACCCAGTCAACGGCTTTTTTCACTGCAGCATCATGGCCGTGGTCCTTGTCGCACCAGTTGCCGGCGTAGTTTACGATGAGCTGGAGCTGCACGTTGCTCGCTTTGGCAAATTCGATGCCTTCCTGCATGTTGATAGGGACCCATGAGAAGTTGCACCGGGGTATGTTTTCCCAGTCCACCATATCGGCATAGCCGCCTCCGGGGAAGCGCAGAACCGAGGCGTTCATGGCTTTTACAGCCGCGTTATATTCCTCATCCTTGCCGTCGGCAGTACCTTCCCAGACGGCCATGTTCTGGCCGAATATCTCGGGGTTGATTCTGCTCGTAACTTTTGAGGCGTCAATCTTGATGTCCGTTACGGCCGCGTCCTTATAGGTGGTGCCGGCGCAGGCTGATAAAGAGAGAACAATGGCTGATGCGGTAAAAATGTAGAGAATGTTCCTAAAAATGCTTTTTCCCATGCGTATCCTCCTGAAGTGGTGTATCGTTTAACGTAATGGGAATAATTTACTATATAAAGGGAAGGAAGGCAAGGTGAAATAAAAAGGGAAGGATTATCGTGTTTTTACGGAAAAATGATTGGTGTATCGATAAACTAAAAAAGGTTGACATAAGAATGTAATAGGCTATAATTAAACCGTTAATGGAGTTTTTTTGGCTCAACCTACAAACTTTAAGAGGGCGTGATGAGAAGACAAGCGTTGTTTGTAATGAGCTTTTTGCTTTTATCTATGATGGCAATACCCGCGATGGCAGCCGAGGCAGAAAACCTCATAATTCCGCAGAAAAATCCGATATACAGCGACCTGGCCGCGTACGCTGAGGCCGGGTATATAACCACGACGGCTGCGGACTATTTCCGGGCCAACGCCATAACCAAATATGAAGCGGCTATATATATAAAGGAAGCTTTGTCCAAACCGGAACTGGCAGGGGACAAGCAGGCGGCAAAAAAAATGGCGGCTTATGCCAAAGAGTACTCGGCGCAGTTGAAGGCGCTCGAGACTGCGGAACTCTACGCGAAACCGGGATCAACCCCCGTACCCGACGGTTTTGAAAAAGCTGCCGCGCGCATCGACGAGATAGCGGAGGAAATGGCAAAAAACTCCTTTACTGACAGTTCGGTATTTAAAATAGAGGGCAACCTCATGGCCAAATGGCAGGACTATGACATGTTCGGGGTAACAAACCAGCATTACGGTGCCTTTTCGGGCACGCGCATGGAACTCGACGTGAACGGCAGCCCCATATCAGGGCTTAATTACAGCCTGATAATGAGTTTTGAAGTGCCGACGACCGACCCGGCATACGGCACGCAGAACAACTCCTTTTTCGGCGCGGCAAACCTGATGGACACATACCTGCTCGGTCTTTCCATGTTCGGCTGGAGCGTGAACGCCGGCATATTCTGGGAAGACATAACGACATTCATAGCGTCGCAGGGAGCGTCGCTGCGGCCGTCAATATTTGAGAGGGATAAGTACGCGGGGGATGTCAGGACCCGCGATTATTTTGAAACGGTTTTTCGTAACTATTTCCAGACGCTCGACGACCGCTGGTCAAAACACCCGTGGATGGGCGTGGAAGCAATCAACTCAAAGATATTCGGCAGGGGGACGCTGAAAGTGATGGCGGGCAAGGCGGAAAATTTCAACGCAGGCGGAAACACCAATTACCTCTATGAATTTGCGGCACGGTATACGCACAAACAAGACATTCCTTTCCTGACGGGCGCGGAATGGTCGGTGAACGCGTACAACACTTCGAACGACAAATCCGAGATGTACGGGCTGGACGAAGTCTCACCCTATAAATATATCAAATCATGCACGGTAGCCGGCGGGGACTTAAAGGCGAACCTGTTCAAACTGTTCAAACTGCAGACGGAATTTGAATGGTCCCATAACGATTCAAAATATGTCGGGACCCTCGCCACGACGCCATATACAACACAGGGATCGGCGTTTTA
>JAJFUW010000013.1 GCA_021372235.1 Spirochaetia bacterium
ATGTCCGCTTCCCTTACTTTTAACGAAGAGGCGATTTTTGTGTAATCCTGCCTGGCAAGGAGGCTGAAATATTTGTCGACCATCCTGAAAGTCAGTGTCTCCTGTAGTCCCCTATGTTTTAACTGCAGCAAAAGACATTCCCTGGTGTCCGAAGACCCTATGCCGGCAGGTTCAAAAGAGAGAAGCAGTGCAAGCCCCTTTTTCATGTCGCTGTCCGTTATGCCGTTGCTTTCCATGAGTGTGGATAAGTCCGATGGTATGAACCCCTTTTCATCCATGGAATTAATAAGTTCATATACCGCACGATAGGTGCCGTCGTCCGTATAGGCCGCGTTAAGCTGTTTTATCAATTCTTCGGAGAGCGTACTCCTGTCATCCGTCCTTAAGTTGTTGATATTATTGGCGGCAATCTTGCCAACCTCCGGGTTATACTCGCCCGCCCCCCGGCTGACCGGCCCGGGATTATCCGTGCCCCATAAATTTTCATAGGCTCCGTTATCTATTTCATCAAACCTGGCCCCTTCGCCGACCTCTATGTCCCCGATTTCCCCGGTATTTTCATCGCCTTCATCCAGGGATTCCGTTTTTGTGTTATGCTCGTTGCCCTCGTTATGATATTCCTCTTTTTCGGGTGTTTCAGGTTTCTCCGTCAGGCCGAAATCCTGGCCTTCCGTGTCGGTTGCCCATGTTTCCTCTTTTTCCTCCGATTTTTCGCGTTCATCCTTTTTTACCACATCAATCTCTTCTTCCTGAAAAACATCGTCTATCAGCGGGTTTTCCGACATCTCTTTATTGAGGATATCACCGAGTTCCAGGTTTGTGGCATGCAACACATCAAGCCGGAGCCTCATCTCCGGCGTGAGTTTCAGTTCCTGATGCAGTCCGTGCTGTAAATTAAGTTTGTTTGACAGGTCCATTAAAATTTAAAGCCCGCCTGCGGTATTTTCATACTCAAAGGCGGGCTTTGTATCTCCGTGTCGTTTATTTTTTTAGCCTGTACGCAGCCGCCGCCAGTACTATCTTGCACGCCTCTGCGGGTACAAAAACGAGGAACCCCGCTTTAAAAGCCGCCGCCAGACCCATCCTGTACGTCAACGCCAGATGCAGTGTGCCCAGCGTCAGCAGGATAACCGAGCCTGCCGTGAATATGAGCGCCGAGGTCAGAAATTCCGCTTTTTTTACCTTTGACATGGCGTATGACATGAACACGGCCGCCGCGACAAATCCGATGAGGTATCCGGCCGTTGGCCCGACGAGTGCAACTGCCCCGGTCAGCCCGGCGGCAAACACCGGCGCGCCGACCAGTCCCAGGCATATATAGAGAGCCTGGGAAATTCCGTTGTCGCCGGAGTTCAGATAATATACCGAAAAGTACAACGCGAGTGTCTGGAGCGTAAACGGCACCGGTGAAAATGGCGTATAAACCTTTACCATGGCCGCCGCCAGTGTTATCAGGGCAAACGCTATTACAAGGAACGACCTTTCCTGTTCCCTGCTTAATGCAACATCGGCTGTCAATGCCTTTATCATCCGTCACCTCACTTGTTTTTGTTATACAAGTTTACTTTATAAGCGGTTCAAAGTCAACCGGCGTGTCATATCCGGATACAGTATTTACCCGGCCTGTTTTACTACAGAAACTTTACCGGATTAACGTAATCGCCGAACTTTGTCTGTGCTTCCTTTAACCTTACCTTTTCCGCTTCCAGTAAGTCGAACAACACCTGCGGCGTCCCATGTATGGTGTTCCTGTATATCGATATTATCCTGTCTATCTTGGCTATGTTCTGCGGTATCCTGATGGTGAACTGTTTTTCGTAGTCGTTTTCCGTAAACTCTTTTTTCATGACCTGTTTGAATAATTTCCGTATGTCCGCAAATTCCGGCACGTAACCCACCGGCGTTTTTATCGCCCCCACATCGTTGTGCGAACGAAGTTCCATCCATTTCAACCACACCCTTTTGTCCTTTACCCCGTTCAACCATTTACCCGTCTGCATGTCACGCAGGAAGTAATTGCACGCGAATATTTTCGGCTGTTTTTTTAGATTCTTCCCAAAATCCAGATAATCCTGCAGATATTTCGGTATCGGTATCGAGAGGAACTCCATGTTTGACATTATGTTAAAAACCCTTTCACCTTCCCTGCCTATCGTGGCCGCGGTCGTCTCCGACTCTATCGAGGCGCCCAT
>JAJFUW010000031.1 GCA_021372235.1 Spirochaetia bacterium
CGCAGGTATTGAGGCATGCCCGCCCAGAGTTCCTTCAGACTGCCGCCCTGGAAAAATTCCACCCGCCCGAGCCTGAAAATTTCCGATTCTGGTTTTGTAAATATCAGCGAGAGGAGTATGGCCGTCCCCGCAGTCAGCGCCGCGAACCCGAGCAGGATTCCGGCTTCGTTTTCGGCATCCGATTTTTTCAGGTGGTTAAAGGCAAAAAATACTATTACAAAAGGCACTACATACGCTGCCTTGCCGACTAAAAGGTATAACAATCTGGATATGAGTTCCCCAAAAGGCCCGAGCAGGTTGTGGCCGTCAGCGTTTATGATGAAGGACAAAGATACAATAAGTGCGGTTAAAAACAATCCTATGCCCGTAAATACGTCCGCATCCTTCTTTTTTTTGTTTTTGGAGGCAGATTTTTTTGCCACTATTGTCACCTTTTGGCGGAAAATTTTTGTTGTGTGATTATATCCCAACTGTGTTTTTTTTCAAGTTTGTTTTTTGGGCGGACGCCACGCCGTCCTCTAAAAAAAACAACGTGGAGCTTTGTGCGAAACTCCACGTTGTCTTTGGTGTTACCCCTTTTGCTTGTCTCATAAAACCACTATTTCTTTTTCTTCTTAGCTGCCTTTTTCGCTTTCTTTGCCATGTGTCAATCCCCCCTTTCTATATTGCAGGTTTTTTGTTACTTGGTATCATCTATATGTTGTGTTTATGTCCGCTTCCCTGCTCAAGATATAGTATATGTATTTTCCTATATTTGTCAATACTTTTTTTATGCGTTCATTACTTTAATTAATCGAGCCCCTTCTAATCTTTTATAGTGGATTACGTTTTTGCACACCGGATTTTTGCACATATTCTCCACATGTTATTAACAATTAGGCTCGACATACACCTTTCACATAGATTAACTTTGTATGTTTTTTTTGTAAAATGTTGAGCACCCGCCCCCCCTGTTCCAACATGCAGGCCTCCGTAGTTTTTCTACCTATTCTGCGGCGGCGCTTCAAATACCAGGTATTTTTCCGCGCCTGTCCCGGACCCGTCAGAACTATATACCAGTTTGTGAGTATTCGTTAAAATATCCACTTCTTCTTTTTTCCTGTCCATGGCGTTCACTAAAACCAGATTCTTTCCAGGAAAAAGTGCCTCTACTTTTTTGAGTTCATCAAGACTATAGACAGACCTGTTGCCGCCGAACTTCACATCTGCCAGATAAAAATATCCGTACCAGCTGATGGTGTCGCCGAAATATATGAGCTGCGTCTTTTCGCCGCCGCTTTGCCGGACAAAAACCGCGGCCTTTTCGAAGCCGTCCCCGTGGTCAAAAGCCGCCCCCATTTTCAGCGTCGAATCCTGTATCCCTCTCATGGGCAGGGCGTAAACAGCCGTTACAACCGCGGCAATCAGCACAGCCGTGTTTCGGTTTTTGAGCAAGGACAGCGCGGCGCCGATGGTCCGCGCCAGGGCAATGGATACAAAAGGCACCAGGACGACCACATACCTGTCAAACTGACGAAATTGGAGGAATGAAAATATAAAATATATGTAAACAATAAATAACACGATAGTAATGTCGCTTTTTAGCGGCTCTTTTTTCCGGGTAACAAGCCCTGATAGGCAGAGTAACAGCATTCCTGCTGCGGCTATGGCTAAAAAAACGTAACCGTTTATGAGTTGTTCGGAGTAACCAAGCCATATCATGAACCTCTCCGGAAAGTTTCCCGAGACTTTCATTGCCTCAGGCTGCTGTGTTATAAAGAACTTGAACATGCCCCATCTGGGGTTTGCCAAAAAACCGTTCCACAATGTGAGCGGGACAAATACCCATGCAAACGCCCTTAAGTATTTCATCGCCTCTTTTTTCAGCCCTGTTAACCCGGTTTCGGATACCACCATGACCGCGTATAGCGGCAGGATGAAAATTGTCATGGGTTTGCAGGCTATGGAAAAAGCGTAAAACAGCGCTGACCTGAAATGGCGTCCCTCTTTCAGCGCATACAGCGACATCACCATAAAAGCTGTCATGGATATATCCTGAAAGGCCGTGGTGGAAAAGAGGGTAAATATGACCGAAAATCCGGAAAAAGCCGCGGCTAAAAGCGCTGTAACGTCATCGCCGTACATTTTTTTTGCCAGCCTGTATATGAAAAACACGGTTAACAGTGAAAATATGATGTTGGGAAGCCTTGCCGCGTTTTCACTGACGCCGTTCACCAGGAAAGAGATGGCAATGGCGAAAAAAAAGAGCGGAGGTTTGTCTACGAATAACCCGCCGTTCATGACTATGTCGCCGTGGTTTATCATCCTGACCGCGTAGGCACTATAGAGGCACTCGTCCATGTGAAGCCTGTGGATACCCAACAACATGATACGGAAATCCATGGCCAGCAAGATTATTACCGCAAGTAACAGTATCTCCCTGTTTTTCCTGAAAAAATCACCCACTCGACAGCCACCTCGTTTTTTTGGACCTATTGTGTTATGAACTTTTCCCCTTCGGCCATGATGTCGGCCAGCGTCTTTTCGTCCCTGGCTTCACCGTACAGCCTGACTATCGGCTCCGTTCCCGAAAACCTTGTCATGACCCATGCTCCATTGCCGAGCATAAACTTGAAACCGTCGACGATTATGGTGTCATCAACGGTGAACCTGCCTATCTTTGATATCTTAACGGTGTTCAGTTTTTTCAGCAGCGCATCCTTTTTAGGCCCGGACAGCCTGAAATTCTTCCTGGCATTGAAAAATTTACCAACCTGAGCCTCAAGTTCTTTTATGAGGGTCTTCAGGTTTTTCTCTGTCCTGGCCACCATCTCGGCCACAAGCAGACATGCGATTATGCCGTCTTTTTCGGGGATATGCCTGTGGACTGTCAGGCCGTTGGACTCTTCCCCTCCTATTATAATGTCTTCCCCGGTCATTATCTCGCCGATGTACTTGAACCCGACGGGCGTTTCCATCAGTTTTAATCCGTGCAGCATCGCCACTTTATCCAGCATGTGCGAAGTGGCAACCGAACGCACCACACAGCCCTTCCACTCCGGCCGGGACTTTACCAGGTAATCGCACAGCAGGGGGAGTATGGTGTTGGCGGGTATGTAGGAACCGTCCGAATCAATTATTCCGTAGCGGTCCGAGTCGCCGTCAACAGCCACGCCGAGCATGGCTTTTTCTTTTTTTACCCTGTCTATGAGGTCCTTTACGTTTTTTTCAGACGGTTCCGGCGGGAACCCGCCAAAAAGCACGTCTTTTTTATCATTAATCACTATTACATTGGCCCCTGCTTCCTTTAGCAGTGTGTCCAGGTAGCCCCTGCCCGTTGCAAAGAGCGGGTCCGCCACAATTTTCATCTTTGATTTTTTGATGACCTTGAAATCCACTATCTCCTTCAACCTCTCCATATAATACGGCTTCGGGTCAAATATCTTTATCAAGCCCTTTTTTTCCGCAGTATCCCTGTCCATCAGTTTGATGGTTTTTACCTTTTTGATGTTGCGCTCTATAGCGTTTGTCTCGTCAGGTGTCGCCGGCCCGCCCCATGACGGCGAGAACTTGAGCCCGTTATATTCCGGAGGGTTGTGGGACGCGGTGAAATTTATCCCGCCGGCGGCTTTGCGCCTGATTATTTCAAAAGATATGACCGGCGTGGGCGTGTCACGGTCGCAGACCAGGGCTTTGATGTTGTTCCCGGCCATGACCTCCGCCGCGGTCATCGAGAATTTATCCGACAAAAACCTGGCGTCGCCGCCTATTATTACGGGTTTGCCTTTAAGCTCTTTCTTTGAATTTATAAAATCCGCTATTGCCTGGCATACCAGCTTTACGTTGTCAAACGTGAAGTCGTCGCTGATTATACCGCGCCAGCCTGATGTCCCAAATTTTATTCCATTTGCCGTCATAAAATGCCTCCAGAGTGGAATATTGATTTCCTGTTAAATCCGTTTACATAATATATCAAAGCGTTGTTTTTGCAAGGAAAAATTGTACACAAAAAATCACAAATCCCGAATAGAAGCCTTTTACTGTTTGGAATTTGTGATCCGGAATCTGTGTTTACCTTTTTACCCCTGCCGCTTACCAGCCGAGGTTTGTCGTCAGGTCCGTAATCATCGCCGCATCATTCGTTATATAATCGTATATCGCCTGCGCCGCCTTTGTATGGGCGTCAACCATCGGGTGTGTGGTATCGTTCGCAAATTCAGTGTTTACCAGCGGGAAGCCCGCGGCTGCCGGGTTCCTCAGAGGCACGTATTTTATCCTGGTGTCGGAAGATTTTGCGGCGACCACGTTCGAAATATAGGTTCCTGTGGTTGTCCCTACCCACGTCGGTATCGGCTCGGTACACAGGATATAGGCATTGGGGTAATAACCGCGCAGTGTGTCAATGAAAGCGGAATAGGCGTTCTGGAATTCAGTCTGGCTTGCGCCTGCCGAGTTGTCGTTGGTTCCAAGAGCTATAACCACTATCTGCGCCTGCCAGTCTGCAAAGTTCCATGTCAGCGAGCTGCCCGACGGTGCGGTCTCAAAATACATATTGGGGTATACCGGGGCGATTGTTATCTGGGGATCGCAGCCCGAGCAGTTCTTTGCCATACCTATGCCGCCGCGGCCTATGACCCTGCCCTCGGCGTTGAACATCCTGGCCACCTGCGGCCCGAACGCCATGTCACCGTTTGATATGCACGCTCCGTAATTACATGGCAGGTCGGCTGTCGGCGTCGGGACTGACCAGTTGTACTCGTTTGACGCGCCCACGGTTATTGAATCGCCTATGAACTCCATCTTTCTCGTCGGCCTGGCCGGCGCCGCCGAGAGGGTTTTATTGGTATCAAGCCCGAATCCAAGGAAACTGTCTACGCCGCCCCAGCCTTCTGTCCTGCGCACGACCATGATGGTGTGCGTCGTATCCGCAAGCCCGGTCACGACGAGAGGCGTCTGAGTAGGTATGGCCTGCGACTGGTCCCAGCCGTTTCTGACCCTGAATTTTATGAAGTTTTTGTGGTCCGAAAAATCGTCTATCGCGTAGGCGTACCATGAATCATAATTTGCCTTCAGGTTGATGGAAATAGATGTTCCTGAGAAACTCGATACTATGTACGTCGCACCCCAGCCGTTTTTCGCGACAGCGGGGTTAGAAGTGTTCCACCTGCCATAGTACTGTATGGACGGGTCGCTCGGTGCTATCGGCGTGCTGACAGGCGTATGCGTTATGGTTATGGTTGGAGTCACCGTGCCCGTAGGCGGAGTGCCTGTAATCGTTTCCGTGGCTGTCGGCGATATGGAATGCGTCGGCGTGGCTGTCGGGGTGCCGGTCGGGGTTCCTGCCGATATTATTTCTATCGAATCAAAATATACCGAGCCCGTAAAACTTGTGGACGGATTGAAATTTATCCCGAGGTTCTTAATATCCGCGTGGTTCGCACCGCTTGCCGTGCCATCCGGTGCATCGACATTGAGCGTAAGAGTGGTCCATCCGCCGCCGGTAAACGATGTCCATGCGCCCTGCTCCCATGCCATACCGCTGCCGCTCTGTATGTAGATGGCTCCGCCGGCGCTCTTGCCGGCCGGGATGTATACCCTGGCTCTGACTATCATTCCCGTCATGTCTGTGATGACCGGAGGCTGTACAACCGCGGAATTACTGGCGCCGCCTGTAAAGTTACCGTCGAGCCTGAGTGCGTGTGTCCCGAGGTATGCCATGTCCGTCGTGTTTGATGTTAATGTAACTCCTCCGAGGTGCGGAACCCATGACATCGTGGTGCCTGCTTCAAAACTGTATATGGAATTATCCGGCGGGACAGCTGTCGGAGTTTTAGTCGGTGTATAGGTGTCCGACGGGAGAGTTGGATTGTCTTTTTTTGTGCAACTTAAAACCATAAATAACATGATTACAAAAATAATAGATGCGATTAGAAACCCCTTTTTTTTCATTTACAGCCTCCTGATATTTGACTGCTAATTATGATATAACTATAATTTACGAAACCGCTTTTGTCAATTTGAAATTTATTTCTCATACTACAAGCCCGGCTTTTTATGAGGTTTTATTGAAAGGAACCCGGCGGGAGCTAAAGGGGTGTTGGAGGAGGGTGTTGCACCCGCCGGGGTTGTTCTTCATATAATTAGACGCCCGGCCGGATGTTTTTGTTCCCTGCTGCTATTTTGTATGCCCTAACATTACTGCATTGTATCATAGGGCTTTTTGAAGTGGCAGCCATAAAATTTTAGACATTCGCGGGTCGGGGGGCAGTGCCCCCCGACCCCGGTATTTTCCAGAAGACTGTTCCTGTTAATCCTGAAGGAGTAAACCCACTCGCTGAGCCACATGGTTTACCCCATCTTTTTTACGAAACAAATGGCCGTCTTCGTTAGTGTACCGTTACCTCGATTGTGCGCGACTGGATGGTTACTATCCCGAGGAGAGCGCTTATAAGGCAATCGATAATGGTGAGCGACTCCTTTACCGAGACCTTTTCCTTTGCCTTGATCATATCCACCGTCGAATTATCACCCAGCGGTATCAGTCCGTAAAGGATGTACCAGACCTGTTTTGTCCTTACCTCTTTTGCAGCCATCGTCTCGGGCACCAGGAACGCGTACTTGCCCTGCCCGGACGTTATCCTTACCGTGGAGCATGAAACCAGTGCGAATGAAAAAACAACAACCATTACAACAGCAATTGCCTTTTTCATTGAATCCTCCTTTTTTTTACCTCAACCTCTTTCCTGTCATCGTTGCCTGTTCCCGGGGTAACACTCCATGAACCTGTCTATGCCGCATATAGACGCTGTATCCGCGTATTATATCAACTCACCTGTTGCAATTCCGTCGCCGTGTTTCATACCCGGCACGTTGTGCGACCCTATCATATAGATCATATAGAAGGTACCGCGGGTTGCGGCCTCTTTAACCATATAAAAGGGACGCCTTCAGCGGCTGTTTAAAAAAAAACGCTTTTCAAGTACCCGCAGGCAAATATTTTTAGCCCTGTTATTTCAGCACGCCCGGTAGTTCCGGCACGCGCAGGTTCTCTGAACGGTCAAACTCCACCTGGTACCTCCCGAGTATCCCGGGCGACGCTTCCCTGCTCTTTGCCGCGTCCAGAACTATCTTGTCGCGGCCCTCGAGCTCTATCTCCAGGTAATTTTCCTTTGAGCCTTCTATTTTTGCAATCAGGTCCCTCATATCCCTGATTCCGGCCCCGTTCACCGAGGTCACAACCAGGTTGCGGAAATCCTCATAACCCACGTTGGTTTCGTCCGCCAGGACCTGCCTGACTATTATTATTTCCTGTTTTTCCGGCGTTGAATATTCCGATAGCATGCGGTTCATCAGGTTTGCAGGCTGTTTGCGCTCGCCCCACGAACCCCACATCTGCTGGAGGTAATTTCCGTTTAACGGTATAAAAACCACACCTCCGAAAACATAATATACGGGTTTGACATCATATAACTGCCCGTATATCACCGGTATCTGTTTTCTCAGCATTGCTTCTACTTTCATCACTTTTTTATCCCTGAGTATTGTCATCTTCAGTTTTTCCCCGGACTTCTTGGTCTTGACTATGTATGAGAGGTCTATCCTCCCGAGGCTGCCGAAAGGCACCGTGCCGTCATTGGCCACCCTGACACCGTCAATGGATAATATAACATCTCCCTGTTTCAACACATCCCAGCACGAGGCGTTGTATTCCACCGTGTTGACGATGACACCGCTCTGTTTTTTTGTCATGCCCAGTTTTTCCCTGTAAGACTCATTCTCGAGGTTCTGCGTGCTCACACCGAGCGTCGGGAACCCCCTGTAGGATTTGCCGTTGATATTTCCGAGGAAACTCTTCACGATGCTGGCGGGTATGGCATAGCCTATGGACTGCGAAAAATCGTAACACTGGAAAGCCACGCCGACCAGTTTCCCATCGCTGATGACCGGGCCGCCGCTGTTTCCCGGATTGATGGCCGCGTCTATCTGCACCGTCAGGAATGATTCGTAACTGTGCGAATAACTCGTCACCTCTATTCTGGAGACCACGCCCTCTGTTATGGAAAGTTTTTCGCCGCCAAGCGGAAAACCGAATACCTTGACATTGTTGCCGAGTTTCGGCAGATTGCCTATATTGACCGGTTTTACACCGTTGAAAAACGTTTTGTCCTTCACCGTCAGGACTGCGAGGTCGCAGTCATGATCGACGGCCACAACGTCCGCCACATATTTTTCCGTTTCTCCGTTCTTTAATACCTGTATGAACATCCTGTTGCTTATTACGTGTGCGTTCGTCAGTATCCTGTTGCCGGATATGATGCAGCCGGAACCGGTCGAGCGGGACTGCCCGAGCATCTGCCACGGCTGCGTGAAATCGGGCGTGTTTGAAACCGTGAATATCTTGACCGTGGCCCTCTCGATGTCGGCGTTGCCGGCAAAAGCCGCAATTGAAGCCAGCATTAAGGCCGCCATAATAAGTGCTGTTCTTTTCATTATCACTCCTTTCGGTCCGCATGCGCGCATGCCGGCCTATACATAATTTTTAATGCCGCAAACAGTCTTAAAATTTCAACCTGATAGATGAGAGCAGTTTTTTTGCCAGGGTTTCCTCGAGTTTACCAGTGGAGACGCAGGCTATCTGTATACCCTGCAACAGCAGCGACAGTTCGTCATCCAAAACCGGCTTTATCTCGGCGGTTATTGTCATCCGGTTTGTTTCCACCCCGATGCCAAACCTGACCTGCGCTTTTGTACCGGCAGTTTTGATGATCGGCAGCCCCAGCATGGTGGTGCCGCAGTCGCACATACCGGGATCAAGCGTCACTTCCACGGGGTCGGTCATTATCTTGTCTATGGAACTGTCCGCCACTTTGTAGCCGGCGAGCGGCAACGCCGCTTTTACGACCTGAAAGAGGAAAGCGGTGTTTCCCGGAACCTCCTGTTTGTAGATAACCGTCTCGATTGTCGGCTTTATATACATGGAAGAACACGAAGCGAGAAGCAATAACGGAACTATGACGAACATGAACAATTTTTTCATTCCGCACCCCTTTGCAAAATATTTTTCACAGAAATTATTATACTATATTTCCCGGAAGGATGGATGCATTTTTTGATGCACAGGTAGTTGTAGAGGTTATTATTAATTATTCATTGTTAATTATTAATTGCAGTTAGTATTATTCCACCATCTGCATTTCCCTGCAGCAGGGGCACCTGACCTCGAGCGACGAAGGCCGCAGCGGGTGGTTGTAGGGGTGCAGTCCCTGGAAATATGTATGGAACAGGATACACTCCTTTTCATAAGCGCCTTTCGGCGTGGTTGAAAATATGTACTTGAAACATTTATAATTTTTCCCCAGGTTGTCCATTATCATTTCCCTGACATCTCTCTCCGACCTGCCGAGGAGCTCCGGCACGAACTCGCCGGAGCTGTTCATGCTTCCGAGCATGAACGCGCCGGGCGCTTTTCTTTTTATCTTTTCTATAATAACCGCCCGGTCCATGTGGAAAGGCCCGTGTATTTTAAATGGCGCCATGTTGCCTCCTTAATATTATTAATTATTAATTGCTTTTTTATCCTGCCTTATCCATTCGACGGCTTCCTGTGTTGTAGCGAAAGCCCCTATCGGGATTCCCCTGTTTTTCGCGACAGTCGCACAGAACGTCTCGTTCTCATTGGCACCGCCCTGTCTGACTATCGCCACTTTTTTGCAACCGAAACACCCGTGGATCTGTTTCACGAACGTGAATACCTCAAAAACGTTGACTATCCCTGCTGTCGCAGTCACGTCGAGCACACAACCACGCGCTGATATGTTCTCCGCCATCCTGTTCAATCCACGGCAGTGCTCAATCACTTTCTCAGCCGGCATGTTTATATTGAAATGCGCCTCTACTATACCGCCCAGGTCATTTATATCCACATCCATACGCGCCTCCCGTTAATTATTTGTTATCCTTTTACAGGCAGGAATATGCCAAATTCTTACACGGGCTTCAGCAACATTATATGAGGCCTCGTCCATGGCTCTGCCAAAAAAAATGTGCAGCCCGGATTTTTAGCGCCTTTGCTGATGAGCTGTTTTACCTTGTTCAAAAAGAGCGATATTCCCCTGGGAACCCCGTTCTTCATGGCCATTTCAGAACTCACGCCGCAGATCGTGATTGTCCATGTTTTCTCTATCCTGGGCTCCATGGATATCCCGCCCGTCAAAATATACCTGACAGCCCTCTACGTGAGCCTGTTGCGTTCCGGATAGACCCATTTTTCCCGGTCTTCCTGTAACTTTCAGGAGTCATTCCAAAATACTTTTTAAATGTCCGCGTTATCGTGCAAATCGCAGCCATGCTCCATGCAGATATCCGATATCTTCATCCGTAAGTCTGTCAATTTACACGCTACAGGGGTCATTCAGCCGCCTCTCCTTGATGTATAAACCTATAGTGGCACCTGATAACATTTTAATAACGCCGAAAATTTCTTTTGGACATAACGGCGGCCTTAACAGCCTATTTATAGGAAACTTTTAACCTTATGTTTTTCTCTATGCAATCAAGCGCTCTGGAAATGTTCCTGTTGTGCCTTCCATAATTCATCAAATACCGCCATCATCTCCCGACCCTCAATTTTATACTACTACACGGGCCCTGTAATCAAATTGACTTTTTTTTTCATTTTTTTACAGTAATTACAATGGTTGTTTTTTTAACTGACAATTGCTTACAGCCATAGATAAATATTTGGGAGTATATGGTCTATTTGCACCGGGTTCACAGATAATTTCCCGGGTGAAACGGTTCTAATTTGAAATTTTGCTATTTATCGGCTGTCAGGAGGAAAACAGTATAAAGTTTGCCGTTTTTTTCGTTTGTGCAGGCTGTCGTAAATCTGACGTCCCTGAATCCCGCGGCTTCCGCCATGGCCGCGAGCGCGTCCCTGTCAAGCCCTTTATGTTTCGCCCCGGACGATGCGAAATCCGTGTGTAACGATCCGTCTTTGCTGTCCAAATCAGCAAGTGCTATATGCCCGCCGTGTTTTGTCATGCTGTAAAAAGAACGGAATGCGGCCCGCGTGTCAGCCAGGTGGTGCAGTGTCATGGAACTGACCGTGAGGTCATAGGTTTTGCCCACGGACCACGGCTTTTCTACATCGTGGACGAGTATATGGACGGGTATCCCGCCAGCCGCGAATTTTCCCCCTCAATACCGCCAGCATGCTTTCCGATGTGTCTATGGCCGTCATCTCTTTGACAAATTTTTGTATCTCAAACGTAACAAGCCCCGTACCCGCTCCGTAATCAACCGCTGTCATTGTGCTGTCGGATGTAACCGCCGCGGCCATGGCCCCCGGCTATGGTGCGTGCCATCCTGATGCGCTCGCCGCTGTCCCGGATCTTTGCTCTTTCGTCAAAATCCGGCAAGAAACTCCTCATAAAAGACAGATAAAAACAATTTGGAATTTGGAGTTCAAACATTTTTGTCATATATTTTATACATGCAAGGATTATAACAGTAGTATTTTTCCGCAGACAAATTGTTATTTTAGCGGGCTGCGGTGTAAAACGGTACGTATATCTCGGACCTCACGCGGCGTATATTTGACGCTTTGTTGTCTATCTTCTGGAAAACGAACATCGGGTATTTACCGCGCATTTTTTCTTTCATCCAGTAACCGAAAATGTATTCGTAACTTGAGAGCATGGTCCGGGCCGGGCCATTGTGCAGGAAAACCGCGTATTTACCCGCGGGTATCTCCCTGCCGCCGGCCGGCCTGCGCACACCCAGCGTTATTTTCACCGGCGTCTCCCTGTCTATCTCAAGCAGGCTGGAGGACGCATGGCTGCCGGCGTAAAAATAACTGAAGTCCGCGTCGTCCGCAGCGGACGTCCGCATATTGAGTATATGTTTCGTAAATACCCGCGTCACTGTCTTTATGCCGTTGGACAGCGTCATGCTTCCGTTATACCCGTGTATGGAGAACCCGCGCTCCGCACAGATACGCGGTTTGAGCGATATCCCGCCACACATGACATGGCGTATGGTCATCTCTGACAGGCGGTGCCGCTCGAGGAAATGTTTGTTTATTCCATCCTTCCTGTACCTGGCAGGTGTTACGCCGAACTGACGCTTAAACGCCCTGGTGATTATCTCGGGTGAATCACAGTCATATTCCATGCAGATATCGCTTATTTTTTTTGCGGAAGAGTTTAGCCTGCGGGCAAACAGCGTGAGCTTGCGCTGCCGCTTATAAGCACTTAGTGTTGTACCGAATACATTTTTAAAAACACGCCAAAAACTCGCCTGTGACATGCCTGCCGCTTTTATGGACTCCGCTACTTCCGTATCTGTCCGGATGTTTTTTTCTATATGGGCGATAGCCCTGCTGATATTCCTGGTATAGTTACGGTAATCCATTTAACATCCCCGCGCTTTTCTGCCGACGTATTGCCATATTGCAGGAAAATTAGATACATCTTTTCCTGTCAATTTTGTCCCGTCTTGCCTGTCCGGACGTAGAACAGCCATGCCACAGCCTCTTCCCTCGTCCTGAATATCTCGAGTTTCATGCCCCTGTTTTTTCCCACCACGGCGCAAAAATCCTCGGCCTGGCTCTCCTCCCTGCCGATGAGAGCCACGGGCTTTGATCCAACGCTGTTGTGCAGTTCCTTGACGAACGAATAGGCTTCCAATACTTTCATGGGTTTTCCGATGGAGGACATATCCAGCAAAAAAGCCTCGGCGCCCTCAGCCGTTTCAGGATTGCCCATTTCACGGCAATAAACAACGGCACTCTCCGGCTTGTAATCGCCCGTAAACTCTACATGCAGGACCTCTCCTCTGCCAACTATGTTCATCTGCATACCGTATCCCTCCGGCCGATTTTTTGTATGTCCAATTAATCATACAATATGCGGACACAAAACCACTTGACTTTTTACACCTTTTTTAAATTTTACCTAAAATGGTATGTAAATATAGGAAACCAGACGGAACCGGTTGGAAAGCTTGTTGTCAATCTTTTGGAATATGATTGCGGGCCATTTGCCCGGCATCTTTTGTTTCAGCCAGTACCTGAAAATGAATTCATAACTGTATGGCATGCAGGACGGCGGCCCGCTGTGACGAAAAACCGCGTAGCGTCCGGCCGGTACAACCGTTCCGGCACGACCTTTACATGACAGGCCCACGGTAATATCGATTTTTTTCCTCTCGTCAGTCTTAAACAGGCTTCCGCCGCCGGCCGAGAGAGCATAGTATATGTATTCATGGCCGCGGTGCGCGCCGGTGCGGACAAATGATATGAACATCTCTTTTATGTCCTTTGTCAGGGCATCAAACGCCGAACTCCCCTTTATCCCCCTGATGCAGAACTGTCCGGATGCCATTATATCGGGCTGATATATGATGCCGCCGCACATCACGTGTTTGATCGTTGCTTTTGTCAGGCGCTGCTGTTCGAGAAATATCATGTTTTTTCCAGCGGCGCGATAGGCCGCGGGGGTCATGCCAAACATGCGCTTGAACGACCTGGTTATTATCTCGGGCGATTCGCAGCCGTATTGCATGCAGATGTCCGCTATCCTCTCACGTGTCCCGGTGAGTTTGCGCGCTATCATGGTGAGCCTGCGGCCGCGGGAGTAGGCGGCAATCGTCGTGCCAAACGTACCCATAAATGCGCGCCTGAAATTTGTAGCGGACATGCCGGCGCGTTTGACAGCCTCGGCAGCCGTTATCTTTGAACCCGGGTTATTTTCTATATAGTCGATGGCCCTGCTGATGTTCCGTGTATAGTTGCAGTAATTCATGGCGCGTTCCCTTTTTCACCTTTACCTCATCCCCGTCAAAAGGTGAATAATTCTCTGATTTGTTTTTGCAATTATGGCATACAACTATGGAAAGTGACCGGAGACGGCCCATACGTTGAGCCT
>JAJFUW010000235.1 GCA_021372235.1 Spirochaetia bacterium
CGTTGTCAGGCAGATAGTCTCTTATGTGCTTGGTTTGAAAGAATACAAGCGCCTGAGGGTTTATAACGCCTCGATATCCGAACTATTTTATATCCCTGAACAAGACGCTTTTTTTCTGCTCTGTTTCAACAGCGTGGCGCATTTGCCAAAAAATGAAAGGAACAAAATACAGTACCATATAAAAGGTGTATAAGGGCAGGGCCCAGGGTACAAAGGGCAAGGTTCCAAGGCTCAAGGCTCGACTGAACATAACAGGAGAATATATGCTGCAGGTTTATACCGGGAATGGCAAAGGCAAGACAACAGCCGCTATGGGGCTGGCGATACGCGCGGCCGGCGCCGGGTTAAGAACTGCGGTTTACTTCTTTTTAAAAGACGGCAGGTTCCCGGTATCCGAGATAAAGGCACTTCAAAAAGCAGGGACTAAGTGTTTCAAACTGAACCAGAGTTCACCGTTGTTCGACAAAAATGTTGAGATGGAAGCACTAAAGAAAACGGTTGAAAATGATATGAAAGCCATATATGGCGCGATAGACAAATATGATGTTGTTGTCATGGATGAGTTCATACATGTGATGAACCTGAAACTTGCCGATGAAGCAAAGACATTGAGAGAACTGAAAAAATATTCACGCAAAACAGAGATAATACTGACAGGCAGGGGCGCGTCAGGGGCTCTCAAAAAAACTGCGGACTTAGTGACAGAGATGAGAGAAATCAAGCACCCGTATAAAAAGGGCATCAAAGCCCGGAAGGGGATAGATTTTTGACGGAAAATATGGCGCGGCAGAAAAATAAAGCGGTTATGCTCACTATGGCCGTTATTGCGCCGATTTTTTTCACCGCGGGTACAGCGCGTGCGGATATATTCACCGATGATGTCGGCCGCAGCGTGGAGGTAAAAACACCGGTTAAAAAGATGGTATGCCTCTCCCCGGCGCATACCGAGATGATATACGCGATTGGCATGGAGAATTTGCTTGCCGGAGTGTCTGTCCAGTGTGATTATCCCCCTGATGCCGTGAAAAAAACAAAGGCCGGGACCTTTTTGAACCCCGATGTTGAATTTATTGCAAGTGTAAAACCCGATGTGGTCATATCAGGCGGCGGCATCCAAAAAAAAGCTATCAAAAAGATGGAGAGCCTCGGGATACCGGTCATAGTCCTGTACCCGCAGACGATAGAGGCGATAAAGGGGAACTACAACCTGTTGGGCAAGCTGACCGGAGCACATAAGAAAGCGGCGAGGGAGAGCGACAGGTTCAGCTTCAGAATCGAGGCTGCGTCAGCGGAGCAGGGCAGCAGGAAAATACCGGTTTACCTGGAGATGTGGAACGACCCGGTCATGACGGTCGGAGGCGTTTCGTTTATAAACCGTGCGCTGGAACTTGCCGGCGGTAAAAATATTTTCGAGGACATCGCGGCGGACTACCCCAAAGCCTCGGTTGAGGAGATAATAAAGCGTGACCCTGAAGCTGTTGTACTGCTCTATAAACCGACGGATGATTATATGAACAGGGTATATTTGAACCGGACCAAAGCGGGAAAATTGGGAGTTGTCTGTGTTTTTGACAACGTCGACATCATATTGAGGCCGGGACCGAGATTACCGGAAGCGGTCATGAAACTCAGGCACATTATAGAAAAAACCAGGAAAGGGAACGGCGATAAATGGTAAAGAGGACGGTTGTAACAGCGGCATCGATTGGCGTGCTGCTTATTGGGACCATTATATGGGCGCTTGACAGCGGCAGTGTGAATTTTACCGCCTCCGAGATACTGGCGTACCTGGGCGGGGCCCGCGAAGGAGGCTACCAGATAATAACATTCATCAGGCTGCCGCGCATCATTTTTGCAATGCTGGTCGGGGGCATGCTCGGCTGCGCCGGCGCCATACTGCAGGCGGTGTTCAAAAATCCGCTTGTGGACCCGTTCATAACAGGCATCTCATCGGGTGCGGCATTCGGCGCGGCAGCAGCCATAGTGGCGGGAGTATCAGGGCTGATAGCCCCGGCAATAGCGGGCGCTTTTGCCACGATATTCATAGTCTATAGGATTTCCATGACTTATACGGGGCTCGACGTGAACAGGCTCCTGCTGGCCGGGGTCATGATAGGTTCGTTCTTTTCGTCGCTCATAATGTTTATAAACGCGGTCTTTTCGAGGGATCTTATCAAAGTGGTTTTCTGGCTCATGGGGGACCTCTCGAACATTAACCCCGACTACATGCTTTACGCGGTGCTGTTGGCGCTGGCATCCCTGGCAGCGGCGATATATTTTGCCAACGACCTCAATATTTTCACGACAGGGGAAGAAGAGGCGCGCACGCTCGGAGTCAGGACTGAGTTCATAAAAACATTATATTTCTGTCTGGCAGGCGTATTGACGGCCGTGTCGGTGGCGCTGTCGGGCGTCATCGGTTTCGTGGGCCTCATTGTCCCGCATATTGTGAGGCGTTTTACAGGGCCGGACCTGCGGGCGGTTATACCTGTCTCGTTTTTGGCGGGAGCCCTATTTTTGCTGGCTGCTGACACTCTTGCCAGAACGCTGTTTCTCCCTGCCGAATTGCCTGTTGGCGTCATAACAGGGTTGGCGGGCGTGCCTTTTTTTCTGGCACTCTTACCGCGCGTCAGGAGGGCGTAGTGTGTTAAAACTCGGGAACATAGGTTTTACATACGGCATTAACGGTTT
The DNA here is from genome assembly GCA_021372235.1 of Spirochaetia bacterium. Lineage (GTDB taxonomy): Bacteria > Oederibacteriota > PGYV01 > PGYV01 > Palsa-1178 > JAJFUW01. Next base: position 2,692 of record JAJFUW010000235.1, read on the forward strand.
TAAACTGCATGATTTCTCGCTGGAAATCAGGCAGGGAGATTTTGCAGCACTGGCGGGACCAAACGGAGCGGGGAAATCAACGGTCATGAAAATATTGGCCGGCATAACAGGCGGTTACACCGGGGCGGCTACGGCATCGGGGACTGACATGAAAAAAATGGACCCGGCAGTGCTGGCAAGGATAATATCCTACGTGCCGCAGTCTGATTCGCTGGCGTTTGATTACAGCGTGGAACAGATAGTGTCCATGGGCCGCAGGCCTCATACGGGGCCTCTGGGTGTTATGTCACAGAATGACCGCACGGCAGTGGACGCGGCCATGGAAGAGTTCGGCCTGTACCGCAAGCGCGCGAGGCTGTACAACTCGCTCTCGGGCGGTGAAAAGAGGATGGCTCTGATTGCCCGCGCAGTAGCGCAGGATTCGTCAGTCATGCTGATGGACGAGCCTACAAGCTCGCTGGACATACAGCACCAGGAAAAGCTCATGGAAAAACTATGCGGCCTGCATGCGGCCGGCAGGACAGTATTGATGATATCGCACGGCATAAACCTGACAAGTGAATATTTTGACAGGGTGATACTCATGAAAGACGGCATAATAGCGGCGGACGGAAGCCCGGCAGATGTGATCACCTCAGATAAACTAAAGGAAATTTATGGTATAGAAAACTTCGTGGTTGAAAATAACCCGTTAACAGGGAGACCAAACATCTTTTTAATACCGGGGAGAAAAAGCAATATCAAGTAGTCTCAAAAGGCGGAAATCGATTCCGTTGGAGACAGCTGCACTTGAGGCACAATTGATTGAGACGTATTTTTTGAAACGCACTTATTTGAGGCATGTCTTTTGAGATATTAATATTTGAGACAACTTAAATTTAGACATACTTTTGTATAACACACAGGAGGAGGAGAAATATATGAAAAGAACGTTCTTGAGCATGCTTTTAGTTCTCACCGCTGCCGCCGCCGTTTTCGCTTTCGGCTCCGACTACAACGGGACCGCGGCTCAGTACTCATCCGGCGGCAGCGCTTCAACGGTAGGCCAGCAGACCGGCACAGAACCGGCGGCAGGCGTGACCAGAAAGCCCAATACGTCAGGGGTTTACGAATGGGAACCTGCCCGGCCTGCCGGGGACCAGCAGACGCAGGTCCGGGCACAGGCCACGGCAGGTGTAACACAGGTTGATGAGGTGGTAGTAACAGCACGCAGGATAACTGAAAAGATATCATTTGTTCCAAAACATATTGATGTGATACTGCCGAAACCCGAAATGAAACTGGTCGAACTGCCGGATATACTCGAAAAAATAGCGGGTTTTGAGATACTGAAGTACGGCGGCTACGAAGCGGTGGCCGGAGTGAGCATTCGCGGGGCGCCCAGCGGTCATACGCTGGTGCTGGTGAACGGGATACCGGTCAATGACATCATGACAGGCACAGCCGACCTGAATATGCTGAGCGTTTCTGATATAAGTAAGATAGAAGTTATAAAGGGAGGCATGTCGGCCATATACGGGATGGAAGGGTCTTCGGGGGTAATAAATATGCTTACAGGCTCAAAAGAAAACAAACTGCTGCGGGCCTCGGTTGCCTACGGCTCTTTCGAAACGCTGAAATACTCGCTGGCGTCGCATTATCAGATATACGGCGTAAAATATTCCGCCGGAGTTGTGGAAGATAAGTCGGCGGGGTACAAGGAAAACTCGGATTATTTCAAGCGTTCGGCCGACCTGAAATTGGCCTTTACCGGTGACACGACAGATACGCAGATTTACGGAAATTACCTGAAAAGGGAAACCGGCGTCACCACTACGGCAAGGCAGTACGATGAAAACTACGGCGTGGGTTCTGATTTCACGGCCATAACGGGCCCGGTGAACGTGAAGATATCCGGGTTCATGAAATCCGAAGACCTGACATATATCAGCGGGGGGACATGGTCGAGTGTCTCCAGACACAAGAAAAAGGAGTACCAGGGAAGGATGGACATTATCTATGATGAGAACGAATTTTTTTCCGGGCTTACGAGTTATGAGGCTGATTTCAAGTCCGTCACGAGCACCAATATCGGTTATCGGGATATGCTGAACCATTCGTCCGTATCCAGCGCCACAACGAAGTATTTAAACGGCGACCTGGTCATAAATACCAGCTTCAGGGCTGATTTCAATTCGCATTTCGCGAACACCACCAGCGAGTCGCTGAGCGGTAAATACAAGTTACCGGAAAACATTATTGCGAGGGCTTCGTTTGAAAAATCTCTGCGCGCGCCGGCTTTCGGCGAACTGTACTGGCCCACGGAGGATTGGGGCTCGTTCGTGATGACGGGTAACCCGGGCCTGCGTCCGGAGGATACGACGTCCTATGAGATAGTGATAGAAAAGAGCGACACCGGGATAAAGGAGTCGCTGGCATGGTTCAAAAACGACATCAAAAACCTGATATCGTGGAAATCCACGTATGAAGGCATAACAGAGACGTCAAGGCCGGTGAACATAGACGCCGCAAACATCTGGGGACTCGAGGCAAAAGTGGATTTTGACCCGTCCGAATCCATGAATATTTCCGCATGTTATACGTTCATGAAAGCGGCGGATGGCAATGGGGACAAACTCCTCTACAGGCCGGAATCAACTGCCGAAGTGGAAGTGACTTACAAATTCCCTTTCGAAACTGTGATAAAAGTGGATGCCCGTTACACGGACATAAAATTGGGCACAAGGTCGGTTAATTTTGTGTCTGAAATCTATGTAATGAAACCGTACTTCCTGATGGATGTGTCGGCGGCGCACAAGCTGTCCGAAAATGTCAAAGTCTCGGTTGAGGCCGGGAACGTGCTGAATAATACGGAGTATGAGGTGATGCCGGGGTATCAGATGCCGGGAAGGAATATAAATGCGAACATAACGGTGGAATTCTAATACAATTGCCCGAAAATTTTTTTGGGGAGGGGTGGGGTATTGAGGCTTTGCCGCTCTTGTCAATACGGGTTCCATCCCATGCCCATCACGAGCTTGCCGAAGCATGCCACCGCCGGCAGTGAAGGGAAGAGCGATTGGCGCGGCACGCGGGGCTGTCGGGAAAGCGGGGGTAACATCAATTTTTTTTGTACATTCGAGGTCTCCATATAAATAAATAAACCTTTAAGCGGCCGCCTCCCTCGAATATGTCAGTAAATCAATGTTCATATAAGAAGCACCATCTGCTTAAAAGCAAACTGTTCCAGAGACTAAGACAAGCTCAGTCTCTACAGAATACTAATTACGGGAACAATTATATTGTAATGACAGATATATATAGGCGGAAAACGGTTATAAGCAAAACAGAAGGGTCGCACTGCGGAACAGAGGGCCATTTGGCATGGTCCCGCCTTACTTTTGTTTCTTGTATCTTGTCTTGTTTTTGCCTTTGTTTTATGCCTGCTCCGCGGCTAAAAAGCCGCGTAAAAACC
>JAJFUW010000023.1 GCA_021372235.1 Spirochaetia bacterium
TTTTTTTTCTTTTATCCTTGATGGATGCGACCTTCTGTATGGATGTTTTTGAGGTCTCTCCTATAGCTTTGATTGATTTTTCAGAGGTCTTTTTCAGCACATTTCCAGTCCCTGACGCCTTTTTCTTCATATATAACGCAATCTTTTTTATCACCGACGCCGCGTGTTCCGACCCTTTATAATAGACCATACACGACAGGAGTATCATCAGGTACAGTATTGACAACGGTGTGAAATAAAAACCTGCTATGGAGGTCAGAAAATCCTGTGGTACGCGCAAGCCGATATAGAAAAGCATGAATATGCCGAATCCATCCAGGAGCTCGGGTTTTAACTTCGCACGCAGGACCCTGATAAAAAGTACTGTAAGATAACCGGCCGCCATAAGAGTATTTACAATCGCCGGGGATATCAGGAACCTGACTGTTTTGCCCCACGCGGAATTGTAATCGTACCTGCGGCTGACAGCCGCAATACATAACGGGACAACCAGGAACAGGAATATATTTAGTAAGGGTTTTCCCGCCTTGCCAAAAAAATCAGCCATTTTCTTTGCCATTTCCCACCCCCGGTAGTATATTTTAACCTTATATATATATTTCCATTCCCGCGCGCGGTATTGATGTCAAAAACCGTTGTAGCACAAAAAAAGAAATATTCCGTCTGCTATTTTTTTATTATCCCGGCCCCTCTAAATTTATATATTTTATTTCATAGTTTCGTGAATGTCAATAGACGAAACTGCGCGAATACCGACCAATTGTTTTGTGTATCATGTATGGAACGGGTTGTCCTGGAATGTCCTATTATTGAGAAAGGTATGTCAGAAATGATATTTTGATTTCGTAAATATAAAAATTTTAGTTATATAATTCCACCGGCGGAACAACGCCTTGTACATGCAGTACTTTTACCCCTTGTTTCATTTTTTTTAACGGCATTTTTAGACGTTGAATTTAAAATGTACTATATCCCCGTCCTGCATTATGTAGTCGCGGCCTTCGGAGTGGAGTAACCCCTGTTCCTTCATCTTTACTTCGTCCTTAACCTTTTCAAAATCCGTAAATTTCATTATCTCGGCCTTTATGAAACCCCTCTGGATATCGGAATGTATCTTTCCCGCGGCCTCTTCAGCCTTTGAGCCCCTCCTGATGGGCCAGGCGCGGACTTCCTGTGCGCCAGCCGTGAGGAACGTGATGAGATCGAGCAGGCTGTAGGCGTGGCGTATGAATTCGTCAAACCCCTTGTATTCAAACCCCAGTTCTTTTAAAAACTCCTTGCGTTCTTCCTCGCCCAGTTCCATCATCTCACCCTCTATCCTGGCAGAGATGACCACGTATTCAGCGTTGCGTTTTTTTATGTATTCAACCAGTTCGGGGAAATTCCGCTCAAAACCCTCTATTTTGTCCTCGTCGGTATTGAGAACGTAGAGCATGGGTTTCAACGACATGAGCCCCAACTCTTTTACCATTGGTTTTTCTTCCTTAGTGAGCCCTGCAGCACTTGCGGGTATCCCGTTTTCGAGCGCGTCCTTTACCTTTTTTAAAACCTCATATTTTAATATTATTTCCTTGTCCGCGCCGGTCTTTGCCGTGCGTTCTATTTTTGAGAATCCTTTTGTCACGCTCTCCAGGTCCGCCAGCATGAGTTCTGTCTCAATGGTCTCTATATCACCTATGGGGTTGAGTTTTCCGAGGGTTCGCACCACGTTCGGGTCTGTAAAAACGCGCACAACATGCGCTATCGCGTCCACTTCCCTGATGTTGGCCAAAAACTTGTTGCCCAACCCCTCGCCCTTTGACGCGCCCTTTACCAGCCCCGCAATGTCGACGAATTTAAAAGAAGCCGGGACGTACGTGGTCTTACCGTCGTTATATACCTTGTATAGAAAATCAAGCCGCGGGTCCGGGACCGCCACTATCCCCACGTTCGGGTCAATGGTACAGAATTCGTAATTGGCGACAGCCGCACCTTTTGTCCCGGTCAAAACGTTAAATGTGGTCGACTTGCCGACGTTGGGTAAACCTACTATGCCTACTTCCACAATAAAACCTCCGGTTATGTTGGGTCAGGTACGGTAAGACAATATAACATATTTTTCCCGACTGAGTGGAAAAATTTTTGTTGAGGGCATATAGTACCTATTCCCCCTAAAACAACAGAGGCCGGCTTTCGCCGGCCTCTGTCTATGTCAAAACGTGCTTATTACTTTTTTGCCTTTTTATTGCCGCCTGTCGCGCCCGCAACTTCAGCCGCGATGGCCTCCGTTGTAGAGTCAACCCTCTTTGAGTACATGAGGCCCCATATAACCGCTCCGAGGCATATCACAATGACGATGATAACCGTCGGTGAATAACCTTCGTAACTGACGATAATGGGGGCAATCAGGAGCGCAACAAGGTTCATGACCTTAATGAGCGGGTTCAGTGCCGGGCCCGCTGTGTCTTTGAACGGGTCGCCGACTGTGTCGCCGATAACCGCCGCTTTGTGCCTATCAGTACCCTTTAATCCCATCTGTTCGATTGTTTTCTTTGCGTTATCCCATGCTCCGCCGGTGTTTGACAGGTAAACCGCCATTAACTGACCGACGAGGATGACTCCCGCGAGGTAGCCTGCCAGGCCCTCGGCCTTCAGCAGGAAACCAATGGCTACGGGCATGAGCACCGCGAGAAGCGCGGGTGAAACGAGTTCGTGCAGCGCCGCTGTCGTGCATATATCAACAACTTTGGCCGATTCCGGTTTTTCCTTACCCGACATCAGGCCTTTGATTTCCTTAAACTGCCTGCGTACTTCGTTAACAACCAAAAACGCCGCTCTGGATACAGCCCTTATTAAAAGTGACGAGAAAAGGAACGGTATCGAGCCGCCTATCAGGAGCCCTACGAATACTTTGGGGTTCGTGATGTCGACAAATTCCATGCCTGTTACTTCCTTGAACGAAGCGAACAGCGATACGGCGGCGATAACAGCCGTCGCGATTGCGAAACCCTTTGTGATGGCCTTTGTCGAGTTTCCTACGGCATCCAGTTCATCGAGGACCTTCCTGCCCTTTTCAGGCAGTTTTGCCATTTCGCCTATACCCTGCGCGTTGTCAGATACCGGGCCGAACGTGTCTTCCGACACGATTATGCCCGTTACCGTCAACATGCCGAGGCCTACAAGCGATATGCCGTACAGCGTCTGCGCAACGACCGTTGCCGGATCGCCGACAGGCGATATCGCGAACACGAGTATCGATGTCGCGAGTGCCGCCGCTATCGAGATGATGGACCAAACAGAACTTTCCATACCTTCGGCCGTGCCTGTCAGTATGACTGTTGCCGGTCCGGTGAGTGTTGCTTTTGCAATCTCCTGGACGGGTTTCGTCTCGGTCGACGTGAAATATTCAGTAAGCTGGGAGATGAGGAACGAAAGCAGTATGCCCACGGTGGTGATTATAAAAAGTTTCCACCCGAGTACTGTTGCCGCGTTCGCTGACGCTCCGGCGAACTTTGCCGGATTGAGCGCCATATACTCGCCTATTGCCGGTATCAGGTACGTTATTGTGGTTATAGCGAATCCCACTACTGAAAGGATTGACGCAACCATGAATCCCCTCTGTATCGGTTTCATGGAGTGTTCTTCGTCGTTCTTTGCCCTGACCCAGTATGTGCCGATGATGGACGCGAACACTCCGATGGCGCGGACGAACAGCGGGAATATTACCCCGAGGTTGCCAAACACCGATGCGCCGAGAATCATTGCCGCAACGAGTGTTACTTCATACGACTCAAATATGTCCGCAGCCATACCCGCGCAGTCTCCTACGTTGTCGCCCACGTTGTCTGCTATCGTGGCCGCGTTGCGCGGGTCGTCTTCGGGTATGTTTTTTTCTACCTTACCAACAAGGTCCGCTCCAACGTCCGCAGCCTTAGTGTATATGCCTCCGCCGACCCTCATAAAGAGGGCGAGCAGGCATCCGCCGAATCCGAATCCTACGAGGACGTCGGAAATGGCCGAAGGTATTGACTGGAATATCAGGAATATAGAGGTCGCGCCGAGAAGACCCAGGCCGATGGTGAACATTCCGGCCACGGTGCCAGTCCTGAACGCCGCTGTTAAAGCAACTTTCTTGCCCTTGTCCACGGCCGCAGCCGCAACGCGGACGTTGCCCTCAACCGCGAGGAGCATTCCGCCAAGCCCTGTCAGGGCCGACGCAAGCGCTCCGGCCACAAAAGCCAGCGCCCTTCCCCACTGAACCATCGATGCCTGCGCCGACGTGAGTCCAAGCGAAGGGTCTACTTTGGTTGTAAAGAACAGAAGAACCGCGAGCCCGGCTACCAGCCAAACAATGGTGCCGAACTGCCTTGACAGATAAGCTTTTGCGCCCTTTTTGATCTCTTCGTTGATCTCGATCATTTTTTGGGTGCCTTTTGGCATGCCGAGAATCTGGAACATCATGTAAAAACCGTAGCCTATAGCTACCAATGACGATGCCCAAACGGTCCAAAGCGCTTTTGTTTCAAAGCCGGAAAGCGTTGCGAGCTTTATATGCTCGCCGCCGTGCTTTACGACTTCGGTCGCGACCTGGACAGCCTGGTTTACAGCTTCTACTACTACAGGATCTGCCATGTAACAAGTACCTCCTTCAAAGATTTTAAACTTGTTTTACGGTTATTAACCGTCTTTTGTCTGCCAAAATATTTTCACAAAAAAATACAGTCGATATTATTGCAAATTATGCAAATTTTGTAAAGATAAATTTATCCGGACGTCAGATGGATTTTTAACCAAATAAATAAAACAAATATTACATACAGGCCCGGGAAAACCCTTTTACCTTCCTCATCCTTTAGGTCCCGTATAAAAGTAAAAGTGGTCTCGCCTTCGTTCCGGACCTTTTCCGCGTCCGGTATGTGTATCGCCGCCACTTTCCTGACGTTCACATCGCCGCCGCCCACTATATCGCTGTCCTCGGCGAAGGCATCAATTTTCGCATCGACTATTTTTATAAAACCATAGAGTTTATGGGCTTTCCTCTCAAAAGATAAAGCGTTTTAACAGAGTTTGGATGTGTCCGCTGCATGAACGAGAGGGGCTGTTTAAAGACTATCCATTTGAAGAAACGAGCCAGGAGCCAAAAGGAAAGGAGACGAACCAGGAGAAAATACGAGCAGGACAAAAACAAGTCTTCTTGCTTCCTTTTGGCCCGCCTCTTCGTCCCTTATCCTCCTGGCTATTGGCTCCCGGCTTGTTTCCTTAAGTTGCAATCTGACGACTCGCCATGGCAGCCGCCCTTTTAGGGTGCGCCGGGGAGTGGTTTCTATTCCGTTTAATATCAACAACACACATACGCGGATAGTTAGGCAGAGTTGCCCGCTGCGCGGCCATAAAGAGACTGTCACAAAAGTATTTTCCTAACGAAAATGACACAACATATTGTGGCAACATCTTTCGTAAAACAAGATGTTGCGCGAAAAAAAATATTTCTTTTCGTTTTAAGACAGTCTCATAAAGGTCGCGCGTACAAGTGCTGTTTGTCGTATAGAAGTGTTGTAAAACCGCCGTTGTAACCGCGGCCTCCATGAGACTGTGGGACATTATCATCAGCTGCTTTTTCTCACTACAAGTTCCGGCTGCAGGATTATCTGTTTTGGTTCCTTTATTTTTTTATTGATGGCATCCACTGCTATTTTATAAGCTTCCCTGCCAAGTTCGCTTATGGACTGCCTTATGGTGGTCAGCGGCGGATTTACAATAGCCGACATCTCCAGGTCGTCATAACCGACCACGGATATGTCGTCGGGGATTTTTATCCCCTTTTGTCCGCATTCCTGCATGAATCCCATGGCGATGTAGTCTCCGGCCGCGCAGAATACGCCGTCAAGTTTGCACCCCCGCCTGTGGAACTCGTTCAATGCTTCCCTGCCGTCGTTGAAATCAAAATTTCTTATCTCGTACACATATTTTTTATCAAACTTGATACCAAAATCCGCCTGTGCCTTTTTGAATCCGTTAAGCCTTTCCGCCGGGCTTGTGCCGACTTCGTCTCCGTCCAGCATACCCACGACGACCCCGATGTTCTTACGTCCTTTTTGCATCAGGTGTTCGCCCGCGAGGAATCCTCCCCTGAAATTATCAGCCTTGACCGAGTGTGTGCCTTTCAAGTTCTCTTCCACCAGGACAACAGGTATTGATGCTGACTTGAACTCCTCGAGCAGTTCTTTCGATGGTTTTATTGAGAGTGCTATCAGTGCGTCCGCCCTTTTACCATATATAATCGTCTCCATTATGCCCTCTTTTACTCCGGGCCTGGCGCGTGTCGAGTATTCGTTTATCTGGTATTCGCTGTCACCCATTTCCTGCTCGAGTCCTTTCAAAAAATTCATCTCAAAGAACGAGGAGAAATATGTTGCTATGACAGCAATGTTATTTGTCCTGCCCTGGACCAGGCCCCGGGCCATTATGTTTGGGTGGTATTTCAACTCCTTGATTGACTTTGTTACCTTTTCCTTTGTCTCTGCCGTTATACGCGCGTCATTATGAATGACCATTGAAACGGTTGTGTGCGAGACTCCGGCGTGTTTTGCAACATCCTTTATCGTTATGCTCATATTTTCCTCCGTTTATGTATCCGTTGAACGCGAAATAAGACCGGTTTAGCGCTAAACCGCTAATATAGAAAAATTATACGATTTTATTGTTAAAACTACAATAATATTTTTAGTTCAACCCTTCCTGTTTTTCTTCACAAAATCATGGGGGGATTAAGCGGAATTGCGTTGTATGAACTTTGGATCGAGGATTATCAGTTTTGATTCGTCCTTGCTCACCTCACCGGTAATGCATTTTACCGCCAGTTCAAAAGCCTCTGACCCCAGCTGTTCTATCGGCTGCTTTACGGTTGTCAATGACGGTTTGTTGTACTGTGCTGTCAGTATATCGTCGTAGCCCACTATGGAGACATCTTCAGGAACTTTTATATTCCGCTCGCGCAACTCTTCCATGGCACCCATGGCGCACAGGTCCCCGGCCGCGCAAAACACGGCGTCCAGGCCCGCGTTCTCGTTCAGGAACTCCTTCATTTTTTCCTTGCCCTCTTCAAAAGTATAGTAAGCCACGTGTTTGACCCATTTTTCGTTAAAATTCCTGCCGTAGTCTTCAATAGCCTTTCTATAACCTATCAGCCTCTCGATGACCATCGAGTTTGTCCTCTTGTCCAGAAACTCTCCTGCGATGACCCCTATTTTCTTATGCCCCTTTTTGATGAGGTATTCGGTTGCTATGAAAGAACCCTTGACATTGTCGACTTTTACCGTGTGTCCGCCCTCGCAGGACTCTTCGATGAATACAACCGGTATGCCGGAATTTTTATAAGCCTGCATCAGGTCTTCGTCCATGGGTGTGCTTATCGATATGAGCGCGTCGGCGCGTCTTTCATACAGTATGGTTTTTAGCATGTCTTTTTCTATGTCTATCCTGCCGGTGGTCGGGTAATAATTGACCTCATAAGGTCCCTTGAAAAGATGCGGTTCTATGCCCTGCAATACCTCATGGACAAAAAAGTTGGAAAACAACTTTGAAACGACAGCTATAGTGTTCATTTTATCAGCCATTCTTTTCCCTTTGAATGTAATCTATATTATAC
>JAJFUW010000091.1 GCA_021372235.1 Spirochaetia bacterium
ACGGACCGGTACTGGAGGAGGCCATCGCGGTCGTGGAACGTAAAGAGATACCGGAACACATAACCCCCGAAAAAGGGATGCAGCTTCAGGTTGGCGGGGAACAGGGGATGTTCGAGGTCACGATAACGCAGGTGACAGACACGCATGTGACCATGGACGGGAATCATCCGCTCGCGGGCAAGGATTTGACGTTCGAACTGGAACTTGTTTCCATAAAATAAACAGGCGATGTTGACATGGCATCCGTAAAATTCATCGAACAAAATGGCAAAAAGATATGCTTCATGGACTTTTCGAGTTCGGCAAGGCTCAGTTAATTGCGGCTGTTAGTGAAGCGGCAAAGTTGATTGCTGGGGAGAAAAAGGATCCGTTACCCCGGTATGGTATACGTCACAGGCCGCAGGTTTGACATTGATGCGGGCAGGGCTTTCAAGAATCAGGCAAATGGGGAAAACCTGTATGAAGTTTAGGGCCGCGGCCGGAGTGGACGAAATCAAAAATGTGATTTTTACAGAGTGATACTTTTCACCAAAAGGCAAAATCCGGTGCTCAAAGAAACGCGCGAGCAGGTTCCCAAAGCGGATAACAGCACGGTAGAACAGGGAACGCGGGACGTTTTGTATCGGAGGGGCAGGCGTATGATAATCATAAACGCTAAAATATTCGACGGGGTAAAATTTATCCCGCAGGATTGCGTGGAAACAGAACACGGCAGGGTAAAGGCGCTGTACGGCCCGGCTGCGGCACGCACCATGCCCGGGAAAAAAATGGATTTGAAAGGCATGATATTGTCCCCGGGATTTATAGACATACATGCCCATGGGGCCCTCGGCCTCGACATACAGCATATACAATCCGTCAGGTCCATCAGGCGTATAACTTCCTATTATCTCAAAACAGGCGTTACCTCGGTTGTATTTGCATGCTTTTACGGCGGCAATAGCATGCAGTTGGGCCTCATAAAGAATGCCCGTTCAGGCAGGGGACGCGGCGCGGCAGTCCTCGGAGCTTACCTCGAGGGGCCGTGCATAAGCATCGAAAAAAAAGGAATGATTCCGGCAGAATTCATAGGCCGTGATGCAGGACCCGCACTCAGGCTGGCCGGCAAAAAAACGCCCATACGCCTGATGACCATTGCTCCCGAGGTCGAGGGTTCGCGGCGGGTCATTGATGAATGCCTGAGGCGTTCGGTGGTGCCGTGTTTTGGCCATTCAACAGCCGGTTACGAAGAGACAAAGTCCTCGATAAATGCAGGTATAAAGAGCGTGACACATCTTTTCAATGCTATGGCAGGGATGCATCACAGGGAACCCGGGCCTTTTGCGGCAATAGCGGAAAGCGGGATTTATGCCGAACTCATAGCTGACGGGGCCCATGTGCACCCGGCCATCATGAAAATGGCATTTGAACTGATAGGGCCGCAGAGGATAATACTCGTGACAGACTCCTGCGCGGCAGCCGGTTGTAAGAGGGGGCCGGTGGATACCGGGTTCGGGCGCTATACGCTGAAAAACGGGGCAGCATACCTGCGGGACGGCAGGCTGGCGGGCAGTACAACGCCGTTATGCCGGATGGTTCAGAACGCGGTCAAATGGTGCGGCATTACCTGCGAGCAGGCATTAAGGACAGTGGCCTATAATCCGGCGTCATTGCTGGGTATCGATGATATTGGGGTTATCAGGCCGGGAGCAATGGCTGATTTCAATGTGCTTGACGGGGACCTTAATTTGAAAAAAACTATCATGGCGGACCGGACGGTTCAAAAAAATTAGAGATAGAGATAACGTGGACTGCTGTTATTGCAATGAGTGGGGGGTAAAGGGCGGGTTCGGGCCGCAGGGGCTGAAAAAAATAACTCGCCGTCCTGCCGTCGGAGCCATCGAAAATATCAGGCAGCATGATACTGACAAACCGGTCGTATGGCTTGAATCATGGGCCTGTCGAACCGGCAAGGCTCATGGCAAAGATGTTATTTAACGGCGGCACAAGCGCCTATCACGAGGCCGGGAAACACAGCACGGAGCACGGCCTGTGCGGTATTTACCGGATTTTTGTAAAAGCGGCGAGTCAGCAGTTCATACCGGCTAAAGCGGGAGACATACCGCCCGCTTATTACAATCCCGGCGCCATGCGGGGCGGGATAGCGGACAGGAACAAGTTCCATGTCTTCATCACGCAGTCATGAATACAGCGATGCGATAGAAATGAGGGCCGCGGGGTGGATGATGGAGGAACTCACTATCTGCGGCTGTGCCAATGTCCGGGTATAGGTCCTAAAATCGCTTCTGAAAAATGACAATGAGACACAGTGCGGAACGGTAAGGAACAATTAAACACAGCCAATAACCTATTAATCTTGCAGCCAATATTTGAGAGCAACGACGCGATATATTTACAGGATTATAGATATTCAGAGCCTTTGATCTTGTTTATTGGCTGCAGGGTTATGGGGCTATTGGATAAAAAACCACCCAGCGTGGACAACTCTAAAACCGGAGCAAAAATGAACCGCAAACTGTTACGGGATGTAATTAACGAATCAAAAAAAATCCATTCTTTGTCCCGCGGCTCCCATGACCTGGAACACACCCGGCGCGTATACCGGCTGTCGGAGCACATCGCAAAGAGGGAAAAAGCGGATGTTTTTATCGTCAACCTGGCCGCGGCACTGCATGATATAGCGAGGGGCATAGAGGATAAGTCCGGCGGCAGGATTGACCATGCCGCAAAAGGCGCATTAATGGCAAGGCAGATACTGAAAAAGCATAATGCAGGAGAGGATATAATTGAGGCGGTGTGCCATTGTATCGCGGCACACCGTTTCCGCGGCAGTTTAAGGCCCGAAACACTTGAGGCCAGATGTCTTTTTGACGCGGACAAACTGGACTCCATAGGCGCGGTCGGGATAGGCAGGGCGTTCCTTTTTGCGGGCGAGACAGGCGCGAAACTGCATAACAGCGATATAGACGTCCTCAAAACAAAGGCGTATACTGCGGATGACACAGCCTACAGGGAATATATGGTTAAACTGCGTCATGTAAAGGGCCGAATATTTACGCGGGAAGGAAAACGCATTGCAAAAGAGAGACATAAGTTTATGAAAGTTTTTTTTAAACGGTTGGACCTGGAAACATCGGGAAGACTGTAAGCTCCGGCGGGAGGTGTATATGGAGGCAAAATGGAAAAATGCGGCATGAAATTTGAAATCAAAAAGAAGGCCGGAACCGGCGGCGGGAAGAACGCCGTTCTTAAGCGTTTGACCGCGGAAAAGCCTGCGATGAGAAGGGGAGAAAAGGAAATTATGAGCAGGAGTGAAATAGAGGATGTAATAAATTTAGCAAAAGTCTGCCGTATAGGATTTGTTGACGAGGATAAACCGTATGTTCTGCCATTTAACTTCGGATACTCGAGCGGATGCGTTTACCTGCACTGCGCCGGAGAGGGCAGAAAACTGGAGATACTGAAGAAAAATTCCAATGTCTGTTTTGAGGTTGATTCGGATCATGAACTTGTGACCGCACCGGATGCGTGCGGGCACGGTTTTAGGTACAAAAGCGTCATAGGGTTTGGGAAGGCCACGATAATAATGCGGGGACCGGGAAAAATAAAGGGATTAAAAACCATAATGAAGCATATGACAGGAAAAGAGTACAAAGTTTTCAGGGAGTCGGGACTGGAATCGACCCATGTCATCAAAATAATACTCAAGGAACTTACCGGAAAAAAATCGGGATATTGACCGCGTCCTGTTTTTCATACCGGCCATCCCCGCGGCTTTACACCTCGTGCTTACCGTGATATAATAAATTGTTTAAACGGAAAAGGGGAAAATATGGCAGGCATTGAAAAAATCCTTTCAGAGAGCGACCGTGCGGAAATAGCCGCGGCTATTGCCGGCGCCGAATCGAGGACCACCGCCGTCATATCGGTCCGTTTCGAAAAACGGTCAGGGCGGGACCCCATGAGGAACGCCAGGGCTTCTTTCACCGCACTCGGCATGAGGAACAATCCCGACAAAAACTCCGTCATGTTCTATATATCCGTAACAGACCGCAAGTTCGCGGTGCTCGGAGATGACGGGATAAATTCGAAAGTTGGCATGGAATTTTGGGACAGCGTCAGGGACGCGGTGATTCAGCAGTTGAAACAAAAACAATTCTCTCTGGCGTTATGCGGCGGCATAGGAATAGTGGGGGAGAAACTCGCTGAATTTTTTCCCGCGGAAAAAACGGAAAAAGCGCGCGCAGACTCAATAACTTTTGGGCAGTAAAAACCGGCCGGTTATATGGGCCGCGGCGGAGGATGGGCATAAATGGCAGCCGGGCGTTTTAAGGCGATATTGACAGGCATCATAGCGGCCGCAGGGTTTGCCGCGCTTTTTTCAGGCGCTGTTTACCCGGATAAGGCGGGGGATTTTATAAGTGATTTTGCCGGTGTACTCGCGCAGACAGATAAACTGTCCATTTCAGAGATGCTCGCGTCAGTCAAACGTGAAACCGGGATAGAAATGCAGGTTGTGACCATACGGGCGCTTGATGATTTTGAAGCGGCGCAGGACGGCATAGAAGGTTATGCCGCAGATTTATTCAGAAACTGGAAAGTCGGCGGAGACACCGGGAACGGGGCGGTGCTTTTAATATCCGTAAATGACAGGCAGATAGCCGTGGAAGCCGGAGGAATGGACGAAAAATTCTATGAAAAGATAATGACGGAAGTCATACAGCCAGGGATGGTCCCGCACTTCAAGGAGGATGATTACGGCCGAGGCATATATGAAGGGGCAAGGGCGCTGAAAAAGATTTTCAGCACCCCGCAGCACAGGCGGCTGCCTCTATGGATGATTATGACATGGGCAGTTTTGCTGTCAGGCGCAATTGCAGCCGTGATTCTGCTGCGCAAAAGAAGCGGTAATATGGTCAAAAAAGTTAAATCCGTGGAAAACGCGGCGCAGGATTTGGCGCCCACAGATACGGGAGAATGGGGCGGCGGCAGTTCAGGGCAATGGTAATGCCCGGGTTAACAAACAGTAAGTTGGCAGATAATAATGGGGAAAAAATTTGGAAGCGGTCAACACGTTTTTTTATCGGGGTAAATGACAGAACGTGCAAAATGGCCGGCTACACGAGCGGAAAATGCCCCGGACGAAATTGACTTTGCCGTGGATTTAGGGAACATGGCAAGACAATACGCAAGGATGAAACGGGGAGAGTCCGTCAGGTTTGAGACATTTCACAGGACAAAAGACGGAAGGCACATGGACCGCGACGGTCGAGGGCATATCGGGTTTTAACGGGGGTGAAT
Source organism: Spirochaetia bacterium (assembly GCA_021372235.1). Taxonomy (GTDB): domain Bacteria; phylum Oederibacteriota; class PGYV01; order PGYV01; family Palsa-1178; genus JAJFUW01. Next base: position 5,302 of record JAJFUW010000091.1, read on the forward strand.
TCAACCGCGAGGTAAGCAGCGACATCAGGGAAGGGATGATACATCCGGATGACAGGGTGCGGGTGTTTGAAAAATTTGAGGCTGTCGAAGCGGTGCGCGGCAAGTTTCAGGAGGAGTACCGGTTCAGGTGCAAATCGGGGGAATATGTATACCTGGCAGACGACGGGATATACCTGCCTGATGAGGACAAAAAAACGCCAGGATGCCTGGCGTCATGAAGGATATAACATCAAGGATGCTGGCGGAAGAGGCAATCAGGGCGTCCGAGAAAAAGTTCAGGACGCTGTCGGAACAGTCGATGTTGGGTATTGTCATAGCGCGGAGGGCAGGTATGTCTATTTCAACAGCGCGTTTGCCGGAATATCAGGTTATAGCGGGGAGGTAATATTATCCCGGGCCGGTGAGCAGCTGAGATGGTTTCGATCGTGCATCCTGACGACAGGAAAATAGTGCGGCACAGGCTCAGCGAGAGGATGAATGGCAATAACATAGACCCTCAAAACTACCGGTTCAGAATCATGACCGGTGGCGGAGAGACAAGATGGGTGGATATATACGACAGGTCAATAATTTACCGGGGAAAGCCCGCGAATTTTCTGACAATGGCCGATATAAGCGAACTGAAAGAGGCGGAGCAGGCCCTGCGTGTCA
>JAJFUW010000094.1 GCA_021372235.1 Spirochaetia bacterium
CGTCCTAAAAAACATCCGCCGGATTTTCAGTTTATCATCTCCGTCACATTGTAAGCGGTCTTGCCTTGTGCGGGTTGCCTTGCCCTGTCATCCCCCAAGGCCGGGTTAAGCGTCACAGCAGCGACTATATACCTGCCGGCAATGTGCCTGCGGCAGCTATATCACTCAAAACCGCCTTCACGCTAACCCGGCCCGCGGTATAAACCTCCCCGAATATACCGCGTTTTAAACTCCTTCCCGACCGTATCCATGTCAATGGCCGGGACAGCTCCGCTGTCCGGCCTGATGACTTTTAAATCACGCTCCAACAATTTATCAGACTGTGCAGGGTGTATGGCAAATGCACCCGCAAAGTCGCTTATTACCATATTCCTGACCACATCCATCGTATTTATGAGCAGCACCTTATCACCTGCCGTTCGACAGAAAGACTTGCCCTCTTTATCATGGCAATCTCACCGTCATATTCAAAAGCAAACCCGCCTTCCGACTCCATAACCGCGCTCTTATCCCTGAAACTGGCCGTATTCTCCGGACACTTGAACATCCCGGCGCTCAAACTCCCGAACACCGCTGCCATTTTTGCCACAGCGTCAATACCCGTACACACATTGACCGCCATGAGACCGTCATCCGGCCCCACCGCCGTGTCATATTTTAAGCCTCCGGCAAAGTACTGGTTGTTATTAAAACTCACGTTGAAAATATCCATCAGTCCCGTCTCCCTGCCTCCCACCACCAGCCGTGCCGGTGTCTTTTGTGCTTTAACCAGAGAACAAAGCGACGCCGCCAGTATGGCTGTTTTTGGTGAAACACCGCGCAGGAACCCGAACAGGCCGCGGCCTGTATTATAATAATGGCTGCCGCCTGCCGTTATACCCGCATTGGCGCTGCCGGCGCAGAAAAAATTCTCCTGCCCGCCATCCGCGGCCAGACACTCGGCCCTTATCAGGTCCTGATCTATCGTGTTGCGGTAATCAAGCCTGACCGGCACTCCTTTTACGTGCCTGACTTTTTTCAGATTTTTATGGAAATCATTCCTGAACCCCAGCCCGACCGCGCCTATCACACTGCTGCCTTGAACTTTTGCTTTCATAATGCTGTTAATGAGCAGGTTCACTGTCCCGTCATCGCCGGCCGCTATGTACAGGACCCTGTGTCCGTCAGCCGGTTTGTTTATGCTCTCCACAAGTTGTTGCGGTGCCTCAATATCGGTTATATTCAGCCCGTAAAGCATGTTGCGTACAACATTTTTTACACGGTTCCATAACCTGAGGCTGCTGCCGGGGCTGCACTGCCTGTTAAAGAATATCTTTGCTTCCTTTATGTTCCTCATGGCCGCCTCCTATATTGTGCTTGCCTCATGCCTTGCGATTAATACCGGTTCAAACAGCAGGTAAAAAACCGCCACCGCGGCCACGGGCTCCGGGCGGAGCGCGCAGCACGCGGCAGAACAAACGACTTACCGCCCCCTCTAACGCGGGGTGTGAACCATTTTATAGTTTGAGTGCCGAATCCCGTCCTGATATTCCTTGTTATCATGAGCGTATTCGTATTTGAGTTCATATCAGCACCGCACTATTATCCTTCCATTCATAAGACCTGATATGGATTTATCGCGCCTCGCGGTCTTGACCAGCTCAAGGAATTTCGCATACCACTTTTTCACAATTTCATAGTCATATCCGGGTATAATGGCAAGCAACTGGCTCTCGGGGTTTATTTTTTTTAGGATTTCTTTAATATTGGTGTCCCCGGCCATTGCCATGATAAATTCGTAATCATCCGCCATTGCCGCAATCCTGCCCGCGTCACGCGGAGAAAGTGCCACAACAGCTTCAACCCCCAACGAGTCATGGACGAAATCAATGAAACCGGCAACTTTTTGCGGTTCATAGTTGAACCTTTCGGGATTTATTATTATTAGGGTTCTTTTGTCCATTCTCCCGCCGCCAATTGATGTTTTTGATTTCAGTTATATAAATAGAGTAGCAATCATCATGCCGTCATTTTTGGCCTTATTTTATTGGGCGTGTAACGTGCAATAGCGCATTTAAGTGCGCAAACGCGCAAACGTTTGCGCAGTAACGGCGAGGTGTAGGGGAAAGAGCGTTTCCTTTCCTTTGAGACGCCATTCCCTAAAAACACCTTTCCTAAAAACAGTTGACACTGTCGGCTTTTTTGTTATATAATCATTTATCTTTTTATGAAACCATTGGAGGTAATAAAGAAATGCCGAATTTAAAAGCGTCCATAAAGGACTTGAGGAAAACAGCAAAAAGAACCGAGAGAAGGAAAGGTACGATGTCAGCGGTAAAGAACGCGGTTAAAAAGATCAGGAAAGCGACTCCGGAAGAAGCCGCAAAACAGCTTCCTTCCCTGTATAAACTGGTTGATAAAGCGGTCCAGTCCGGAATGATGAAGAAAAATACTGCCGCCCGTTATAAATCCAACGCTACGGCATACGCAAAATCCGGGAAGTAATCACCTCAGACAAAAACCGCGGCTTGCGCCGCGGTTTTTTTTTTATTAATTGCAGGGGAAATATTATTTACCGTCTACCGTTTTTCGGTCCGAACCGTTTGTCGCAAATCCAACAACCATCTGATACAAATTCGTTTCCTTTCCTCCCGGCTTATGGTTCCTCCTCGTTTCTTTTATGGTCTTTTTTTTTCAATTCATTGACTCAGCCTCGTCCGCCACGACAGGCATCTATCAAACCGTTCCCGCGAAGCCGGCACTGCGAATTACGGTAAGTGCAGGCCCGGACTCGCGCAAAGTATAAACACTACACGCGGAAAAACCGGATGTCATACCGGGCATCTAAACAAAAAAAACAACGTTCCTATCGCCCTGAGCCGGCCGCGGATACCGGCTGTGCAATAGTTTCGGCCGGGATGCTATTGAACCGGCCACTAACAAATACAAAAAGCCGCAAACTTTAAGTCTGCGGCTGCATTTACATCCCCAATACGGCTATTATTAAATTTTAATTGATCTTAAAAATTTTTGCCTTCCGCCCTTAAAAATATCTTCTGAAGCATCACAAACAATATTGTTTTAGCCCTGTCCCTGTTCGAGAGCTTCACTCTCCTGTCAGCCTCCGCTATTATGTTTAGCATATCCGCGTACGGCACATTGGCGAAGTTCTTGCTCTGCCTTTTTACCTTATCAACATCCTTTGCGAATACATATTTAAAGGCCTTGTTTACCTCCCCCGTCCGGAGGAAATACCTGAATATGTACAGTTTTTTTATCTGGTAAAATATAAACCCCAACATCTGCTCGGGCGCCGTGTTCTCAAACAGCTTTTCAAAAATCAAAAAAGTCCTATTCTCGTCCATGTCGGCTATGGCCTCGGTCAGATCATCGAGCGTATACCCTTTCTCTACACCGCGTGTCTTTAAAAAATCATCCATGCATATCTCTTCCCTGTTTCCTATGAAAAGAAGCGCTTTATCTATCTCATTTTTTACCACGGCAGGTTCCCCGTTCGATTCCGCCACGACATAATTGAGCACTTCGGGGGATATCTTTTTTCCCTGCGTTTTGAGATATTCTATTGTCCAGTCCTTGATATCGGAAGCGTCCGATGCGGACAGGTTTATAATCAGTTTTGATGCAATGCCTGCGTCCATCAACTTTTTTGCCGGCATCTCCGACGCCAGCACCAGCACCGTGCAGTCAGGCACCGCCCCGGTGAACGCCGCAAGCTGTGAGAGTTCGTCTTTTTTAAAATCCATAAAATTGGTGACAAGAATGAATTTCTTTTCCGAAAAAAACGGAGGCGTTGATGCGGACTCGATTATGCTGTTTACGACACGTACGCTGTTATCGTCGGAAACATCATATTTTTCGATGGAAGAGTCGTCCACTTTACCCGTCAGGAATGTCTCGAGCAGTTCCCTGACAAACTCGGCCCTGAAAAAATCGTCTGCGCCCGCGAGGACGTAGCAGTTGTTCAGCCTGTCTGTCTTTATGTAATTTTGGGCCATTTTGAACCTTTTTCCGTTCAATCAATAATGAATAATGGCCTTTTTGCCGTTATTATTAATTATTCATTATTAATTAAATCAGTTGATCAGTCCTTCATCTCAAAGAAAGTAACAGCCGCCAGTTCGCCGTTAATATACAGGTTTATATGATACAGTCCGGTCTCGTCAGGTAGGCGTTCCTGTCCGTTTTCTATTATAGTCTGCGTCAACCCCATGTAGTTTATGAACTTGTACGTGACATAGTCCCTGGAGTCCACCGTTATCTTGTCCGTGGCCGAATTCTTGTTCCAGGATACCACCAGCTCTCCTATGGTCTTGCCCGTGGGCGATATCCACCGGTTCTCAAAGACATAGTTGTCCTCGTCCCTGTAACCGCTTTTGCCCGAGTACAACTCATAGGGGTTGATGAAAAGGAAAGGCTTCGGCTTGACAGCTGTGCCCGCACCGCTGCCGCGCGGGAATATGAAATAGGCGTAATATTGTATGACTTTGTGCTGTCCTCTGAAAAACCAGTTCGTGGTGTCCGCCGGATAGCTGTTGATAATACCCGTGCATGTGGTGACAAGCCCGGTTATGTATCCGCCGCTATCGGAGGCAACCCCCGCAGAAGCAACGCAAAACAACAGTGCTGCGGCTAAAATGCGCCTTTTCACACTACCACCCGTATACTACCCTGCGGAAAACCCTGTCGGCTATCCTGTCCAGCACCCTGTTGCGCGCAGCCTCTTCGGTCTCCGCGGGCATTCCGAGGTTGTTGACGACGTAGTAAGTTGTCTCTTCCCAGAGTTCCTTCTCTTCCCATATCTGGCGCTGGTTCTTGTTGTCAAAGAAATAGATGTCGAAATAAATACGCAGCCTGTACTGCTGTGGTATCTGGTTGACGTCATAATTAGTTACGGCAAGCATATACTTTTCCAGCGAGACCTTGACTATCGCGTCCGAGTTCATCTCGTCGGCTATGGATAGCTTTCCGTCCGATATAAACAGGTCTATGGTCTTTTGCGTTACATATTGTTCCATGCCGTACGCCGGAGTTTTGTTCGAGAATACTGGTACCGCCACTTTCTGTATGTACGCGGGCAGCGAAACCTGCGGCGTGTAATTGGTACAGCCCGGGGCCAGAAATGCCGCGGCTAATGCCATTGCAAGAACTATTGCCTTTTTCATAAACACCTCCGTTAGAAAATAAAATATAGAAGCCGCAATCCATAAAAAACCGTAAGTTAAATAACTGCAAATGTCAAAATAAAGGAATCTTTCGTTCTCCGCCCTTCAACCAACTGCAGCGGCATTTATAGTCGCGTTGCGGGCAGTATCGTTTGAACCGTTACCATAAGAACCAGACATCCGCAAACCGGAAACGCTGACTTTGACGTTTATTTTACCACAACATTCAGCAATTTATTAGCCACAAATATCTTTTTTACAACCGTCTTACCGTCGGTCCATTCCCTGAATTTCGGACTGGCAAACGCCGCTGCCTCAGCCTCGGCCTGGCCCGCGTTCATTTTCAGGCTTATCCTGTCCCTTATTTTGCCCGAGACCTGCAGGACAAACTCGACCGTTTCCTCGGCCGTCAGCGTTTCATCATAGACCGGCCATTTCTGCATAAAAACGCTGGGTTTGTTGCCCAGCCTCTCCCATAGTTCCTCGGAAAAGTGCGGCACAAACGGGGCCATCAGCAGTACCATGGACTCGGCCGTAAAATAAAAGAGCGCCATCTCTTCCGCGCTGGAGGGGTCGAAATTGACCGGCGAAAACTCGTTAAAAAGTTCCATGAGCGCGGCCACTGCCGTATTAAACTGCTGTTCTATGCCTATATCGTTGCTTACTTTTTTTATTGTCCGGTGCACTTTACGCAGCAGTTTCTGCTTTTGCGCGTCCAGTTTTCCGATGTCAATGTTCTTGTATCCTGTCTCCTGTCTTGCGGTGTTTGCATTCGCAGTTATTTTACGCCATACTCGATTGAGGAACCTATACGCCCCCTCGACCCCCTCATCGGACCACTCGAGGTCCATTGGCGGCGGCGCTGCAAAAAGCATGAAAAGCCTCGCCGTATCCGAGCCGTACTTTTCTATCATGTCGTCCGGAGACACTGTATTGCCCTTTGATTTGGACATCTTTGCGCCGTCTTTTACCACCATACCCTGTGTCAGGAGTTTTTTGAAAGGCTCCGAACACGATATTAATCCCAGGTCCCTCATGACATAGGTAAAAAACCTCGCGTATATGAGGTGCATGCAAGCATGTTCCGGCCCTCCGATATACTGGTCCACCGGCAACTCCCTGTCCGCCACGGTTTTGTCTATGGGAAGATTGTTATTTTTGGGGTCACAGTACCGGACAAAATACCAGGAGGAATCGACAAACGTGTCCATGGTATCGGTCTCCCGCCTGGCGTGGCCGCCGCATTTCGGGCATTTCACGTTCATGAACGATTTTGACCCTTCGAGCGGATTGCCCTTTCCGGTAAATTCAATGTCATCCGGCAGGACCACCGGCAGGTTCTCTGTTTTTTCCATTACTATGCCGCACTTATCACAGTAAATCGCCGGGATTGGTGTTCCCCAGTAACGCTGTCGCGAGAGCAGCCAGTCCTTCAGCTTATAATTAACCTCTATCCTGCCTATGCCTTTTTTTTCCATCCAGGCGGCTATTTTTTTCTTGGCCTCTATGTTCCCGCACCCGTCAAAATCACCCGAATTTACAAGCACGCCCTCTTCCTCGTAGGCGGCCTGCATGCCTTCCACAGCGAGCGTTTTATCCTCCGGCTGTATGACAACTATCATGGGCAATTTGTACTTTTTTGCGAACAAAAAATCGCGTTCGTCATGGGTAGGAACAGCCATGATTGCTCCGGTACCGTAATCCATGAGCACGTAGTTGCCTATCCATACCGGTATCCTGCGGCCGTTAACCGGATTTATAGCGAAAGCGCCGGTATCAACGCCCTCTTTTTCCATGTTAATCAGTGTCGTGACGGTCACGTCGGATTTACGCACCTTTTCCTGAAAAGCCTCTATCTCCTTAACCCTGTCCGGCGGAACGCCCTTTTTGATCTTTTCCACCAATGGGTGGGAAGGCGCGAGCACCACGTAGGTCGCTCCGAAAATGGTATCCGGCCTTGTCGTAAATACCGGAATATCCTCACCTGTTTTATCCTCTTTGAACAGTATGCGCACGCCTTCGGAACGCCCTATCCAGTTTTCCTGCATCAGTTTGACACGCTCGGGCCAGTCTATCTTTGCGTGTCCGTCGAGCAGTTCCTGCGAGTATGCGGTTGTCTTAAAAAACCACTGCGTCAGGTCCTTTTGTACCACCTCATGCTCGCAGCGCCAGCATTTCCCATCGTGCACCTGTTCGTTGGCGAGCACGGTGCCGCAATCCGGGCACCAGTTGACGGCCGTTGCCTTGCGGTAAGCAAGACCTTTTTCAAATAATTTTATGAAGAGCCACTGGTTCCATTTATAATAACTCTCATCACAGGTAGCCAATTCCCTGTCCCAGTCATACGACATACCGAGGCGTTTGAACTGGCCGCGCGCGTGTTCTATGTTTTTGCGCGTCCACTCTGCAGGATGGACCTTGTTTTTGATGGCCGCGTTTTCAGCCGGCAGACCGAACGCATCATAACCCATCGGGTGGATAACGTCATAACCCTGCATCCTCATGTAGTGGGCTATCACGTCCCCTATTGTGTATACCCTGACGTGCCCCATGTGCAGGTACCCGGACGGATAAGGAAACATCTCGAGCACATAGTACTTTTTACCCGTTCCCCCGGATTTAAAAATTTTATTGGTTTCCCAATATTTGTGCCATTTTTCCTCTGTCTCCCTGTACGGGTATTGTTCGTGTTCTGTCATTTATTCGCCTTTCCTTTTCCGGTTTTATTATTTATGTGTGCTGTTTTTTAGCCGTTGCTTTGTGCCGGCGGTAACGGCTGTGGTTTTGCCTCGCCGTCTATCCTTATCCTGCTGATTTTGCGTTCGTCCGCTTTCATGACGGTAAATACAGTACCGCCGTACCTGATTGATTCACCCGGCTTTGGCAGGTAGCCGAAAAGTGCGGTCACAAATCCCCCGACCGTATTTACATCCTCGTCTACGGGGATATCGAGTTTAAAGGGCGGGGCATTGAGTTTTGAGAGTTCCATCATGCCCTTTACAACAAAACTGTTGTTCCCGAGGTCTTCCACATCTTTCTCATCCATGTCATACTCGTCATGTATCTCACCGACTATCTCTTCGAGCACGTCCTCCATGGTTATGAGCCCCGAAGTGCCACCGAACTCATCCACTATGATGGCCATGTGCAGCCTGCCTTTTTGAAATTCCCTCAACAGGTCTCCTACAGCTTTTGTCTCGGGCACGTAGAACGGAATCCTGATGATATCGTGAAAAATTATAAGACCGCGGTTCTTTATCATGGAGAGCATGTCTTTTATATAGAGTATGCCTACGATATTGTCCAGACTGCCCTTGTAGACGGGCATCCTCGAATATCCGGACTCCATTACAATATCCAGTATCTTGTCCTCGGCCCATTCTATATCAATTGCCGTAATGGAAGTGCGCGGGACCATGGCCTGTTTGACAGTCATCTCGTTAAAATTCAGGATCCTGTCCATCATGGCCTTTTCCTGTTCGTCTATGTACCCGGCTTCGGCGCTGACATTAATAACGGTCGTGATGTCTTTGGCCGTCACCACGGGTATGGACGTGGATGCCTGCCCGCCGAACAGTTTTATCATCACGTTTGATATCTTCACAAAAAGTTCGGTGATGGGCCTGATCATTTTGTAGACAAAAACCACGGGCCCGATGAGGAGCAGCCCCAGTTTTTCCGTGTTGTGTATGGCAAATATCTTCGGCGATATCTCGCCGAAAATGATGATGATGACCGTGATAATGGCAGCCACTACCGTGGCGGTTAATCCCTCGTCAATGCCTATGGCACGGGAAATATCGATGGACAAGAACGCGCCTATGGTCGAGGAGGCTATGGCCACCGTGTTTATGCATATCGAGAACGTGGCCAGAAGTTTGTTCGGGTCTGACATCCAGACCTTTAAATATTTTGCCTTTGGGTGGTTGTTTTTTATGTGGGCCACTATCTTTATCCTGGACATGCCCACTATGGCAGTTTCAGCCACGGAAAGCAGTGCGGCCAGGACAAAAAGCGCCGTCAGTGAAAATAGCATCACCTGTGTCATCGTGCTCATTTACCCGCTGCCTGTATCATTTTCAAATATTTCCTCTCTTTTGGTCTCATCTTTTTTTCATCAGCCTTGCTCACATGGTCATAACCAAGCACATGCAGCACCCCGTGCACCAGCAGGCGCTGTATCTCCCCGCCCGGGGTTTCGCCGTATTCCGCAGCCTGCTGCACGGCTTTGTCCACGGAAATGAAAATATCCCCGCCGTGCAGATGCCTCCCGCCCGGCGCCATAAACGGGAATGATATAACGTCCGTTGCGTATGCTTTCTGCCTGTACTCCAGATTTATTCTCTTTATATGATTATTATCCGTAAAAACCACGTTAATATCAAGAGACTTTTTACCCTCTGCGGCGGCTATGTCCAGTACTGCCCTTTCCGGGTCAAAGCCTGGTTTAAACCTCTTTTTATTATAATGTATATAGGCCCTGTTTTCAGATGCCGGTTTTTTTTTCATACTTTTCATACGCGTCAAGTATTCTCCTCACAATATCGGCCCGGGACACATCGGATGAGTTAAAATAGGAAAAAGCCATCCCTTCCATTGCCTCACCCTCAAATATCTCCTTTGCATGTATCAGCCCTGATTTCCTGCCCGGCGGCAGGTCTATCTGCGTTATATCTCCGGTGACAACAACCTTTGAACCGTTGCCGGTACGGGTCAAAAACATTTTCATCTGGTCTATGGTCGTATTTTGGGCCTCGTCAAGTATTACAAAAGCTTTATTGAGCGTCCTTCCCCTCATGTATGCGAGAGGTGCCACCTCTATAACCTCGTTCTCCACCAACTCGTGAAATATCCGCGGCTCTATCATGTCGTATATGGCGTCGAACAGCGGCCTTAAGTAAGGGTCTGTTTTTTCCTTCATGTCGCCCGGCAGAAAACCGAGCGATTCGCCCGCCTCCACCACCGGCCTCACCAGGACAATGCGTTCCACCTTTTTTTCACGCAGATAATAGAGTGCCGCGGCCGTGGCCAGATAGGTTTTGCCTGTGCCCGCCGGCCCTATCCCAAAAGTGACCTGATTGTCAAATATGGTCTTGATATAATTTTTTTGGTTTGCGGTCTTTGGCCGGATAAAATCGCGCTGTGACGACACCATCAGGCCGTACTCAACGGAACCTGACTGCGGATTCTGCGCGGTCTTTAGCCCGGTACGGGCATCCTCTATGAGTTCCTCGACCAGCATCCCGGATACATCCCCGCCGGAGGCCACCCTCTCTTCGAGGGCCCTGATAACCTTTTTGGCGATTATGCACGCTTTCTTTTCCCCGCGTACAACTATTTTTTCATCCTTGCCTACGAGTATAACGCCGGTTGCCTTCTCTATGAGTTTCAGGTTGGCGTCCGCGATGCCGTAAAGTTTGAATACATCGTCGCGTTCGAGATGCAGATGCACGCGGACCTTTGTTTCGGACATGTTTGCTCCTTGTTTCTTAAAAAAATTGTTTTTTTGTTCCATGTTTCAGGTTTCAGGTTTCAGATCATATTAGGAATTCCTTGGAACTTGGATTTAGGTTCTATAAACGTAAAAAGGGGCCGCCGAAGCAGCCCCTTTTACTATTGCATCACGCCTCTAAATTAATACTTGAGTGGCAGTGTTTTCCTCGGGGCTGTGTGCGGCCTGTAAGGAGGAGTGTCTTTTGCCTTCTGTATGGCGTCTTCCTTTTCATCCGCTGAAATATCCTTACGAACGTCGAGCTCCTGTCCTACTTCGATCAGGTCGGGGTCGGATATCTGGTCCCTGTTTGCTTTGTACAACAGCGGCCACTGGAAGGAATCGCTGTATATTTTGCTCATTGACGATACGTCCCAAAGTGTGTCGCCCTTTTTCACGACATACCTGTCTGCCGCTTTTTTTACCGGTACAGGTGTCGCTGCCGCGGATTCCTCAACTGTGGCTTCCAGCGCCGGTTCCGGTGTCGCGTCCGGTTTTACCGCCGTCCTGGCCGCGCAGCCGATGAACGATGATGCTAAAACAAAAACTGCTAAAACCACTAGTACCTTTTTCATGCATGCCTCCTAAAATGTTTTTTTAATTTCGAATCCTGTCTTTTCAGGATTATAGGCCAAAAAGGGCTCGGTGCCCTCAATGCCCGCTTTTGATTTATTCCTCATGTCTATGTGCAGTATTACGGCGTAGACCCCGTATGCCAGGCCCAGGCCCGAACCGATAAGCGCTCCCCAGCCGCCGCCTGCCGCAAACACCCTGACGTTACTGCCTTCCATGTATGACGGCACCGATAAAGCGCACCCCATAGCAGCCCCGCCTACCGCTCCTATGAACAGGTTTGAACCCATAATGGCCCCTATATCGCCCGCGAAAACAGGAGCTGACAGCATCAATACGAGAATAATCACAAATGTTTTTTTCATATCATCACCTAAAATTCCAGGTTACAGGATGCCAGCAGGCCGTCCTGCGTCGGCGCTATGAAAAAAGCGCGGATGTTTTTTGACGCGCCGCGGTACTCTTCCGGCAGTACTGTTTCAACTATACCGAGTGTTAGCCCGAGTACCGCGCCTGCGAGTACGCCGTATCCCATTCCCTCGGAAATATTCTCGGTATCCTCTGTTTTCGCGTATGATATCAAACCGCCTGCACCGCCTATGGCAATGCCGCATATAACGCCGCCCATCAGGTCATAACCAAAATCATCCGAAGCCACATACCGTTTTGTAACAGTCTGGTACATGGAAAGAAAAGCACCCAATCCCGCGCCGGTGCACATACCCGCGATAGCGCCCGCTATGATGGGCTCCGGGTCGCGGTTCATGCCACGGGAATACCAGATAAGCCCCGAGCCCGCGCCTATCAATCCGCCTTCGAACAAGCCTCCGGTTATATTGAGAAGCGTCAGATTACCCATATCAACAACAGGCCCGGTAGAAACCTTTTGTTCCTCTTCTTTGCCGGCCTTTTTCTTGAACCTGTTCACTTCTATTTCCTGCACCGCGGCACCTTTACCGGGTTTTTTATTGATGGCGTCCATATTTTTCTGGATTTTTTCCTTGATGGTGGTCATTTTTTCCCCGTCTTTCTGCACAGGAACCTTGGAAATGGTCTCGGCATAAAGCAAAAATGGCGAGAGCGCAAGGGTCATGGTTAGCAGTAAAACTATAATATTTTTTTGCATATTAATCCGCCTGCTTTTAGTTTTTTCCCGATACTATCAATAATATAACAGCAGAAAATGAAAGTGTCAAGGTATTTCAGCCCGTTTAATGGATGTATAATCGTTTAACCTGTCGTTTTTTTCAACAGGCGGGAAGCATGTTTTCGAAAAACACGGCCCATGGCTTGACAGCCAAACAAACCCGGGGTTCCATCCAACTGCCGCAGCCATAAAGTGATTATCTCAAAAGTATTTTTCTGACGAAAATGGCCACAACATATTGTGTCAACATCTTTCGTAAAATAAGATGCTGCACGAAAAAATATATTTTTCCCCATTTTGAGACGGTCGCATAAAGGCTACAAAAACGGTTCAAGCCGCCCTTGCAGGTGCGGCCTTTATGGTCGCTCCGGGCACGGAAAAACCGGATGCCATGCCGGACATCTAAACACAGCCACAACCGCCCTGAGCCGGCCACGGGTGCCGGCTCTACTGTGGTTTTGGGCTGGTGGTTTTGAACTGGTGGTTTTGAACTGCGCTTGATCCCCTTAACTTCCGGCTTGACTTTACACTTCATGGCTGTTCGTGCCGGTGTTCCTGACTGAGTAAAAAAAAGCCCCCGTTCCCGGGGGCTTTAAATTCTGCCTTTTTTTACTTTTGTATCTTATCTCTTGTATCGTATTCCCTTCATCCCAGGTCTACTTTAATGCTCAGTTCCTTTAACTGCCCAGGTTCCACTTCCGACGGTGCGTTGGAGAGCAGGCACTGCGCCTTTGCCGTTTTTGGAAACGCTATTACGTCTCTGATCGACTGGCTCCCAGTTATAATCATCGCCATTCTGTCGAGGCCAAAAGCTATGCCTCCGTGCGGCGGTGCGCCGTATTTTAGAGCCTCCAGCAGGAACCCGAACTTTGCCTCTGCTGCCGCGTCGTCTATATTCATCAGGTTGAACATTTTTTTCTGCAGGGCGCTGTCGTGTATCCTGATCGACCCCCCGCCTATCTCGGTGCCATTTAGGACCAGGTCATACGCCCTTGCCTTAACCTTCAGCGGGTCCGTATCCAGCAAGGGTATGTCCGATACCTTTGGCGCCGTAAACGGATGGTGGTTCGCCTCGTAGCGCTTTTCCTCAGCGTTGTAGGAGAGCAGAGGGAAATCCACAACCCACAGAAAATTCAGTTTGTCCGCATCTATCATGCCGTACTTATCCCCTATGTGGAGCCTGACCCTGGAGAGTATGTCGTTTACCCTGTCTTTTTTGTCGGCCATAAAAAACACTATGTCGCCCTT
>JAJFUW010000099.1 GCA_021372235.1 Spirochaetia bacterium
ATTTACTATAATAGAAAAAGTGCCAATATGACGCAGTTGGTATTTATTCATAAATAATGCAAAGCGTCCGGCCCGGCACCCGTCAAGGCCCCTAAACCCCAAACCCGCCTTTAAAACACGTCCGAGTCTGGAAACGTCCGCGCATCCGCCGGCCCTTAGCATCCCGCCCGGCAGGCCTAACCTGCGCTAAACAGCTCCTTCTCCCGGAGAGAGGGTTGACCCCAATCGTGCCGATCAGACCATCATCATAGATCTCTACCGGTTGGAAAGGAGTGTTAGTTTGAAAAAATGATAAGTATCTCAATGAATACAAATGCGTTTCCCGGGTGGCATAAAAAAATGGGGAAATCCCATGGCGTATCAATTGACCGGGAGAGACGTTGATGGTAATATTCTCTTGCGTGACAATATACAGGTGGCGATTGACGAGGATAAGTTTTCCATATACCAAAATAAAAAATATAAAAAGATAATTTGACGTATAAAAAAGGCCCGGTATCCATTTGAATACCGGGCCTTTTGAATTATACAATCCTATAACTTATCTGCCGCAAGGAGACTGTCCTTTGCAACTGAAACAAAAGTGTAGTTTTTGGCCATGTCCTTCATTGAATCAAACGCAAATATCCTGACATCCGCTCTGTCCAGTTGAACTGCATATCCGGTCTCGTTTGATACTGCTTTTTCTATGGCTTCAATAGTGGCGTGGTTCTTGTCGAAACTTACCTTTGTCGCGTCCTTAAGATCAAGCGAACCCTTTTTGCCGGGCGGAAGATAGATTGTACCGTTTGAAAAGTCAACCACGAAAGCGATCAATCCCGGTATAACAAAGCAAAGAACGCCAATGCCGTCCAGGATACAGACCACGGGGTCAATATTCCCGTGCCTCTGTCCGACACGTTCGGGATAAAGAATGGTACCGCAGCCGACCAGCGAGCATATCAGAAGCCCGCAAATTGCGATTTTCAAAGCCGTAAAACTTTTTTTGAACATAAAACACCCCAATAAAATTTTTTGAAATATTATAAACAATACATACATAACAGAATAGTATGTTTGTTATTATTTCCCATAAATATATAAACTTAAAACTCCCATAAATTTCAAAATTTGCTTATATATATCACACGAATATGTGGTTGTCAATAATAAATTAGTTCCCTGCAACCGCGATAGGAACAATTGAAAAGGCCGTTTAAGCCATGTATACAGCAAAACAATCCTGCCTTTCCAGTTAATAGAAACGAACGATTGCATGACATCCGGAAGCGGACTTACAGTGTTTTTTGAAGCGGCAATAAGGTACGGTGTCCCGGATAAAATCAAAGAAGTATTCCCTAAATCAGGCTCAAATCGCGGCATAAGCGCACACGACATAATATTTTCTTTAATATTGATGTTCCTTTAAGGAGAACGTCATTTAAACGACATATGTGAGTGCCCCGGCCCGGCTCTCGCCAATAGCCCTAAACCCCAAACCCGCCTTTAAAACACGTCCGAGTTTGGAACCACCCGCGCGACTCCCGCCCGGCAGGCCTAACCTGCGCTAAACAGCTCCTTCTCCCGGAGAGAGGGTTGACCCCAATCTTGCACAGAGATAGGTTCTAACCTCAAGAACGGTGACTGTCACCAATTTTGAGGAGAGAGCGGGGAAAGGGTACAGGGTCTAAGACACAGGGTCCAAGGTCCCAAAAGCGGTCACGCACCTGCGTTCAAACCTCCTAAAACAACAGTAGAGCCGGCACCTGTGGCCGGCTCTACGGGCAGTTGAACAGAGAGACGGGCACGGGTCCCGTCTCTACAGATACCGGTTCCAGATAGTCCTTGAATAACGGCAGGGACCAACGGAAAGGCCCGCAGGAACAGACATGGCTGCGGACGTTTTTACCATCAGGACCTGCAGTTTTTATACGACAGAGTCGTTTTTTACTGGTATACTTATAAAAACGGTTTTTAAACGTCAAGAGGCGCAGATGTTTGTAAAAATTATGACCGGTATAAAAGCACTCATGCGGGTGATTAACCCTGATGAGTTCATGATACGCATTATGAATCTATCCAGACCATCCACTTCCGCCGACAGGCGCGGACTTGTCCTGCTCCAGATAGACGGCTTATCGCACATACATCTGGAGAACGCCGTCAAAAAAGGCATGATGCCGAACATCGCAAGACTGATAAAAAAAGAAGGCTATCTGCTGAACAGGCTGTATTCGGGTATCCCGTCAAGCACGCCATCTGTCCAGGGCGAACTGTTTTACGGCGTCAAGCAGTGTGTCCCGGCTTTCAGTTACAGGGACAAAAAGACGGGTAAGAGCCATAATATGTTTGACATGAAATTCGCGGCCGAACTCGAAGAACGGCTGAAAAAACAGGGGGACCCGCTGTTATCAGGCGGCAGCGCGTACGGGGACATTTTCTCGGGAGGGGCCGCTGAAGCGCATTTTTGTGTTTCGGCTTTCGGGTGGGACCAACTGCTGCGTCCCGAGAACTTAACCGGATTTATAGTCAGCGTTTTACTGCATGTCCATATTTTCCTGAGTTCAATAATCCTGATAGTAAAGGAACTTTTAGACGCAATTTTTGACGTTATAAAAGCACTCATTAAACACAAAGACCCTGCGGGAGAACTGGAATATATTCCGCTGCGTGTCGTTATTTGCGTGCTCCTGCGTATAGTTGTGGGAATGGGGGTGAGGATTGATATTGCCAGAGGCCTGCCGGTAATACACGCAAATTTTGCGGGTTATGATGAACAGGCACACCACAAAGGGCCTTCATCGGGCATCGCGTTATGGTCGCTGCGGGGCATAGACAGGGTTATCGGCAGTATATTGCGCGCCGCGCATAACTCGGCATACCGTGATTATGAAGTGTTTATTTATTCGGACCACGGCCAGGAGGAGACTGTATTTTACAAAGAGGAATACGGCATGACGGCGCAGCAGGCTATAGAGAAGGCCTTTGAAAAGACAATGTTATCCGGAAAATGGAAAATTTTCTACATCAATGGCAGGCCTCATTGGAGGGCGTCACTGATAAATAGTACGCCTTTGTCCGGGACAACCATGCATAACGGAGAACAACCGGACAGTTCCGTGCACGTCGTAGTTGACGCAATGGGGCCCGTGGGCCATATTTATCCTCCCGAACCTCTGACTATGGAACAGAAAGAACTAATGGCATATCAACTGGTCTCTGCCGGTAATATGCCTGTAGTGATGTTCGCACTTACCGCCGGCAAGGCGGCGGCGATAACAAAAAAGGGCAAATTCATTCTGCCCGATGAGGTGTACGGCGTTCTGAAAAAGGACCATCCGTTCCTGAAAAGCGTCGCTTTGGACCTTGTATCACTCTGCCACAACCCCGATTCCGGGCCCCTGATATTTCTCGGTATTAACCCTGAGGGAAAAAACATGACATTTTTCAAGGAACGGGGCAGCCACGCCGGGCCGGGGCCAAACGAAACTTGCGGATTTGCGATGCTGCCTCACCGGGCAATACATAATGGAACACCTAAAGATATGAATATATCAGAACTGCGTTCATTTTCACTTGCGGCCATGGGCAGGACCCCGCACGAAGAACCTGAGATAATAAGGGGCCGCGCGTGTCATCGCACGGGCGGCACGATACGCATAATGAGTTATAATGTGCATGGATGCATGGGCGGGGACGGAGAAATATCGCCCGAGCGTATTGCCAGGGTGATAGCTTCGCATAACCCCGATATTGTTGCCATGCAGGAACTAAAAGCAAATGAGACTGCACATCAGGCAGAGATTATAGCCGGATGCCTCTCGATGGGGTTCCACTATCACGCACCGGTACTTCTAAAGACCGGATGGCATGGCAACGGGGTACTGTCAAGGTATGACATAAAACTGGTAAAGAGCGGGGCCCTGCCGAGGCTGCATCATACTCCCATACTGGAACCGCGCGGGGCGTTATGGGTCGAGATAGAACTGGACGGTCATAGGCTGCAGCTCATAAACACACACCTGAGCCTGCTGCCGAGAGAAAACCTGCTGCAGGCTGCTGCGTTGATAGGACCTGAATGGGCGGGGAGCGACAGCTGCAAAGCGCCGGTGGTTATATGCGGGGACCTCAATGCGACTCCGACCTCGGCTACGTGCAGGACACTGGAAAGGCTCTTTGCCAACGCACAACACCGCCTGCCGGAGCATAAAATATTAAAAACATTCCCGGGTTATTATCCCGTGGTAACGACGGACCATGTCTTTACCAACCATAAAATGAATGTTGTATCTGTCAGTGCGCCTGCGGGCCGGCTGGAACGTAAAGCATCGGACCATTTACCTTTCATAGTGGATGTTGTACTGTAAGACGGTAAAAACAGATAAGGACGGTTTATAATCGAATTAAAAACCGTTCTTATTTGTTTTTTATGTGGGACTCATGCAACGTTTTATCCGCAGGTAACATTGTTATATAGATACTGAAAACTGAGATATATGATGAAAACAGCCGCAATATGCGCGGGGGTGTTAATCTATATGTCATTTATTTTTTCTGGGCCCGGTGCTGAAACATCGGGTAAGATAAGGCTTAATTCGATAGGATACATGCCCGGTATGGAAAAGAAAGCAACAGTGGCCGGGACCTGCGGTGAGTTCGCGGTAAAGAGGTATCCCGGCGGAAATATGGCCCTAAAAGGCAGGGCCGTCGGCCCGTACGACAGCCCTGAAACAAACGAGGCGGTTTACATCATTGATTTCACATCATTGGACGTGCCGGGCGAGTATTACATAGAGGCTGTCCCGGCAGGCAGGTCCTGCAGGTTTAAAATATCGCCTGACGTTTATGACAGGGCTTTTTACGACGCCATGCGCGGTATGTACCTGTGGCGTTGCGGGATAGCCGTGCGCGCGGTGCACGAAGGTGTGGAATTTTCCGCAGGGGCATGCCATCTCGAAGACGCCTATCTTGATTTTGCGGGCGGCACCGGCAAAAAAGTAGGCACCGGTGGCTGGCACGATGCCGGCGATTACGGCAAGTATACGGTAAACGCGGGCATATCGGCAGGGCTTATGCTGAAAGCATGGGAACATTTCGGCGGCAATATCAAACGGATAAGGCTGGATATCCCAGAATCAGGCACATTACTGCCTGATATGCTTTCTGAGATAAAATGGGAAACTGACTGGCTCTTAAAAATGCAGGCTGATGACGGCAGCGTTTACCACAAGATATCCACACAGAATTTTCCCGGAGCGGTAATGCCGGACGGGGATAAATTACGGCGTTACTTTGTGCCGTGGTCCAGCGCCGCAACCGCGAGTTTTGCCGCGGTGATGGCATGCGCATCAAGGGCATATATGCCCTATGACACAGGTGCGGCACAGGAATGCCTGGCTGCGGCGGAAAAAAGCGGGGAGTTTCTTGAAAGGAACAGGGTTACGCATAAAGCGGATCAGAAAGGGTTCAGTACCGGGACCTATGACACGGGCTATAATGATGACAGGTTATGGGCGCTTGCGGAATTATGGGACGCGACGGGTGAGGAAAAATATCTGAAGGCTTTTGAAAAAGAGGTTTCGCAGTATACCGTTAAGTTTGACGTTGACTGGGACTGGGGTAATGTTAAGAACCTGGCCATGATAACATACCTGTTTTCGGGAAGGCAGGGAAGGGAAGCCTCATTGGTGGATGATATGAAAAAACAGTTGATAGCCTGCGCCGATAAAATAGTGCAGACAGCGTCAGACCACCCGTACGCGAGGCCGTTGGGCAGCCTCTATTACTGGGGATGCAACGGGACGGTTGCACGGCAGACGGTAATATTACAGGCAGCAAACCGCGTGATTTGCAACAGAAAATACACGGATACTGCAGCGGATGCGTTATCGCACCTGTTCGGCAGGAACACCTATTGCAGGTCTTACGTTACGGGCTTGGGTCATAATCCGCCTATGCATACGCATGACAGGCGGTCAATGGCCGACGGCATTGCAAGGCCGTGGCCGGGTTATCTCGTGGGCGGCGGTCTGAATGCCACGGGCTGGAGCGATGATGAAGGCAGTTTTTCAACTAACGAAATAGCGATTAACTGGAATGCATCCTTAATATACGCGCTGGCGGGATTCCTGCATAACGGTCACAAATACACGCCTGCGGCCACGGGAACGCGTCCGTGCATGAGAATGCCGTAATGACCGATCATAGACAGCGATAGCATGATTCTCCAAAGTGTGGATAAAAACAAGACTGTCTCTGGCGGACATAATGACAGCCATAGAGAGCCGCATCGGCGGGTTTGTATGGATGGGGATAAGCGCCAAAGTCGCAAACGTAACGGCGGATAATATACAAATCATCAATTATGAACTTATGTATAAATCATTGCGCACATACACACCGGTCAGTTCGTCACACGTAAATCGGCTCCAACAGTTATGCCCACGTTTTTAATTAAGCCTTTTGTCACGGCAACAGCCGCTCCCTGTATTGCCGCGACAAATTCCGCCTCGCCGACCGCAACCGGTAGCAAGATATGCACGCCTGAAAGGAACAGCATCTTGAAAGCATTGAACCGGCCATAGGTTCGGACGTACGCAAGCGGAGAATAAACAGGAATATGGTGATCGTTAAAGCATCGCTAAAGAATCCCGTAATTTTTCTCGCTGCCTTCGTTGACTTGTGATGTGGATTTTTTTGGGCGAAGCATCGGCCTGGTGTACGTTATTATTAAGCTATGTCTGCGGATGCATTACCGTATATTTACATCCGTTTTTGTCTTTATTTTCGGGTCGGGTTGTTTTATAATAGAGCATATTAAATATCAGGAGAAACCATGACAGCAAAAATAATAGACGGTAAATTAATGGCCGCACAGGTCAAACAGGAAATAAAAAAAACAGTCGCCGGTTTGAACCAAAAACCGGGGCTGGCTGTGATTTTAGTCGGCGAGGACCCCGCTTCAAAAACATACGTTGGCGGCAAGGAAAAGGATTCACTCGAGGTCGGTTTTTATTCACAGATAAAAAGACTGCCGGCGACCGCATCCTCAGCGGAAGTCATTGGGCTTGTGGAGGCTTACAACAAGGACCCGAAAATACACGGCGTTTTGGTGCAATTGCCGTTACCTGAAACTATGGACGAAGACGATATTTTAAACAGGATTGATCCGGCAAAGGATGTTGACGGTTTTACATATATAAACGCAGGCAAACTGTTCTCGGGAAATCCGGGCCATGTGGCATGCACACCCGCGGGGTGCCTTGAAATGCTCAAAAGGTCCGGGATTGATATTAAAGGTAAAAACGCGGTCGTAATAGGACGTTCCAACATAGTCGGGAAACCCATGGCAATGCTGCTGCTAAAAGAGCATGCGACGGTCACTATATGCCATTCCAGGACAAAAGACCTGGCCTCAGTAGCCAGGCAGGCTGACATACTTGTCGCGGCAATAGGAAAACCCAAATTTGTAACCGCTGACATGGTAAAAGACGGGGCGGTTGTCATAGATGTCGGCATCAACAGGGTGGACGGCAAACTGATAGGTGATGTTGATTTTGATTCTGTCAAGGAAAAAGCGTCCTATATAACCCCGGTACCCGGCGGGGTTGGCCTCATGACAAGGGCCATGCTGATGCAGAACACATTTAATGCCTATAAAACATTGAATAATTTATAGTTTATAAACAGGAGAAAATATGAAAAACAGAGTTGTTTATCCGGGAACATTTGATCCGCTCACAAAAGGGCATATAGACATAATCAAACGCGCGGGAAAGATGTTTGACGAGGTCATAGTGGCAGTTGCTGCAGGCAGCCATAAAGAACCGGTCTTTTCATGGGATGAACGGGTGGAGATGGCAAAAAAAGTAACAAAGGATTTTAATTTTGTAAAAATTGACAGGTTTGACGGTCTACTCCTTGATTATTTGAAAAAAACAAAGATGCGCATAGTCCTGCGCGGTCTGCGGGCGTTCTCTGACTTTGAATATGAGTTCCAGATTGCGCTTGTTAATAAACAACTTGGCGGAGACAACATGGAATCCATATTTCTCATGCCTGCCGAGAATGACCTGTATATTTCGTCCTCATCCGTAAAAGAGATAGCCTTTCATGGCGGGGATGTTTCCGAGTTTGTTCACCCTTATGTGGCTGCAAAATTGAAAGAAAAATACAGATAGTCATGTTTGCTCACACGGGTTTGCAGCAACAAATGGTTTCAATTCGCATTGTAAACCGCAACTAAAAAACCCTATATTTTATAAGAAAAAAATCTTGACATTTCCTTTTTATGGTGTAAAATTATTAAAAATAAGGAAGGAGGGACTTTCAGCCAATGACAAAAATCGAGATGGTGGACAAGATCGGAGAAAATGTTGCACTTCCGAAAAAGGACATTGAAAAGGTTCTGGACCAGTTCGTAAAGATTTCTCAGGACACACTCAAAGAAGGCAATAAAGTTTCACTAACAGGGCTTGGCTCATTCTCCATCAAAGAACGCAAGGGCAGGCTTGCACGCAATCCTAAAACCGGCGAAAAAGTTGAAGTACCGCCGAAAAAAGTCGTAAAATTCAAACCGGGTAAAGATCTTATACAGATTCTTGCAGATTCGATGAAACCTGAGGCTAACGGATAACAAACCGGCAGTAAACAAAACTGGTTAGTCTTTTCTTTATTGTGTGGTTTTGTATTATAAAATTTATATTTCAAACAAATATTACGAAAATATAATTAAAAGGCAGGTGTTTTTTATGGCGGATAAAGAATCTAAGAAAAAAACGGCCAAAAAAGCAGCTTTTGATGATTATAAAGGTAAAAAATCTATCGTTAATAAAGATATATCAAAGAAAAGAGAAAAATATAACGAAGACGATGATATTGTGCCACAACTTCCCAAAAAAACAGTTAAGGCAAAAAAAGTTGTAACCCGCCCCAAACTTAAAAAAACAAAAGATCTGACAGAACATACCATGATCGACTCAAAAGAAGAATCTGATATTGAAGCCATGAAATTTTATCAGCCGGAGGAAGAGGAAAAAACAACCTCAGTTGAAGAGCTAAAATCAACGCCGGCTCCGCAAAGGGCTGAAGAGCTGATACAGGATAAATATGCCGATAATAAAGTGGTTTTAATGGCCAGGGACCCGTATTGGTGCTATGTTTATTGGGACCTGGCAGCTGACTACATGGCACAAAAGGCGGCTGATATAAAGGAATCATACGATCTTGTCCTGCGTTTACATGACGTAACTGACGTTGTTTTTAACGGGGGAAATTCCCATAAATATATTGACATAAAAGTCAACGGCGAAGCGGGCAACTGGTACCTGAATGTCTGGGAAGCCGGAAGGACGTACGTTGTAGATATAGGATACAGGACAGCCTCGGGCAGGTTCATACTACTGGCGCGTTCCAATTCCACAGGGACTCCCCGTGATAAAGTTTCGCATGTGACAGACGAAGAATGGATGGTTATAGACGAGGATTTTGAGGAGATATTCAGGGTTTCGGGCGGCGGCAGGCTCGGGGGAGGCGCTTCAGAGGGGTTCAGATCCGTCATGGAATCAAACATAGGCATGGGTTCTGAAACAGTATCAAGTTTTTCGAGCCCGGCAGGCGGTAGCGAGCAGGCACGCGGTTTTTTCCTCTGGGCAGATACGGAGATTATACTCTACGGCGGTACTGAAAAAGATGCCGCACTGCGCGTAAAAGGCGAAAAAATAGACCTGAAGGAAGACGGAACATTTTCTCTGCGGTTCCATTTGCCTGACGGAATCATGGACCTGCCTGTGGATGCAACTTCATCCGACGGCAAAGAGACGATTTCCATCAGGATAAGCGTCGAAAGAAAGAGCAAATAAACCAATATGAACAAACCCGAAGGATACCTTGCGCTCGTACTGCACGCACACCTGCCTTTTGTACGCCATCCGGAGTTCAACGACCCTATGGAGGAGTACTGGCTGTTTGAGGCGATAACTGAAACCTATATACCTCTGTTGAACGTCTTTACAAAGCTTATCGAGGACGGAGTGGATTTCCGCATAACCATGTCGCTGACACCGCCGCTTATTTCCATGCTGCGTGACCCGCTGCTGCAGGACAGGTACCTGCGCCATATAAACAAACAAATTGAACTGATAGAAAAAGAGGTCGTGCGTACCAGGTTCGAACCGCACTACAACCGTACAGCGGTAATGTACCGCGAGAAGCTTTATAACTGCCGTTATGTGTTTGAGCAAAAATACCACAAGGACCTTGTATGTGGATTCAGGCAGGTTCAGGATGCCGGTAAACTCGAGATTATCACATGCGGGGCGACACACGGATTCCTGCCGCTTTCGGTTCATAAAAACGCCACCAACGCACAGATTAAAATAGCGGTTGACCATTACATTGAAAACCTCGGCCGCAGGCCAAAAGGCATCTGGCTTCCCGAGTGCGGTTACAATCCGGGTGACGACGAGGTACTAAAAAAATACGGTATCAGGTATTTTCTGGTTGATACCCACGGCATACTCTACGGTAGCCCGCGGCCAAAATACGGAGTTTTTGCACCCGTCTACTGCCGCTCGGGCGTGGCGGCTTTTGGCAGGGACCTTGATTCTTCAAAACAGGTATGGAGCGCAAAAGAGGGATATCCGGGCGATTTCAATTACAGGGAATTCTACCGCGATATAGGATATGACCTGGATTACGATTACATCAAACCATATATTCACGAATCCGGCATCAGGATGAACACGGGCATCAAATATTATAAAATAACAGGCCCCGGGGTCGACCTTGCGCACAAGGCACCTTATGACCCGCAGGCAGCCATGGAGAGAGCGGCATCGCATGCGGGCAATTTCATGTTCAACAGGGAAAAACAGGTTCAGTATCTAAAGGGCCTGATGCACCGCGAGCCTATAATAATAGCCCCGTATGACGCCGAACTTTTCGGCCATTGGTGGTATGAGGGGCCGGCGTTCATTGATTATCTCTTCAGGAAGATATTTTACGACCAGAAGACCATCAAACTCACCACACCGGGAGAATACCTGGAAATGTTCCCCAAAAACCAGGTGGTCCAGCCGGGTTTCTCTTCGTGGGGATACAAAGGTTACGCCGAATACTGGCTGAACGACACTAACGACTGGATATACAGGCACCTGCATAAGACATACGACAGGATGCAGGAACTGACGCAGATGTTCATGAACAGGCAGCGCACGCCCGACGAGGAACGCGCTCTAAAACAGGCGGCGCGCGAAATACTGCTGGCTCAGTCGTCCGATTGGGCATTCATAATGAAAACGGGGACGACGGTTCAGTACGCCAACAAAAGGACTGTCCGGCATATCTACAGGTTCACAAAACTTTACGACATGCTAAAAGCGGGGAATATCGACACCGGATATCTCTCTGAAATGGAGTGGAAAGACAACATATTTCCAAATGTGGATTGGACGGCGTACGCCTGAAATCAGTCAAAGATTTTGAATGCGCTTTTTTAGGCTCGCAGATACAAAATTCCGGTCCGAAATCCCCCAAATTAAATAATAAAATATGGTATAATACTGTCATGAAAAAAATACTGTTTCCAATTATTGCCCTAATGCTTATTTCTGCCGCGGCCTTTGCGGCAGAACCCTTTCTGCCGGCGGCGGCCGGCCCGGTAAACGATAGCGCCGGCATTATAGATAACCCGTCGGAAGCTTCGATAAACAGCCTTATCAATGAACTCAAACAAAAAACCGGCGCAGAGATAGCCGTGGTTACCATTAAATCACTTGAAGGCGAACCGCTCGAGGATTATGCCAACACCCTGTTCTCAAAATGGGGTATCGGGGAGAAGGGAAAAGACAACGGCCTGTTGATACTTGTGGTTTTAGACGAACATAAAATCAGGATAGAGACAGGCTACGGCATAGAAGGTATAATACCGGACGGAAAAGCAGGTTCGATAATACGCACTGATATGGCCCCCTATTTTCAACAGGGAAACCCCGCGGCAGGCATATATGCCGGGGTTTACGCCGCAGCTTCGCTGATTGCGGCTGATAAAGGAGTCGCCCTGTCGGGCAAGGCCCCGCGCAGCGCGCAGGCCTCACGGGGAAAAATGAGCAAGGCCGAGATGCTATTTTCCATTATTTTCATGCTCATATTTATCCCCGTGGTGATCAGGAATCCATGGATACTTTTTTTGATGATGAGCGGCGGCAGGCGGGGCTCCGGCGGTGGTTTCGGCGGTGGCGGCTTCGGAGGGTTTGGAGGAGGTTCGTCCGGTGGCGGAGGGGCGAGCGGTGGATGGTAACATTAAAAAAAATGAATAACAGTTAATTAATTCATGGGAGGATATCATGAAAAACAGGGCTGAAAAGTTTGCAGAAGAATTAAAAAATACGCTCGGTGACAACCTGAAATCTTTCGCGCTTTACGGTTCGGCTGCCGCCGGCGAGATCTACAGGACCTCGGATATTAATACCATACTTGTGGTTGAAAACGCGGAACCTGAAAGAATCAAAACTGCGTCAAAACCGGTGCGTTCCTGGACGCGCAACGGAAATCCTGCACCGCTCATATTTACAGTGGACGGCCTGAAACGTTCGGCGGATGTTTTCCCGATAGAATTTTTTGATATAAAAGACAACCACAGGGTGCTTTCCGGCCGTGATTATTTTAATGCCATCCGTATAAACCCAAAAAACCTGCGGCTTGAACTGGAAAGGGAACTAAAAACAATGATACTCCGCCTGAGATCCGCTTATGTCATATGCGGCGGGGAAACACGCGCTGTCAGGGAACTGCTCGCCAGGTCTGTTTCGGGTTTTACGGCCATCCTGCGCGGGGTAATACGCCTGTACGGGAAAAAGGCACCTGTGAAAAAATACGACACCATAGCCGCCTGCCCGGAAAAACTGAAGTTGAACAAGGCCGTTATTTTTGATATATTATCCATAAAAGAAGGCAGTTTAAAACCTGATGAAGCCGCGACACGGACGCTTTTTGACTCTTATATGAAAGAAGTGGTAAAATTACGATCGATTATAGACAGAAAATAATCCTGAAAATCAAGCCCGTGTTACGGGCAAAAAACGGAGGCAAAGATGAAGAATTCAATGAAAGTATGGATTTTTGTCGGGTTGCTTGTTGTGGTGCTGGCCGGTATAGTGATGTCATCCTATAACGCGCTGGTAAGCTATGACGAAGGTATAAAAGCATCCTGGGCGCAGGTTGAGAACGTATTACAGCGGCGCGGTGACCTGATACCAAACCTTGTTAATACGGTAAAAGGATATGCGAAACACGAAAAGGAAATATTTGAAAATGTGGCCAACGCCCGCGCAAGGCTGGCAGGGGCCGCTACCATGGACGATAAAATCAAAGCCGCGGGCGAGATGGATACCGCGATATCCAGACTGCTGGCGATAGCGGAAAATTATCCGCAGTTAAAAGCAAACGAAAACTTCCTGAAACTGCAGGATGAACTGGCGGGAACGGAGAACCGCATAGCGGTTGAACGCAAGCGTTTCAATGAGATAGTACAGTCTTATAACATGGCCACCAGAAAATTCCCTTCGAACATAATAGCCGGAATGTTCGGTTTTAAACAAAAAGAGATTTATTTTAAGGCCGAGGAAAAAGCAAAAGAACTCCCCAAAGTCGCGTTTTAAATGAACGAAAAGTGTTCTGTTTTTGACACTGCGTTCGGCTGCGCCGCGCTGGTGTCCGGTGATGACGGGTTAAAGGCTTTTTACCTGCCTTCTGCAAGTGCGGTCTTATTGCAGAAAATCAGGCTGGATTTTCCGCAGGCATCGATAGGCGGGTCAACTGTGATAAAAAATGCGCAGATACTCATCAGGAGATATTTTAAGGGACATAAGGTATCTTTTGAAACCGTCAAAACGGACCTCTCCGTTT
The DNA here is from genome assembly GCA_021372235.1 of Spirochaetia bacterium. GTDB lineage: Bacteria > Oederibacteriota > PGYV01 > PGYV01 > Palsa-1178 > JAJFUW01. The sequence continues at coordinate 13,885 of JAJFUW010000099.1, forward strand.
GCGGAAAATTCACTCGTTCCGTGCTGGAGAGGGTATCAACCATACCATACGGCGAATCCAGGTCATATTCCTGGGCGGGCCGCGGAAAACCGCGCGCTGCTGGCCGCGCACTCGGGACAAATCCGCTGCCTGTGATAATACCCTGTCACAGGGTGGTAAAAATGGACGGCAGTTGCGGCGGATTTTCCGGCGGTATAAAATGGAAAAAAAAGCTTTTAGAACTTGAAAAATACCGGGAACCGGCATAGGGTGCTGAAAGCAGCCGTGCTTTTCCCGCAAAAAGGAGATAAAATGAAAAAAACAAAACAGGCTGTTTCATATACAGCCGTGTGCGTCATGTGCGGGAAACTGCTAACTGACGGAGAGGGTGTTGTAAAAGAGCGGAAATATTATTGTGAGAACTGCGCCGTGACGGGAACACCCGAACAGCAGGACCTGTCAACACCGACGGGCGCGCTCAAGATATTGTGCTATATTGCATCCCTGATTCCTCTGGTGGGCTTCATATTTGGGGCGATATTTTATTCGCAGAAAAGCCGGCCTGCCAGGCAGTTCGGCAGGAACTGCTTTATAATGATGGCCGTGGGTATATGCATATCACTCCTATTCATGTTCGTTATGGCAGGTGCGGGCGCTATGATAGGCGGCATTGCCGAAAACATAAATTTCAGGGAATCCTATTTCTAATATGCCGGTCACAGTATGGAACTGAAAACTGAAGGCCTTGTCCTGAAGAGAATTCACAGCAGGGAGAATGACGACGTAACATTTGTTTTTACGCGCGAACTCGGCAAGGTCATGGTTATCTCGAGGTCAACGCGCAAAATGCGGTCAAAATTGCGCAACGCGCTTGAACTTTTTTCCCTGAACACGTATTTTCTGGTAAAATCAAAGAAAGATTCGAAATATTTTACCCTCGTTCAAGCGCAGCATATGAGTATGTTCGAAAATATGAGGCTGTCGCTGAGAAAAATAGGTTTTTCATATCTTGTTATGGAACTGCTTTACAAATTCACCGAGATAGAAGACAGGCATGAGGAACTTTTCGACATAGCAAAAGACGTGCTGTCCACCGTGGACTCGGGTGCTTACTCCAACGTGGAGAATACGGAGAGTTACTTTAAACTGAAACTGCTGCATAACACGGGGTTTGACCTGACGAGTGACAGCGATTACCTGAGGGACAAGAAAGCCACGGCGGTTATAAAAAAAACCATGGAACACATCATGGCGTGTGAAGACCCGAGGACGCTGGATGTTGACTATGACACAATAAGGGATATCAACATGCTGATAGACGGTTATATAATACAGGTCCTGGGCGAGGATATATTTTCAAACAGAATATTGGACGGCATAAAAAATGCACATTAAGATAGCGGCCGGCGCACTGGCGTCGCTTCTGGTATTTTCTTCGTGTGCGTCGATGCGCCACTATGCGGGAAACGGCCGCGATATTGTCGTAAAGTTCGCGAATGACATGCTCAACACGGATTATGGCTACGGCAGACAGGAAGAGGGTGCCGGTTTTGACTGTTCCGGGCTGAGCCAGGCGGCTTACGCCAAAGCCGGTATTAAGATTCCGCGCATGGTAAAGGACCAGTACGCTAAGGCTGATAAGATAAGCACTATAGAGGCAAAACCGGGAGACCTTGTTTTTTATACCACTTACGCGCCCGGCGCAACGCATGTCGGGATATACATAGGTAACAACAGGTTTATACATGCGCCGTCCACGGGTAAAAAGGTAAGTATAGTGGAGATGAACAACCCTTACTGGAAATCGAGGTTTATATGTTTTGGGAGTTTTTTCTGATTAATTTGTGCGGGAATTATGCAGCATATAAAAATGTCAATGAGGCACAATGATGTTGAAAAGAATGTTAATTACATTTCTCACAGTTATGCTGCCGTTGTCGGCAGGCGCGGAACTGATAAACAAGTACACTATAGCGGAACTCACGCCGACCGTGGTTCCCCAAAAGATACCGAAACAGGCTAAAACCACAAAACGCGCCATTATACTCGAAACAGCCAGGTCGCTCATTGGTGTGGATTACTGGCCGGGCGGACAGGACATGGATTACGGGTTTGACTGCTCCGCATTGACACAGTATGCTTATTCAAAAGCCGGTATCAGGATACCGAGACGGGCCGTGGAC
>JAJFUW010000106.1 GCA_021372235.1 Spirochaetia bacterium
ATTGTAAAAAAAGGCGTAAAAAAACCTGCAAAGGCGGCTTCAAAGAAGCCCGCGAAAAAGAAAGGGGCAAAGTAAATGATATTTGATTTTGTACTCGGTATGTTCTCAAACGACATGGCGATAGACCTGGGCACCGCCACAACGCGGGTCTATTTGAAAAATAAAGGAATCGTATTGAAAGAACCCTCGATAGTCGCACTTTACAGGGGCAAGCAAATCCTGGAGGTTGGAGAAGCTGCGAAGCAGATGGTAGGAAAAACCCCCGGAGAGATAGTTGCCATCAGGCCGATGAGGGACGGAGTTATAGCGGATTTTAACGTAACTGAGAAAATGCTGCGTCATTTCATAGTCAAAGTCCACAACCGCCACTCGATGGTCAATCCCAGGATAGCGATATGCGTTCCCAAGGGTGTAACTCCTGTAGAGAGGCGCGCGGTGCGCGAATCGGCAATACAGGCAGGCGCCAGGGAAGTATACCTGATAGACGAGCCGCTGGCAGCGGCCATTGGCGCGGGGCTTCCTGTCGAGGATCCGGTCGGCCACATGATAGTGGACATAGGCGGAGGCACGACAGAGGTAGCCGTAATCTCCATGGGCGGGCTGGTGGTTTTCAATTCCATCAGGACGGCAGGGGATAAATTTGACGAAGCTGTAATGGCATACCTGAAAAAAGCGTACAACCTGCTCGTAGGCGAGAGGACGGCGGAAAAGGTCAAAATAGAGATCGGCTGTGCCATGAAACTCGACACCACGATGGAGATGGACGTAAAAGGCGCGGACCTGACAACGGGCCTGCCCAGGACTATCAGGGTGACATCCGACGAGATGGCGATAGCGCTCGAAGAACCGGTCACGAAGATAATTGACGGCATCAAATACACGCTCGAACAGACCAAACCGGAACTTGCGGCGGACATCATTGACAAAGGCATCGTCTTAACGGGCGGCGGATCGCAGCTCAAGGCTTTTGACCAGAAATTACGCGAAGAGACCGGGGTTCCCGTTCATCAGGCGGAAAATCCGCAGGACTGCGTTGTAAAAGGCGCGGGTAAGATGCTTGAAGAACAGCTGGATGTACTTCGCAGACTCGCTTTTGAAGGCGAGGAAAGCGCGTTATAAAATTGATAAAAAGAAAACAGTTGCCCCAAAGGTTTATATACACGGCCGCGGTCATAATACTGCTCGCGGCCGTCTTCTTTTTATGGAAAAAGGCGCGCGTTGACAGTGCCTCGGATGTCGCGACGGGCGTGCAGGAAAATGTTTCATCCTATATGTACGGTGTGAACGACACGTTAAAATCGATACGCGGCGCTTCAGCGTCGGGCTCGGGCAACAAAGTACTGGCGGAAAAGAACATGGTGCTGGAAGCCGAGAACGGGGTGCTAAAAGCCGAGAATGAAAGACTTCGCGGGCTTGCCGGGCTAAAAGCGTCCCGGGATTTCAGGAACTCGGTTATATGTTTCGCAATGGTCATAGGCGCAAACGACGATGGATTCATATATTACTACACAATAAACCGTGGTTCTGAGGACGGCGTGGAAGAAGGCGACGGCGTTATAACCGGCGGAGGCGTGGCGGGCAGGATCATAAAAGTATCGCGGAGCACATCCATGGTACAACTTTTAACCGACGTAAAAAGTTCCATTTCCATAAAAATACCGCGGTCAAAAGTTATAGGAATTCTGTCGGGGGAAAACTACAATTCCTGCATTATAAATTTTGTACCCAAAGAAGAGGATGTGAAGGAAGGCGATCTGGTGGTCACATCGGGCCTTGGCAGGTCTTTCCCTGAGGGCATTCCGGTCGGCATCGTAACCGCGGCAAACCGCAGGGTGGATGGGCTGTCCATGTCAATCAGGGTGAAACCCATGGTCAGGATAATGTCGGTCGGCGAAGTGGCGGTTTTGAGGAAGAAATAGCGGCGCGGGAAACCGCGACGGTAAAATATTAGCGCTTTTATCTGGCGCCGGAAAGTTTGCAGGTGGTCCGCATCAGAAAAGAAATTGCGGTATGGCTGGCACTGGCAGTTGTCATAATGTTTGACAATTCCTCGTATGCCATGAACAGGGTTTTTCATTATACTGATTTCACAATCATAGCCGCAGTCATGTTGATGGTAAGCGGGAGGCCGCTGGCGGCTTTCATATTTGCCGCTGTTTCAGCTCTTATTCATGACCTGATATTCATGCCGGTGACCGGCTTTTCCATCCTGTCCAAAACCGGCGCTTTATTGTTTGCCATGTTATTATGCCGGGGATTGTACAGGGAAAATTACGCGACGAGGGCCCTAATACTGGTTTTGACCGAAACCGTCAAGGAACTCATTTATGCTTCGGCTGTATTTATATTTTATTCCCCCGGCAATTTCAGGGTCCCGTTTGTTGTCATCATGAAAACAGCGCTTACTGTGTGCATCGGCCTGCCGGCGTTGAAACTATTGGATTTAAATAACACAAGGATATTTTTATGGCCCGGGTCAAGGAAGACATAACCGAGAGGATGAAGAACTCGTACAAATCGCTCGTCCGAGTAAAAACGCTCGGGTGGATAGTTTCCGCATGCGTGGTGGCACTGGTATGCAGGGCTTTTTACCTGCAGTTGATCCGCGGTTCTTATTATGACAAACTCGCACAGGATAACTGCGTGCGCGTCATAAAAATACCGGCGGCCAGGGGATACATTTACGACCGCAATTACACCCCGCTTGTAATAAACAAACCTTCTTATACATTATCACTGGTCCCGTATTATTTCGACACCAATCCGGACAAACAGCAGGCGTACAACTCGATTGCGGGTATTTTGGGAATGGACCCGGCGGAAATATCCCAAAAGATGGAGGAAAGCAAACAGCCATCGGAGTTTAACCTGACTCCCGTGGTCATCAAAAGAGACCTCTCCGAAAAAGAGTTATCGCTCATCACGGAAAAAAAGATAACCATAGCGGGGCTGTTCGTCACACAGGAACCAAAACGTTGGTATGAGAATAACTCGACAGCTTCCCATGTCCTGGGTTATACGGGTGAGATAACTGCGGACCAGATGAAAATAGGGCGCTACGCCGGTTTGCGCAGGGCAGGCGACATAGTGGGGCAGGGCGGTATCGAGAACGTTTACGACGACATACTGCGAGGCGAGGATGGCGCGATGTATATCCTCACCGACGCGAAGGGAAGGCAGAAAGAGGTAATAAATACGATAGAACCAAAGACCGGAAAAAATCTCGTGCTCACCATTGATTACAGGCTGCAGAAATTCGCGGAAAAATTGATGGACAGGTACAACTATAACGGGGTCGTGCTGGCAAGCGACCCGAGAACCGGCGAGATATTGTGCATGGTCTCCAAACCGGATTATAACCTGAACAATTTTTCCGGCAACATAGACGTAAAGGAATGGAAAAAATTGATCCGCAATAAGGCCAATCCGCTGACGAACAGGGCCGTACAGGGTCTTTACTCTCCCGGGTCTATTTTCAAGATAGCGGTCGGCTGCGGCGCACTGAATGAGAATGTTATCACGTCTGATGATTCTTTCCTGTGCGAGGGAATATACTGGATAAAGACATGGCCCTATAAATGCTGGAAGCGTTCCGGCCACGGTTGGGTAAATTTTGAACACGGAGTTGCCCAGTCGTGCGACATATATTTCTATAAGGTGGGGCTAAAAATGAAAGTTGAACTCCTGAACAAATACGCCCTCATGTTCGGCATGGGAGAAAAGACGGGCATAGATCTTCCCGGGGAAAAGGCCGGCATCGTGCCTTCACGCGAGTGGAAAAGGAAGAACGATCGTACGCCATGGTTCCCGGGCAACACGGTCATGATGTCCATAGGGCAGGGATACATATCCGGCACACCTCTGCAGATTTTGGACATTGTCAGTTCAATGGCCAATTCAGGCTACGTGATGACTCCGCACCTCATGAAAGTGGTGACCAATGACGCCCGCCGCATACTGCGGACATATGAAAATAAAGAACTTTTAAGGCTCGACGTAAAGCCCGAAGTCATTGACAAAATGAAAGACGCCATGCGCATAGTGGTCCAGTCCGGCCGCGGGACGGGTGGAAAATCCAGGGTTGAGGGATTGGGCATAGCGGGAAAGACCGGAACTGTCCAGAACCCCCAGGGCGAGAACCACGCCATGTTCGGGGCCTATGCACCGCTCAACAATCCGGAGATAGCGCTCTACATACTGGTAGAGCACGGGGGCGGCGGAGGCGATGTGGCGGCACCGCTTGCCGGTGAGATATTTGAATTTTATTTCAAGACAATGAGGGAAAAATGAGCATAAAAATACCTTTTTTAGACGTGGCCAGGAGGTATTACCGGAACATGAACCCTGTGCTGTTGATATGTACGATCCTGCTGATGTGCGCGGGGGCTGCAGCCGTATACAGCGCCACGGGAACATCCGGCAACCAGTTTTTTGCGAAGCAACTGATCTGGTACGCGCTTGGTTTTATTTTTATGATGATATTTGCCAACATAAACTACAATAACCTGCTGGCGGTGGCAAACTGGCTCTATGTCCTGTTCATGCTGCTGCTCATCCTGGTGCTTGTCATGGGGCAGACGTCGCTGGGAGCCCAGAGGTGGCTGAAACTGGCGGGATTCCAGTTCCAACCGAGCGAGTTCATGAAAATTGTCGTGGCGCTGGCGCTGATCAGGTTCATACTGGTATCGCAGAGGGACCCGTTCAGCTGGGGCAATATCGGCAAGATGCTGCTGCTGGCGGGCCTGCCGATAGCGCTTATCATCAAGCAACCAGACCTGGGGACGTCAATCCTGCTCATACCGCTGATACTGGCCGTATTTTTTATGGGCAACATGCCGGCAAAGAAATTGTGGGTGATACTTGGCACGGGTATTGCCATGCTGCCGGTAGTCTACCTGTTCCTGAAAGACTACCAGAAGCAGAGGATTATGGTGTTTTTGAACCCGCAGGCAGACCCGCTGGGAGCGGGTTACAATATAATCCAGTCGCAAATAGCTGTCGGTTCCGGCGGATTTTTTGGAAAGGGCTGGGCGCACGGAACCCAGAGCCAGTTGAATTTTATCCCCATCAAATACACCGATTTTATATATGCTGTCATATCCGAGGAGTTCGGTTTTCTGGGGACGTTAATATTGCTGCTCATATATTATTTTTTGATTATGGAAGGGCTAAAAATAGTAAAACTGTGCAAATTCACGGGCGGGAAAATGCTCGCCGCCGCACTGACCACGGTCATATTCATGCAGATATTCATAAACATAGGCATGAATATAGGCATGATGCCTGTCACGGGAATCACACTGCCGCTGCTGTCTTATGGAGGCACATCCGTGCTGGTTATCATGATAATGCTCGGTATATTGCAGAACATATACAGAGAGTACGTAAAGGCAGAGGAGTAAGAAAGAGACTGAAGACAAGAGACAAAAGTAGAACGAAAACAGAGCAAGGCAAAACAAGGCAGCGCAAGACAAGAAGACAACACAATTGCAGATAAAGCAGGCCGCGCAGGCCATAAATGATAAAAAGGAGCAACATGAAAAAAATCTACATCAATGTGGAAGATTTCGAGACCAATGTAGCTATCGCTGACGATGGAAGGATAGCCAACTATTTTTCCGAAAAGAACATTTACGCCAAAAACGGGAATGTCTACAAAGGCAGGATATCAAAGGTAGTAAAATCCATGAATTTTGTCTTTGTCGAGATAGGCGACGACAAGCCCGCATTCTTATCCGAAAAGGAGTATTTTGAAACTGACGGGAAAGACGCGGGCAGGGAAGAAGACGGCACGGATTCCATGGAGATCACGGCTGATTTTGAAAAGGGCCAGGAAGTGATGGTACAGGTCATAAAGGAACCGTATAATACCAAAGGTGCCAGGGTTACAACGAACGTGACACTGCCGGGACAGCACATTGTGTTTGCCCCGTTCATAAAGCATCTCGGGGTATCCAAACGCATAACGGACGACAATGAGCGTTTCAGGCTGAAAAATATAGTAAAAAAGGTCCGTGCCGGGCTGGGCGAGGATTTTGGTATCATAGTGAGGACAAATGCGTCCGGCGTATCCGAGGAGGAACTGACGGAGGAGATAAAACATTACCACACCGAGTGGCTGCGCATAAAGAACGAGAATAAAAAATTCAAGTCTCCAAAACTGCTTTACAAGGAACATGACCTGTCTATAAAGGTTTTGCGCGAGTATGTTGACGACCTCGTGGAAGAAATAATTGTCGATGATGAGGCCGTGTACGGGGATGTGAAGCGATACATAGACGAAACATCCCGTAAACATGTGAACGTAAAATATTATAACGGGGCAGGCCATCTTTTTGAACATTTCGGTATCAAATCCCAGGTTGACGGGATATATAACAACATAGTCTCGTTCAAAAAGGGCGGATACATCAAGGTGGATGTCACTGAAGCATTGACGGTCGTGGACATAAACAGCGGCAAGTTCAAAGGCGACGCTGACGTGGAAAGCTCGCTGCTGCAGCTCAACTTAAACGCGGCAAAGGAGGTGGCACGTCAGATAATATTGCGCAATATCGGCGGGCTTATCGTGGTGGATTTCATCGACATGCTGGCGGAAGAAAACCGTGCGCGGGTCAAACAGGTAATGGAAGAGGAATTGTCAAAGTCAAAGATGTACTTTAAGTGCGGCAAAATAAGCGAATTTGGCCTCATGGAGATAACCCGTAAAC
>JAJFUW010000107.1 GCA_021372235.1 Spirochaetia bacterium
ACGCCTGCAACGCTGCAGAAAAGGGTGCTGGAGTACGAGCACCAGGCGTACAGGGAAGCGGTAAAACTTTACTGCGAGGACAGGCTCGAAATACACGGCAGGCGCGTAGTCGTAAAGGACGGGAATTAGATGTTCTGTCCCGATTGTTTATATGAATACGGGAAGGGCATAAAGAAGTGCCCCGATTGCGGGGCACAACTGGTGGAAAAATTGCCCGAACAGGATGATGACAGCGACATTAACATAGAGACTGCGGAACTGGCGGAGGTCTACGACGAACTTGAGGAAGGGTTGCTGCGTTCCATGCTGATGGACCGGGGCATATACAGTTTTACGCGCAGCAACCTTTTGCCCCATACGGGCGCCATCATGACGGTCTTCCGTAAACGGGGAATCGGCACGGTGATAGTCAACAGGGAAGACCTGGAAAAGGCCGGGGAAGTACTGAAAGATTTTAAAGAGGTAAAAAAAAGCGGTAAATAATGTACACGGAGGCTGTCATGTTAAATGTAAAGCGGGCGCTGATAAGCGTATCTGACAAGGAAGGCGTTGTTGAGTTCGCGAGGGAATTAAAGTCTATGGGGGTCGAGATTATATCTACCGGCGGCACAAAAAAGGCGTTCAAGGACGCCGGAGTGGACGCGATAGACATATCGGACATCACGGGTTTTCCGGAAATGCTGGACGGCAGGGTAAAAACCCTGCACCCAAAGGTCCACGGCGGCCTGCTGGCACTGCGCGGCAACAAGGAACACATGGAGACCATAGAGAAACACGGTATCAAGCCCATAGACATGGTGGTGATTAACCTGTATCCATTTAAGCAGGTGATCAAGAACCCCGGAATATCGCTCGAAGAAGTCATTGAGAACATAGATATCGGCGGCCCGTCCATGATCAGGTCAGCCGCAAAAAACGCACAGTCTGTCGCTGTCATAACGGACAGGGCGGATTACGCGAAGGTCCTCCGTGAGATGAAATCCGGCGGCATAACACCCGAAACGCTGAATTTCCTCAGGGTCAAGGCTTACAAGACCACGGCGGATTATGACGTTTACATATCCAACTATCTGGAACAGAGGATACTGGGGTCCGACGGATTGTCGGACAGGGTGCTCATATCAGCCGATAAAAAACAGGGGATGCGTTACGGAGAAAATCCGCACCAGAAGGCGGCTTTTTATGTCTTCCCGGATTTCCCGGAGACCGGCGCGGGAAACTGCGAGCAGCTGCACGGCAAGGAACTCTCGTTCAACAACATATATGACATGGACGCGGCCCTGACCATAGTCAAAGCGTTTGACGATCCGGCGGCAGTTATCATAAAACACGCCAACCCGTGCGGCGTGGCGATCAGTTCCGACATAACCGATGCCTATGTGAAAGCCTATGAGGCAGACCCGCTTTCGGCTTACGGCGGCATCTGCGCCATGAACCGCAGATGCACAAAGGGCATCGCGGATAATGTGGAAAAAATGTTCATGGAAGTCATCGTAGCCCCCGATTACGAGCCCGAAGCCCTGGAAATCCTGAAGAAAAAGAAAAATATAAGAATAATGAAATGCGGTGAACTGAAAAAATCAACGGGCACGGGGTTACAGTATATGGACATCCGTAAGGTGGCGGGAGGCCTGCTGGTACAGGAGCCTGACAGAGAATTCGCGGACAGGTCAGAATACAGGACGGTAACAAAAAAGGCACCAACGGACGCGCAGTTGAATGACATGGATTTCGCGATGAAGGTGTGCAAGTACGTGAAATCCAATGCCATTGTGATAGCAAAGGACGGCGTGGCGGTGGGCATCGGGCCGGGCCAGACAAACAGGGTCGGAGCCATGGCAATAGCCATAAAAAACGCGGGGGACAGGGCAAAGGGCGCCGTACTGTCTTCTGACGCCTTTTTTCCGTTCAGGGATAACGCGGATTCGGCGGCTGAGGCGGGGATTGCGGCCATAATACAGCCGGGCGGATCGGTGCGCGATGCGGACTCGATAACGGCCTGCGATGAAAAGGGCATGGCAATGGTATTCACGGGGATAAGGCACTTCAGACACTAAAAAAACGGTTCCAGGCTCAATTTAAAGACGCGGTTTGCTGCGTCTTTGGGGCAGAGGACTTCATAAGTTATTAACGGAGGAAACATGAAAAGTCTGGATGAACAGTTGAAAATAATAAAACGAGGTGTCGTTGACATAGTCACGGAAGAGGACCTGATAAAGAAACTGAAAAGGGACAGGCCGCTTACCATAAAACTCGGCATAGACCCCACGGCCGCGGATATACACCTGGGACATACGGTCCCGCTCAACAAACTCAGGCAGTTCCAGGATTTGGGCCACAAAGTGGTGCTTATAATCGGCGACTATACAGCCATGATAGGCGACCCCAGCGGAAAATCGTCCGAGAGGCCGCAGCTCACCAGGGAAAAGATACTCGAAAATGTCACCACCTATAGCGAACAGGCCTACAGGATACTGGATAAAAACAGGCTTGACGTGGTCTATAACGGCACGTGGTTCGACAAATTGAGTTTTGCCGGGACATTAAAATTGGTTTCAAAGTTCACACTGGCACAGATGCTCGAGCATGACACCTTTGACAAACGGTTCAAATCCGGCGCACCGCTGGGATTGAACGAGATGCTCTATCCGGTGATGCAGGGTTATGATTCGGTGATGATAAACGCGGACATAGAAATCGGAGGCACGGACCAGCGTTTTAACGTCATCACCGGCAGGTTCCTGCAGAGGGAATCGGGCATGGAACCGCAGGTCGGCATGTTCACACCGATACTGCCGGGGCTTGACGGAAAGAACAAAATGTCAAAATCGCTCGGGAATTACATCGGGTTGAACGACAAACCCGAGGACATGTTCGGCAAGGTTATGTCCATACCGGACGGGATCATGATAAATTATTACGAACTCTTGACCGATGTAGATATGGCGGAGATACATTCCATGGAAGAAGCCGTAAAAAATGGCGCAAACCCCCGCGACTTCAAGAAGAAACTGGCCTTTGAGATAACAAAAAAATACCGCGGTGAACAGGAGGCAAAATACGGCAGGGAATATTTCGAAAAAGCATTCGGCGCGGATAAAAAGATACCTTATGAAGCGAATGTCTTTAAATGGAACTTTGAAAAAGACGAGATAACGATAGGAGAACTTTTAAAGGCGGTAAATGCCGCGGCCTCGAACTCGGACGCCCGCAGGATGGTGGAACAGGGTGGTTTGACCATAAACGAGATAAAAACGGACGACTTCAAAAGGGTGATAAAAAAATCGGAACTGCCCTTTACCTTCAAGGCCGGCAAGAAAATATTCGGGACATTTCAAAAATGAGGCGCCGTTTCAGGTTCTGTCCGCAGTGCGGCAGGCCGCTCCGGGATGATAAGACACACGGTCTCAAGGTAAAATATTGCACCCCGTGCAACAGACACTATTTTGACAACCCGGTCCCTGGCGTGGGGGTTATAGCGGTTCGTGACGGGAAAATACTCCTGGTAAAACGCAAACTGCCCCCGATGGCGGGTACATGGGCGCTGCCCGGCGGATTCATGGACCAGGGAGAGTCGATAGAGAACGCAGGCCGGCGCGAACTGCTGGAAGAGACGGGCTTAAGGGCTGACAGGGCAAAATTTTTCGATGCTTTATCCATGGGCAGTTATATGTTCGGCACGGTCGTGGTCCTGGCGGTCGAGGCCTCGGGCCTGCACGGAAAACTCACAGCCGCCGATGACGCCGCGGATGCGAGGTTTTTTGACCTGAAAAAAATGCCCTTTATAGCATTCAGCGGGCATGTTAAATTTATACGCAAATATTTAAAACAGCTTAAAAGCAATTAATAATGAATAATTAACAATTAATGATCAAAGATAAATGCGCCACAGGAACATTATTAATTTTAATTATTAATTAAAAGGAAGGTATCAGTATGCGCATTATAGCTGACTTTCACGTCCATTCAAAATATTCGCGCGCCACGTCAAAGGACATGACCACACCGCACCTGGCAAAATGGGCGGATAAAAAAGGCATCAACATCATAGCCAGCGGCGATTTTCAGCATCCCGGCTACCTCGGGGAACTGAAAAATAAGCTGAAAGAAGCCGAGCCGGGCCTATACAGGTCAAAAGACGGGAAAACAGACGCCCGCATAATCCTCTCCACCGAGATATCCAACATCTACAAACACGACGGCAAGGTCCGTAAGATACACACGCTGGTCCTCATGCCAACCCTGAAAGACGCCCTGAAATTCTCAAAAGTACTCTCTGAAAAGGGCAACACCTCCTCTGACGGCAGGCCGATATTCGGGTTTTCCGCCAGGGACCTTTTAAAGATAGCGTTTGATGTGACAGCTGATGCCATGGTTATACCGGCACACGTATGGACGCCGTGGTTCTCCATTTTCGGGTCAAAGTCCGGTTACAATTCCATTGAGGAATGCTACGGCGAAGACTCGAAATACATAAAAGCGATAGAAACAGGGCTATCTTCGGACCCGTCGGCGAACTGGAGGGTATCGGCGTTGGACAACATAACGCTCATATCAAATTCCGATGCGCACTCACCCAGGAAAATAGGACGGGAAGCGAATGTTTTTGACTGTAACATGACTTATTACGACATAAAAAAGGCAATCGAGACAAAGGATAAGAAAAAATTTCTCTATACCATTGAGTTCTTCCCGGAAGAGGGGAAGTACCATTACGACGGCCACAGGCTGTGCGGCGTCTCATACCATCCCAGGGAATCGCTTGCCAAAAACAACAGGTGCCCCGTCTGTTTCAAACCGCTCACTCTCGGAGTCCTGCACAGGGTGGAGGAACTGGCGGACAGGCCGTGGGATTTTGTCCCGGATAGCGCCATACCACAGCGGCATGTAATACAACTGGAGGAGATAATATCCGACGCCAGGGACACCGCGCCGTCGTCGAAAAAGGTGCAGGCGGAGTACGAAATGATCCTGGCCAGAGGCGGGACGGAATTCGGGATACTCCTTGATAAGAGCGGGGACGAACTCAAACAAATCTGCGACCCGCGGATAGCCGAGGCTGTGATGAGGGTCAGGAATGAAGAGGTAAACGTTATCCCGGGTTACGACGGTGAGTTTGGGAAAATATTCATCTACAGGGACTCGGAAAAATCCGCAAACAGGACGAAAAATATGCAGATGGAGATGTTTGATAAATAATGAAAAGGTTCATAAAAGAACTGCTCGTACTGTGCTTCACCCTGTTTGTCGGCTTTAATATAGTCGCAAACAGGTATTTGAAGCCATTTGTGCACCGGTACGCGCCGGATGCGGATTATCTGTTCGCGGTCTCGGTCCTGCCGGACAGGTACGCGCTCTTTGGTTTCAATTACATGAACATTACCGCACGCTGCGCGGCGGTTGACCTGAACCTGGGGAATATATACCGCAGGTCGTATGACAGGGCGGTTGACGGTATAATGATAGAAGGATTTAAAATGCGTTTTGTAAAAAAAACCGGGGTAAAAAAAATAGAGCAGAAGCCGAGTTCGCGGGCCTTCATAATACCTTTCTGCAAATACGTGTGGATCATGAACGGAACGATAGAGTACGAGGATTTTACCCAAAAATCGTTTTTTTCGCTCTCACACATAAACGGCATCAGTAAATACAAGGGGAAAAGCAGGGACGAGGAATTTTTGACCCTGGACTGCACCGGCAGGGTAAACGGCAGGCAGGGACAAAAGGTTTACCTCAATTTTCATTTTTATCCATACTACACGAACAGGTTCTTCCTGAACGTATTCGCGACGGGAATCGACGCCAGGATGTTCGAACCCCTGTTCAGGAAGAATAACATCAAGATAGATTCCGGCAGGATAAATTTCATAGTCCAGATTGACTGCTTGATGCGCAGAATCCTGGTCAACAATATAATGCAGTTTGAGAAAATAAAACTAAGGGAGAACACGGGACTCGACGTAAAAGCCCTTTTCGGGCTCTCCGTCGAACAACTGACGGATTTCCTAAAGGATTCGAAGGGGGATTTCTACGTTAATTTTGAGTTTGATATAGACGATGCGGATTTTCCGGAACTGTTCAGAATATACGGGGATAAGTTCGCGGGTTCAATAATCGACAGGGTAAAACAGGGAGTGGTAACGGCGCCCATCAGGCAAATAAAGGATTTGCTATGGAACGTAACTGGCGGCGGCATCATAAGGGTACTTGACCGGATGACGGGTAAACAGCAGTAAAAGTTTCATTGACGGCTCACAACAAGAGAGTGCGCTTCTTTAGCGCCAACATAACAGGAGGTTCGTATGGAAAACATGGACCGTTACGTTCTGGAAAACATCGCGGACGACTCGTGGAGGATGTTCAGGATAATATCCGAGTTTGTGGACGGTTTTGAGATAATGGGAAACGTAAAGCACGCGGTGTCAATATTCGGTTCCGCCAGGGAGCCGCGCGGCACGCGCAGGTACGAGGACGCGGTTAAAACGGCATACCTGCTGGCGAAAAGGGGTTACGCTGTCATAACCGGCGGAGGCGGCGGGATCATGGAGGCGGCCAACAAGGGCGCCTATGATGCGGGCGGGACTTCGATAGGACTCAACATAGAACTCCCGCACGAACAGAACCCGAACAAGTATTCCAACGTAAAGATGGGATTCAGGTACTTTTTTGCGCGCAAGGTAATGTTTGTAAAATATGCCAGGGCCTTCGTCGTGTTCCCGGGAGGGTACGGCACGTTCGACGAACTTTTTGAAGCCGCCACGCTGATACAGACGAACAAGATAAAACCGTTCCCTGTGATATTATACGGTGAGAAATACTGGCGGGGTATGCTGGAATGGGTAAAAACACATACGTTAAAGGACGAATACGTCAACCGGGAGGATATCGACATATTCCACATAGCGGATTCTCCGGAAGAGATAGTAAGGATAATAGCCAGAGCCGACCGCGTAAGGATGAAGAGACTCAAATGAAGATAAAGGCGGTATTTTTTGACGCCGGTGAAACGCTGGTGCACCGGAACCCCTCGCTGGTAAAACTGGTGCGCAGGGCACTGTCAGAGAGCCACGCGCGCGTAACCAATCGGGCGGTGGAAAAGGCGGCGGCGAAGTGCGCGGTTTCCATGAAGAATATAGTTGAAAATGGCAGGATGTCCGACTCTCAAAAGTGGGATGTTTATATGAAGTCCATGTTTAAGGAACTGAGGCTTTCCGACGAACCGCTGAGGCAGCGAATAAAGGAAAGGCTGAAAGCAGGAACGAGTTTCAGACAATACCCGGAAGTGCCGGCCGTGATAAGGACTTTGAGGGAACAAAAAATGGTCCTCGGCGTGATATCCAATGCACCGGCGGAACTCGAGGGCATAT
>JAJFUW010000132.1 GCA_021372235.1 Spirochaetia bacterium
ACTACGTGACGAACTCCTCCGGAGGCAGGTTTTTCACGTCGTTAAATTCCAGGAGACAGGCATAGTCCGCGCCGTGCATGCGTATACGTTTCAGGCGGGCATGAATTGATTTTATGAGTTTTAAATCGGTATTTTTTTGAAGGTGTTTTTCCGGGAGTGTCGAGAACGTCACCACAACGCTTTTGCCGCCAAGCAAACCGGAGCACCCTATGGTGTGTTCAATCAGGCGCCTGTGGCCTATATGTACCCCGTCAAAAACCCCTACAGTAACCGCGCTCTTTTTCCTGAACACGGGCATGGGGCCGCGCGGATTTATGACTTTCATTTTGCTTTTTTGTGCCGGTAATACTTCCGTATTTCCCTTGCAACCCCGGACACGGCTTTTTGCAGCGGCAGGTTTATGACGCATCCCGCCGCGTGCTTGTGGCCGCCACCGTTAAACTTGCGGGCTATCACGTTCACGTCGGCGCCGTTCTTTGACCTGAACGAAACCTTGACCGTCGAGCGCCCGGTCTCCTTAAACAACACCGCAATCTCAACGTCGCGTATCGAACGTATGGAATTTATGAAATTATCCGTATCGCTCTCTTTGGCACCCGTTTTTTTATACATACCTCGGGAGAGCACCGACCATCCGAATTTTCCTTCTATCCTCATCTTTGACAGCATCATGTTCAGCAGCCGCGTGCCCGGCACGTTTGTGGAGTATACATGGGATGATATCTCCTCCGGGTCTGCCCCGAGTTTCAAAAGTTCGGCGGCGAGGATGTGTGTGTGCGGTGTGGTGTTGGAGTAACGGAACGAACCGGTGTCCGTTTCTATGGCGGTATAGAGGCATGCCGCCATGTCCGCGTCTATGTCCCATTTCAGTTTTTTCATCAAAGTGAATATCTGCTCGCCTACAGCCGCAGCTTTCGGATCCACTATGTTCAGGTTGCCGTACATGGTGTTCCCCGGGTGATGGTCAATGTTCACGGTAAAAACAGCCTGGCGCTTATAATCTATGATGTTCCCGTTGCGCTCCAGTTCCGGGCACTCCAGGACTATGGCCAGGTCGTATGTGCCGGTTATTTTTCCGGAATTTTTTATTTGCGAACTGCCCGGCAAAAAAGCGTATATCTCCGGCAGGGGATCCCTGTTTATAAAATCAACTTTTTTCCCCATTTTTAGGAGTTTGCGCATGAGTGCGAGTCCGGTCCCTATGCCGTCTCCGTCGGGATTTATGTGGGTCGACAGCAGTATCTTTTTGGACTTTTTCAGGAGTTCTCTTATATTTTTAACCTGTGCGTCAGTCATTTTTTTCCTCTTCCTGCGGCTCCGCGGCCTCTTCCTTCTTCTGTTCCTTTTCTTTCTCGATTGCCTTTAACAGCCGGTCAACCCTCGCGTGGCGGTCTATGGAATCGTCAATCTCGAATTTTATCTCGGGGTTGTAGCGCAACCTGATTCTTGCTCCAATCTCATGCCGTATAAAGCCCGAAGCGTGTTTCAAAGCCGCGAACGCATCCCTTTTCTCGGAATCCCCGCCCATGACGGATACATAAACGTGTGCGGTCTTGTAATCGTCGGTAAGACTTACCTCGGTGACAGTCACAAACTGTATGCGTTTGTCCTTCATCTCCGTGAGGAGCATCATTGCGATCTCTTTTTTCATAGTGCTCTCAATACGGGCCTTGCGGACCTTGTTCATACATACCTTCCCGGAATTTTGAGCTATAAACTATGAGCTATAAAGAGGGCCTTTTGCCTTCTTCATTGCTGATTGCTCATAGCTGATTCTTTTGCAGTTATAGTTTCCGTACCTTCTGCACTTCCTCGTAGAACACAATCAGGTCTCCCTCGTGCGGTTCGGGATAATTCTCTATCACAACACCGCACTCATAACCCTCTTTTACCTCTTTTACCGTATCCTTGAACCTTTTCAACGATTTTACGTTGCTAACCAGTATCTCACGGTTGTTGCGTATGACGGAGACCGGCGAATCATGATAAGCCTTGCCGGTGCGCATGTACGAACCTGCGATTACCATGTTCTCCGACTCCACTTTGAATACCTGGCGTACGTCAGCCTCGCCTATCTTGACCTTTTCATATTCAGGGTCCAGTATTCCGACCATGGCAGCTTTTATCGCATCCACAACCTCGTAGATTATGTGATATATCTTGATTTCAACGCCTTCCCTGACCGCGAGTTCCTTGGCCGCAGGCAGGCTGGCCACAAAGAATCCGACTATGACTGCGTTGGACGCATCCGCGAGCAGTACGTCGTTCTCTGTTATGTCTCCCACGTCACTGTGTATTACCTGGACATTTATCCCGCTATCAGCCGATACTTTTGAAATGGCGTCGATTATGGCCTCGATGGAACCTATGCCGTCGCCCTTGATGATGAGGTTGAGCTTCTTTTCGGCACCCAGTTGTATCTTTTTGTGCAGGTCTTCGAGTGTTATCTTCTTTTTCTTCTTT
>JAJFUW010000141.1 GCA_021372235.1 Spirochaetia bacterium
TTATGATGCCTATTATGCCGACGGTGTCGAGATTGTCCCCGTTCCAGCCCGGCCTCATATTCGACGGTACGAACCCGCCCTTGCCGGCGTTAAATGTCCACTTGCAGATCGAATGAAAACTCTTTGTCGCCATGTAAATCCTCCTGTTTTTAAAGGCCTCTGGGGCCGTGTTTTCAAGATAAAAGTCAAATGCTATAAATACAACAAAAACAAAACAGCCACAAGATGTACGGCGTGCCGTACCTTTTTCCCGCGCGTTATGTTCCGCGCGTGCGATATTCCCTCATGTGCGTTATTATAGTCACCCCGCAGGGCATGTATCAGACCTCACCCCGCGCAGCCGGCACAACGTATGCCGGCAAGTGCCGGGTTAAACACGAACATAGTAGAAATACGAACGCGCGGTAAAAAGTGCGGCATGCCGCGCATCTAAACGCAACAACAACTGCCCTTGCTGCCTTAACCCCTACGGTAGATTTCAATCAACCGCGGACTGCCAGTTTTTCCACGAGCATCCTCTTCCACTCCCCATAAAGCCCCGCATATGCCGCCTTCAGCCGCTTATCCGGTTCCGTAACTCCCAGCGGCTTTAACCCCACAAACGCCTCTTTTGCGTCCCTGTAGATCCCCGCCCCTATGCCCGCTCCGCGCGCCGCGCCCTGCGAACCGTCAGTCTCGTACAGTTCCACAACCGCGCCTGTTACGGCCGCGAATATCTCCCTGAATACCGGGCTCAAAAACATGTTCGCGCGGCCAGCCCTTACCTTTTTTACCTTTATCCCCATGTCCTTCATTATTTCGATACCGTAGTTCAGGGCGTATACTATGCCTTCCTGTCCGGCCCTGTAAAAATTCCTGTTTGAGTGGGTCGTAAAGCTTAAGGCCGCGACAGAGGCTCCGATATCCATGTTCGCCAGCGTCCTCTCTGCCCCGTTGCCGTAAGGGTGTATGAAAAGCCCGCCCGAACCCGGCTCAACTGCCGCCGCTATCGTGTTTATCGCCTCGTATGATAACCCCGCGCCCATGTTGTCCCTGATCCACCGGTTCAGTATCCCCGTTCCGTTCAGACACATCAGTGTGCCATATCTCGGGGATGTTTCGCTGTGATTGACATGGACAAAAGTGTTTACCCTCGACTGCGTGTCGTAAGTGGGCTTATCCGATACGCCGTACACAACACCCGAGGTTCCGGCTGTAGTGGCAAGTTCCCCCGGCTCCAGGACGTTCAGTGATAGTGCATTATTTGGCTGGTCCCCTGCCCTGTATGCCACTTTTATGCCGGGCTTTAATCCCAGTTCCTTTGCCGCGCCGTTGGTCAACGTGCCGTTTACCGAAAAAGACGGCGTAAAACGGGCCGTGAGTTCCCTGTCAAAACCAAAAGCCTTCAGGATAGGTTCCGATACTGCCTGCTTTTTAAAATCCCAGAACATACCCTCTGACAACCCCGATATCGATGTGCATATTTCGCCCGTCATGCGCATGGCCGCATAGTCCCCCGGCAGCATGACCTTGTATATTTTTTTGTAGGTGGAAGGTTCGTTCTCTTTGACCCATGCCAGTTTGGCTGCCGTGAAATTACCCGGCAGGTTCAGGAGCGTCTCGAGGCATTTTTTTACCCCTATCTTTTCCTCCGCCTTTTTCCCGTACGGCACCGCCCTGCTGTCGCACCAGATTATCGAAGGTCTCAGAGACTTATGATTTATATCCACACATACAAGCCCGTGCATCTGGTAAGAGATGCCTATGGCTTCTATGTCATCAGCCTTCTTGCCGGCTATTTTTTTCAGCCTACCGGTCACGGCTACGATATTATCCCACCATACCTGTGGTTCCTGCTCTGCCCAGCCCGGTTTTTTTGCGATTATTTCCATCTCTTTGGAGGGATGGGAAGCGGCGGCTATTATCCCGCCTGTTTGGGCGTCAATTATCGTGCCTTTGATGGAGGAACTGCCTATATCGTAACCGAGTAGGTGCATCGATATACTTCCTGTTTACAGGATTATTTAACATCCAAATAATATATGGTTTTTTAACGGCAGTCAAGGACAAAAGTCTTCCTAATGTAGTTTTTGACCAATAGCCATATTAGGCAATAAGGTTATTGACTATCCCGACCTATTCCGCCGGCGGTATGCCTTCGTTCTCCATGATGCGCTCCACCGCCTTTAACGGCACTTCCAGCATGCGGCCGCGCGTGGTCAACAGCTTGTCATAGGCCCTTTTTGTGTTGTCAATCGCCGTCCCTACCTCTTCGAACTGCGTCTTGAACTCCTCCCACTGCTTCGCGAACTTGCCCAGCTGCGCCAGTATCTCACGGCTTGCTTTTTCCATCTTGAAATTTTCCGCCGCCTGCCTCATCACTGATACAAAAGCGTACAGAGTAAAAGGCGAGCATACAACCACCTTCATTTTCAGTGCATCGTCGATGAACGTGCCGTCGTTTTCGTTTATGAAGTTAAAGACCTGCTCATTGGATATGAACATTATGGCGTAATCGAGCGTGCCCGCGTTCGGGTCTATGTAGTCGCGTTTGGCGACCTCTTTTAAGCGTGCCCTCGCGTCGGATAAAAACAGTTTCATCTGCCTGTCCTTGTCCCCCGTGGAAACCGCTTCGATATAGGTTTTATAATTGGATAGCGGGAACTTGCAGTCCATGTTGACCTTTAGGCCGTTTGGCAGCACAAATGTATAGTCAGGCCTGCCCGTTTCGGTTGATTCCTGCTGTATGTAGTTTATCCCTTCACGCAGGCCCGCCAGGTCCAGGATATCCTTTGCCATACGCTGGCCCCATTCGCCCCTCTTTTGCGACGAGCCCAATATCTCGTTCAAACGGGCAGTCGAACCGTTGAGTTCTTTTATGACCTGCGCGGCGTTATCAAGCCTGGTGGTAACGCCCTGCATCTTGTCCGAACTTTCCCTTCCGAAAGACTTGATAGATTCCTCCACCTTGCCCAGTTCCCTGTTCATGGCCTCGAGGCGCTGATCTATGAGTTCTTTTTTTGAATTCAGTTCCTTCTCTATCAGCTGTTTTTTTGCGTCGAGCTCCGCGCCGCCGAGCTGTTTCTGCCTCTCGAGCGCCTCGAGCGCAATGGCGGAAAAAGAGTCCTTTATGGCGGTCCTGTCGAGTTCTTTGGGTTTGCGAATAACGAGCAGGATGATTAGAACAAGTATGCCGGTCAGTACCAGGCCGAGTAATACATTCGTCATAAAACCTCCGGGAGAATGCAAAATCGTCCCTTGAGACAAGAGACAAAAGTAAAACGTAATTCTACGGCACTAACTATAAACTACCCGGCCCATAAAATCAAACAATAAAAATAGCGGGGATTTATAAGTAAATTTTCTTTTTGTTTTTCGACGTGGCCTTACTTTTGTCTTTTGTCTCTTGGTTTGCTCTACTTAACGAATATCATTTTGATGAGCACGTACACAAACAACGCGACCCCCGCGGCAAGCAACAGCTGCACCAGGGCCACCTGCACGAACTCCCAGGAGAGCATATACCACTGACCCATGCGGGCCATTTTCATTATCTCGTCCGCGCTCCTGCCGCCCGCGGCTTCCATCAACACCTCATACGCCAGGCTCCCGCCCTTTTCCCTGTCATAGCCGTTCACCGCCATGACTATCCCCTGCAGCATCTCGCGGTAGGAATCCGGGGATTCGATTATGGCGGATACGAGGCGGCGGGCGTTTTCATAGTCGTTCTTTAACATGAAAAATATAAAAGTTTCCATCATTGCCTTGTGGCAATATTTCCAGTTGCCTTTGTCCCTGATGGCGATCTCCCCTGATAAAAGTGCGGCAGATGCCAGTTCGTTGCCGGTAGCCTGCGCCTTTTCGAGATCGGGATTGCCGGACTTTAGCATCTCGCCGGCCAAAATGTTAACCCTGTCGGGATCAACACCCAGAGAATTTATGAACCCCCTGAAAATAGACTCCATACTCCCCCTCTATTATTTGATTAACAGCCGCCACAATCCGTCTTTATTATTCATTATTAGTTGTTAATTATTAATTAGATGTGAGTTAGGTATTTTCGAGCGATTCCAGGAATTCCTTTGCGAGGCTGATATGTTCAACGTTGTTATCGTCAAACTCATCGTTGTCGATTAACGATTTCAACTCCGCGAAAGTTCCTTCGAATTCGTTGTCCTCATCCTCCATGTAATAATCATCGTCATTATAGCCGTCATCGTCGTCATTCGGTCTGCCGCCGCGCACCTTGCCTTTGCGTCCGGGTTTTTCCGCTTCATCCGTTTCATCGGGTTCGCTTTTTTCCCCGAGCGAAGGTGCGAGGCAGTCCGAGGTCAATATTTCAGGCAGGCTGCCCCAGCATTTCGCCTCGCTTTTGGGTTCGGTATCGCAGAATATGGCATTATAATCATCCATTATGTTGCTTATTACGAAGGACTTTATCTTTCCTGATTTAAGTGTTTCATCTATATCGAATATCAGTGCCTTTACCGGTTTTGCCATTTTTTTATCCATTCTGTCCAGGTAAAACTCCGCTTCCTTGCAGTTCTCCTCGCCCGAATTGACGCCGGATATGGCATCCAGGAGGAAAGGCATATGCCTGTACCTGATGAAAGCGATGGCGTCTGCCGAATCGTCAAATACCAAGGTTGTCTCTGCGTCCGACAAGCACGGCCCGCTGCCGACACAGCCTGAAAGCCTGATGTAGAACCGGGCCGGCCCCATATTATCGAGCCCCGGATAGTTTTCGTCCCATTTTTCCCATTTCTTTTTCAGGGTGTTGTAACGGTCCATGGGTCTGTTCCTCCGCAGTCGAATTTTTAGCATTTCACCTGAAATTTACAGAGGAATTATATCAATAAAAAAAGCAAAATTCAAATTTGTTTTTGTTTTTTTTCATTTTTGGGGTACTCTTATCTTTATTTTCTCTGCGGTGCATTTTGTTGTTTAATTTTAAACCCACCCCCCGCTTCATCCATATCCCGATCCTGTCCGGTTCATCCATTATCTGTTCCTCTTTGTCGCTTTCCCTCCGGACGTCGATATGCTTGAATTATCCGTCCGATTTGATACGGACATTTATTTTATAAGAATCTTTTGGGAGGGTTATCCCGTCCTTATTCCCGGACCGCCGCAACACATAATCCTGAAACGGTATCAATCCTTCAAAAACATGGGAATTCTCCGGAGTCGCCTAAAACATGAAAAACTTCCGGCATCCTGCTCTTTGGTCATATCAATCGTCTCCAATGGTATGAACATCGGATGTGGTAAAAAGATGCAGCATCGGTCACCAACCACAAATCTCAAATAAAATCCGTTTTCCATTGTACTTTGGAATTTGCGGTTACTTCCACAAATAAGAAGCCGCAAAATAAGCAGCCGCCGCTATAGCCGCTGACGCAGGAATTGTTATCAGCCACGCCCATACTATGCCACCGGCCACGCCCCAGTGAACTGCCGAGCTTCTCTTCAGGGAGCCGACCCCCATTATGGCCCCGGTTATCGTATGCGTGGTGGAGACCGGTATGCCCATGGCCGTTGCTGTATAGAGACTGATCGCAGCGGCCGATTCGGCCGCAAAACCGTCAATGGGCTTTAACCTGGCTATCTTCTGTCCCATGGTCTTCACTATACGCCATCCGCCAAATACTGTCCCGAGTCCTATGGCCGTATAGCACATTAACGCCACCCACGCCGGGACACTGAAATCTTTCAGCACTCCCGCGCTGAATAGCAGCGAGGCGATAATACCCGCCGTCTTTTGGGCGTCATTACCGCCATGTCCCATGGAGTAAAGGGCTGCAGACACCAACTGTCCCTTCCTGAATAAATGGTCCACACGACCGGGGGTTGACCGCGAAGACATCCAATAGACCGCGAGTCCCAGCACCTGTCCGAGCACGTAGCCTATCAGCGGTGCCAGCACTATGAACAATACGGTCTTCGATATTCCTGCCATCATAAGGGCACCCGGGCCCGCTTTTACAAGCGCGGAGCCGATCATTCCGCCGATCAACGCGTGTGAGGATGATGAGGGCAGGCCAAAGTACCATGTTATGAGGTTCCAGACGCACGCGCCAATGAGCGCCCCGAAAATTATCTGCCGGTCTACTATGGCTATATCGATTATTCCCTTGCCCATGGTATTTGCCACATGTGAGCCAAAGAAAAAAAAGGCAAGAAAATTGAATGACGCGGCCCATACCACTCCCTGTATCGGGGTCAGGACCTTTGTGGAAACAACGGTCGCGATGGCATTGGCCGAATCATGAAACCCGTTTAAAAAATCAAAAACCAGCGCCAGAACTATAAGCAATATTATTGACGTTGTCAATTTGTAGTCCTCGTTTTAGGCTTGTTTAACAAGTATTGTCTCCACCGTGTGGGCAACCACCTTGCAGATATCGAGTACCGTCTCTGCTTCCTGTCCTATCTCTTTCCATTTTATGAACTCTATCGGGTCCTTTTCTTTCTCAATAAGCTCGCCGAGAGCAGTGTCACGCAGCTTGTCGCCGGCGCTCTCATACCTTGATACCTCCTTGCACGCGTTGATAACGATATTCATCTTTTTGGTATCCCGCAGGCCGCGCACGGCTATGCCCAGCGCCTCTATGGATTTTTCTATTATCTCCGAGAATTCCACGAGGTATTTATTGGGCTTCTTCATTTTGTAAATTTTCATCCTGGAGACTATGGTGTTCAGTATATCGTTTACGTCATCCAATTTCTTGGCCAGGGAGTGTATGTCCTCCCTGTCAAAGGGTGTGATAAATGTTTTATTGAGGTTGTCTATGATTGCGTAGGCCATTTTATCACCATTATGTTCTATCTCTCTCATCTTTTCGCGGTTTTCCACGGACACTTCCCCGCGAGCAGCTATTTCCTTGAACAGGCGTGAGGCATCCTCGACATAAACCATTTCTTTGTCAAAAAAATCATAAAAATCAAAATTTTTCGGGAAGAATCTCCGCAGCATTGTTTCTCCTTTAATCCCTGTTTTAAGCTATTTTTACTGCAAATAACTATAACACGGGGGCTTGATGGTGTCAATATTTTGGACACGATTATTAAGAAACGGTTAATTCTGTGTATTCTTCATATAAGTAAAATATAATTAAAAGAACAATTTTGTGCTGTTTTATATTGCCAAAAGCTGCCCGTTTACTTATAATATTTGGGTGATATTACTTATTATTCCGGAAAGGTCGGTCGTCAAATTGGACAAAGAAAAGACAGGTTTTATCCTCAAAGTTTCATTTGTTGGCTTTATCCTTTTTTTCGTAACAGCCGCACTGGTAATGCGCGTGATTTTTTCCATCTCCACCATTTATATGCCGGATTTCACAGGGCTCAAGGTTGAGAAGGCGCAGAAACAGGCCGCCCGCATGAAGATTGACCTGAAAATCGAGGACGAACAGTTTTCCAACGTTTATGAACAGGGCATGATAATAACGCAGGACATCAAGCCCAAAACTCAGATAAAAAAAGGAAGGGTTGTTTATGTGGTTGTCAGCAAAGGTTCAAAACTGGTGTTGGTCCCGGACATAACCAACAGCTTAAAATCAAAGGCCATCGTTGACCTCAAAAACACCGGCTTGATCGAAGGTTCCACCGCGGCCATCAGGTCAAATATTTATAAGGAAAACATAGTCATCGCGCAGTCCCCGGCCCCCGGAGAGGAAATACCTGCCGGGATGCCCATGAACCTGCTCTACTCCTCCGGCGAACGTGAACGTGATTTTTTGATGCCCAACTTCACCGGCAGGACCATTTTTGACTCGTTTGAACTCATAAAAACCAACAAACTCATGGTCGAAAAACTCATTGTGGAAGAAAATTCCGGATTGGAATCAGGGGTCATACTCTCACAGTCCCCCGGGGCCGGTTACATGGTCAACAATAACACACCTATCACGCTAAAAGCGTCGATTAACGAATCCGACGAACGGCTCAAAAAAAGGATAATACATTTGAGTTACGTCAACCCGGCGCAGGTCCCGCAGCTCATAAAAATAACGGTCCTCTCGCTGAACGGCAGCGACACGATATTCTCGGAGGTTGCGGAACCGGGCCAGGTCATAACGCTGAGCACCGCTGTACGCGGCAATGCTCTGGTACAGATATATAACGGAACAGGACTGGCAAAAGAGATGGAATTTTAGCCATGGCAAAAACAGCCCTGTCCCCTTCCATCCTTGACTCCAATTTCGCGGAGATTAAAAAAACCATAAAACTCCTGGATAAAGCCGGGGTTGAGTACATACATTTTGACATCATGGACGGCAATTTCGTGCCCAACCTGACATTTGGCCCGAAAATAATAAAACCCCTGCGGCCGCTCACAAAGACGGTTTTCGACGTTCACCTCATGATACAAAACCCGGAAAAATATACGCCGCTTTTCATCGATGCCGGAGCGGATATCATCACCTTCCACTATGAGGCTGTCAAGAACGTGGCTAAGGCGATCAATCTGATAAAATCGTACGGTAAAAAGGCCGGCGTCTCGATTAAACCCAAAACGCCCGCCACTGTGTTGAAAAAATACCTCAAAGATTTGGACCTCGTGCTCATAATGAGCGTTGAACCGGGTTTCGGCGGGCAGAAATTCATGCCGGAATCGCTGCAAAAAGCCGCCATACTCAAAAAAGAAATTATAAAAAAGGGTTACAAATGCCTGCTGGAGATAGACGGCGGCATTAATATGGAAACAGCTCCCCTGGCGGCAGCCGCCGGCATAGACATACTTGTGGCAGGGAGCGCTATCTTTGGTGCAAAGAATCCGATGAGTGCGATAAAGCAATTAAGAGCCGCAATCGCCGGGACTCAAAAATCAAAAGTCAAAATTCAATTTTGAAGCAGGAATGCTCTTTTCACCTGCCCCATTTTTGACTTATGACTCTTGAATTGCGGCTTACAGGAGGCCTGAATGTTTGATGTAATATCCAACAAGATTACCGATGTCTTCCGCAGGATAACCGGCACGGGCACAATAACGGAAAAAAACATCGAGGACGCCTTAAAAGAGATACGCATGTCCCTGCTGGAGGCGGATGTAAACTACAAGGTAGTAAAGTCCTTCATGGACAGCGTCAAACAGAAAGCCATGGGCGAAGCGGTTCTGCGTTCGGTTTCACCGGACCAGCAGTTCATAAAGATTGTCCATGACGAACTGGTGGCCTTCCTCGGCGATACCGCCTCACCCATCAACCTGGGCCCGCGGCCGCTTCTAATCATGCTCATCGGCCTGCAGGGCTCCGGCAAGACGACTACCGCTGCCAAGCTGGCCCATTACCTGAAAACAGAAAAGGATTACGGTTCCGTCCTGCTTGTGGCCGCCGATACATACAGGCCGGCCGCCAGGGAACAGTTGGAAACGCTCTCGAAACAGGTCAACGCTGCATACTATACCGAACCTCATAACGATGCGGTCAAAATAGCGCAGAACGGTTACAATGAGCGCGGGAATCACCATTATGACGCCATCATATTCGACACGGCAGGCAGGCTGCACATCGACGAAGATATGATTGCCGAACTCAAACGCATGAAAGAGGCCATCCCTTTCCATGAGATAATCCTCGTGGCGGATTCGATGCTCGGTCAGGAATCGGTGAATGTGGCTAAAAACTTCAACGATGCCCTGGGTATCACGGGACTGATACTCACCAAAATAGACGGCGATGCCAGGGGGGGAGCGGCGCTTTCCATGAAACATACTGCCAATGTGCCGATAAAATTCATGGGTACCGGCGAAAAAATTGACAGGTTTGAGGTTTTCCACCCCGAGAGGATTGCGGGCCGCATACTCGGCATGGGCGACGTGGTGACTCTGGTTGAAAAAGCCGCCAGGGGCGTGACCGAGGAACAGGCAAAAAAAACCGCCGCAAATTTTAGAAAAGGCAATTTTACCCTCAACGATTTTCTGGAACAGATGCAGGCATTGAAAAACATGGGCCCCCTGGACGAGATGCTAAAAATGATCCCCGGTGCGGACAAAATGGGCCTGTCAAACGTCAATATCGACGATAAGCAGATGAAACGCACGGAAGCCATAATACTTTCCATGACCCCACGCGAACGCAGGAACCCTGACCTCATAGACCCGTCGCGTAAAGCGAGGATTGCAAAAGGCAGCGGTACCAAGACCGAGGAGATAAGCAGGCTTTTGAAACAATTCAACGCTGCGAAAAAAATGATGAAATCCATGTCAAAACGGCGCCACGGAGGCGGCGGACTGCCCGGTGGTATGCCGGGCATAGGCGGCTTTGGCGGCAGACCCGGTTTTTAAAAATACACCTGTTCGTTCGCCGTGTCCATATCGGATGAGCTGCATATCCCGCTGTAAAAACCGTAAAAAATACATAAACTCCGGGCCGCGCGCTAAATCCGTTGTTTAACGTTTGACCATTTCGCCCCGGGCCGGGAATTCAAACGTGACAGTGTGACCACAACAACAGTAACAGTAAAAAAAACACGACATTTTCATAAACCCTGCATTTTTTAACTGCTATAC
>JAJFUW010000177.1 GCA_021372235.1 Spirochaetia bacterium
TTTTAATGCCCGGGAAACAACACGCGAGTGCTGTCCGTACATATCCGTATTTACAACAACAGACCTTTGAAACCTGAAACCTGGGACAGGTTTTTGACCCCGGGCCCGCTTTACCGCTCTTTATCGTCCATTTTGAGCATATCCTTTACCTTGCCCAAAAGCGTGCCCTTTTCCTGTATACTGGCCGCTATCTCCGCTACCATTTTTTCCGCCGTTTCCTCTCCCTTCCTGATCAGCCTCTCAGCCTGGGTCAGGTCGAACGGCGAGAAACTCCTTATATCAGGTTTTA
This sequence comes from Spirochaetia bacterium, assembly GCA_021372235.1. Taxonomy (GTDB): domain Bacteria; phylum Oederibacteriota; class PGYV01; order PGYV01; family Palsa-1178; genus JAJFUW01. The sequence goes on from JAJFUW010000177.1 coordinate 290, forward strand.
TAATGTAATCCGCCTCGCCGCTGTTCTTTAACCGCGCGGTTTCGTTTATCATGAGCATGAACGACTGCCACACTATGTTGAAAATATCCTGGTTTTTTATGATGTTTGATTTGGCGTTGGCGGTCACATCAACCCCTATTATGAAATCAGCCCCGAGCGCCTTGCAGACTGTGATTGGCACATTATTCACCAGGCCTCCGTCCACATATATCCCGTCGTTATAGACCGCCGGGGTGAATATCCCCGGGATTGAACATGAAGCGCGTATTGCGTCGGAAAACAGCCCGCTGTCAAATATCCTCTCCGTGTTGGTTATAAGGTTGGTCGCGACCGCTGCGTATTTTATCGGGGCGTCCTCTATGTTCTCTTTCTTAAAATTCCTGTTAATAAACTGCTTCATTTTGTCCGGGGAGACGAGGCCCTCTGTCGGCAGTGTCATGGAGAGTATCTCCTGCCATTTCAGTTCCGTGGCCATTCTCTCTATCTCATCGACTTTCAACCCGGAAGCGTATGCCCCTCCTATGAGGGAGCCTATGGATGTCCCTGTTATAATGTCCGGTTTGATGCCGTTTTTTTCCAGCACCCTGATTACACCGATATGGGCGCAGCCATAAACAACTCCGCCGCCGAGTGCAAGGCCTATCTTCATGATTCCCCCATTGTAGAGGTCCGTGGTACAGGGTCCATGGTCCAAACAGCCTTTTTTGCCATCTGGATCCTGAACCCCGAACCCCGGACCCGCTTTTGTTATTTTGTCAGCCCCAGATCAGAAACCACGTTGTCAACTACCGCTATATCAACCAGCTCCCGTTTCATCAAAAATGCCTCGAGGAGCGAATTGTCGCAGATGGTGTTTATCATCCTCGGGATTCCCTTTGAGTACAGGTATATGTTCTCAAGCGCCATGTCGGAAAATATTTTTCTGTGCGCGCCGGCTATCTTCATCCTGTGTTTTATGTAATTCAATGTCGTATCTTTGTCCAGTTTCTTGATTTCAAATTTTATGGCTATCCTCTGCTCGAGCGGAGGGTCCATGGATATGTTTTTATTCAGTTCTGGCATCCCTATCAGGATGAGGGTCAATAGCTTTGCGCCGGGCACTTCCAGGTTCATGAGGCCGCGAAACTCTTCATATATATCCTTTTTGACGAGCATATTGGCCTCATCAATTATGACGACGGCCTTTTTACCCGCATCATGTATCTCCATGAGTTTTGCAAAAAGCTGGGGGAGCAGTTTTTCCTTGCTCTCCGCCGGGTCCTGTAC
>JAJFUW010000178.1 GCA_021372235.1 Spirochaetia bacterium
GGAAGTCCTTGTATAACTGCAGGACATCCGTGTTTTCATGCGAGAATCTGAGTTTTGAATCCTTATCGTCCCTGTATATACCTTCGGTCCTCTGCATCCTCTTCACGTTTGTTACCTGATAGGGCTGCCCGCCGCCGGCTATGCAGCCGCCTTCGCAGGCCATAACCTCGATGAAGTCATAGGGCATGGGTTTTCCTGCTTTTTTAGCCGCACGGAGTTCGTCCATAACTGTGCGTACATTGCCTGTCCCGTGTGCCACACAGACGCGGACTTTTTTGCCTTCAATGTCAATCTCCCCGACTTTTACACCCTGCAATCCCCTTACAACATTGACTTCTATGTCTTTCAGGTTTTTTCCGGTTATCAGGAAGTAAGCCGACCTTATCGCAGCTTCCATGACACCGCCGGTCACCCCGAATATCGTGCCGGCGCCCGTGTAAGTCCCGAGTATGCTGTCAGCATCTTCATCCTCAAGTTCCAGGAACTGTATGCCGCTTGATTTTATCATCCTGATAAGTTCACGGGTTGTCAGTGAAACGTCAACATCCTGGAAACCGCTGGAACTCATATCCTCATGCCTTGTCACCTCGTATTTTTTGGCCGTACATGGCATTATGGAAACTACAAACATTTTGGCCGGGTCTATCCCGGCTTTCTGCGCGTAGTAGGTCTTTGCCAGTGCGCCGAGCATCTCATGCGGTGATTTTGCAGTGGAGAAATGTTCAATCAGGTCCGGGTAATATTTTTCCAGGAAATCAACCCATGCCGGACAGCAGCTTGTGATTAGAGGCATGGTTCCCGAACCTTTTGTCATCCTCTCCACCAGTTCCGAACCCTCTTCCATAATCGTCAGGTCAGCTGCAAAATTCGTATCAAATACGGCCTTAAAACCTATTTTACGGAAGAATGCATACAGTTTTTTGGTCAATATGGTCCCGGGAGGCAGACCGAAGGCTTCGCCTACCGCAACCCTGACCGCCGGCGCTATCTGCACCACGGGGTAGACATCCTCTTTGCCGAGTTTTTCCCATACAAGCTGCGCTTCGCTGAACTCGACAAGTGCGCCAACGGGGCAGTGCGCCGAGCATTGACCGCATTTTATGCAGGGCGATTCGGATAGCGAAATATCTCCTGCCGGTGCTATCCTCGACTCAAATCCCCTGTTCAAAAATTCAAGGGCGTGGACTTTCTGTATGTTCTGGCATACCTCCACACACCGGCCGCAGCCTATGCATTTTACCGGATCTATCACTATTGCCTTTGTGGAGACGTCTTTCGGGTGACTGCGCAGCATTTCTTTGTACGGCCTGTTCCTGATGCCAAACTCCTCTGAAAGCGTCTGCAGTTCGCAGTCGCCGTTGCGCAGGCATGTCAGGCATTCAAACGGATGTGTGGAGAGTATCAGGTCGAGAACGTTCTTCCTGACTTCATGCAGTTCGCTGTCGTGTGTTGTTATCTCCATGCCCGGCGTTATGTAAGTCGAGCATGCCCTCAGTAGTTTTCTGTTGCCCTTCACTTTTACAACACATATGCCGCACGAAGACGTGGACGGCAGGTCTTCATGTTTGCAGAGAGTGGGTATCCTGACATGTGCAACGCGGGCAGCTTCCAGGATGGTCATCCCCGAATCGAGGTTGAAAGCCTTACCGTTTATTTTGATGTCTATCATCCGGCCCGTAGGTTTAAATGTTATCATTTTATCCTCCTCATCCTCTTTTTACAGCGTCAAACTTGCACACGTTGTAGCATTCCCCGCATTTGATGCAGGCTTTCGTATCTATCAGGTACGGTTTTCTCTTTTCCCCGGTGATACATTTGACCGGGCAGCGCGTTGCGCAGAGCCCGCAACCTATGCATTTTTCCGGTATTACGGTATACTGTACAAGGTCCTTACACTTGCCGGTATAGCACTTTTTGTCCTTTATGTGCGCAAGATACTCATCCTCAAAATACCGGAGTGAAGACAGTACCGGGTTCGGTGTTGTCTGGCCCAGAGCACACAGAGAGGCTTTTTGCATGGCATTACTAATCGAATAAATCTTGTCTATATCAGTCATTTCGCCGTTGCCTTTTGATATTTTTTCCAATATCTCAAGTATTTGCTTGCCACCTATCCTGCATGGCATGCATTTACCGCACGATTCATCAACCGAGAACTGTAGATAGAATTTATTGACGTCCACCATGCAGTCGTCTTCGTCCATGACAATGAGACCACCGGAGCCCATTATGGAACCAATGGACTGCAGGGATTCGTAATCAACCGGCATATCCAGGTACTTTTCTGCTATTACACCGCCTGACGGACCGCCTGTCTGCACGGCTTTGAAATTTTTATTGTCCTTAATGCCACCGCATATGTCGTATACTATCTCCCTTATGGTGGTGCCCATCGGAACCTCTACCAGACCCGGGTTTTTTACCTTGCCGGTGACAGCAAACACCTTTGTTCCCTTCGATTTTTCGGTCCCGATCGACCCCATCCACTTGCCGCCCTTTTCTATTATTACCGGAACGTTTGCCCATGTCTCAACATTGTTGATGAAAGTTGGTTTTTCCCACAGGCCTGATACCGACGGAAAAGGAGGACGCGGCCTCGGGTTGCCCCTTTTGCCTTCTATAGAAGCTATAAGAGCCGTTTCTTCACCGCAGACAAATGCTCCGGCTCCCCATCGCAGTTCGATATCAAAATCAAAACCCGATCCCAGTATATCCTTGCCCAAAAGCCCCATTTCTCTGGCGTCTTTTAACGCTTTCTCGAGCCTTTCGATTGCCAGCGGGTATTCGGCCCTTATGTAAACAAAACCCTGTGTGCAGCCAACCGCGAAACCGCCGATAATCATGCCTTCGACAACCGAGTGAGGGTCACCCTCGAGGACCGCCCTGTCCATATATGCACCCGGGTCGCCTTCGTCGGCATTGCATATCGCGTATTTTATTTCACCGGCCTCTTTTTTTGTAAGTTCCCATTTCAATCCTGTCGGGAAACCTGCACCGCCGCGGCCGCGCAGCCCCGACGCTTTCATCTCCGCTATTACTCCGTCCCTGCCCAGCTCAAAAAGAGCCTTTTCCAGGGCTTTATATCCGCCCCTTGAGATGTATTCCTCTATTGATTCCGGGTCGAGGTATCCGACATTACGCAGGACTATCTTGAACTGCCTGGAGAGCGGGTCCTTTTCCTCAACCGGAAGGAATTTATTGTCGTAGGAGCTGATGAATTTATCCACCCTGTCGCCGGCCAGAGTTGCGTTTACAATGCCTTCCAGGTCTTCCACCCGGAACCCCGTATATATCAGGTTGTCGGGCATTACCCTCAGTATCGCTCCCGAAGAGGTGAAACCTATGAACGGGCTCCTGATTATTTCCATCTTTTCGGCGAGCTGTTTTTCGTTCAGTATCTTTAACAGTGCGTTGTTTACGGGACTGCCTTTCTGTGAATCAGGCTCCCATACTATTATATATTTTTTCATCGTCGTTCACCGCCCCTGGTCTTTGAATATATTTTTGCCGATGTCGTTCGTCGGCATAAATATAACGTAGTTGTTTACTATGTTCTTCTTAATCACGTGTTCGCTGATAATCATGTGCGCCGTTTTTTCGTCGACGTTACCGTAGAGCACCTCCGGCATGCCTTCCATCCTTACTATTATGTTGGGCTCGCAGAAACACAGCCCCAGACATCCTGTCTTTTTGATAATTACATTTTTGATGCCGTTATCATTCAGGTCCTTTTCTATGATTTTGTATACTCTGTCTCCTCCGGCGGCTATTCCGCAGGTACCCATAGATATCACAATCTCTGAACCGGATAATTTTTTGTATTCTTTCCTGAATTTTGAAAGATCCCCTTTTTTCATCTTATCCATTGGCATTAGCCTCCTTGCCGCTGTATTCGCCGAGGATTTTCGGCAGTTCGGATTTTTGCACATTGCCGTAAACCTTGCCGTTTATGGACATTACAGGCGCGAGTCCGCAGCAGCCCACACAGCGCACGACTTCAAGCGAAAAATGTCCGTCTTCCGACGTGGTGTTTACCGCAACGCCGATCAGATCTTCAATTTCCTGTATGATGTCATTGCCGCCTTTTAGATAGCATGCGGTTCCCATACATACGGATATCTGGTTCTTGCCTGGTTTTTGGAGTTTAAACAGGTGATAAAACGTGATGATTCCGTAAATCTTGGCGAGCGGGATACCCATTACCCTTGAGACTTCCATTGCGACCTTTCTGGGCACATATCCATATACTTCCTGGATCTTGTGCAGAATCATAATCTCCTTGCCCGGCTTGTCCTTCCATTTTTCCATGAAATCAAGCAGGCCTTTTTCGAGCGTTACTTCCTGTTTTTCCAACATCATCATAACCGGAACCTCCAGCGCTTCTATGTGATTTTTTTCACTAACTATCTCAAAATAAAAAGACAACCGACTATTTATATCATTCCGCATTTTTTAGATGCCGATTGCCTATTATTACCTTGGCATTTGAAATATACCCAAAGACGCATTTTTTGTCAAGCAAAAAACACATTAAAACAAATATTGATTTTGGTTCTATAAACAAGAATAGCGTTTTAGGCGGTAAAATAAGCTTAAAACGCTATTCTTGTTTGTGAAAAGTTTCTTATATTCAGAACTATAAAAACACATTTGGTCGGTAAATAAAATCACCCGCCCGCACGTGAGCTATCAACACAATATTTTTTCAGGTATTTGTCCATCGCTGCCGCAGCCTTTTTACCCGCACCCATTGCAGCAATAACTGTCGCAGACCCCGTGGAAATATCGCCGCCCGCGTATATACCCGGGAGAGAAGTTTCGCCTGTCTCGGGATTGGCTTCGATATATCCCCACTTGTTCAATTTTAATCCCGGAACGTTAGTTGTCAGCAGCTCATTTGCTTTAGTGCCGAGCGCGGGTATCACGTTGTCTACATCGAGCGTAAATTCCGAACCTTCAATGGGAACAGGGCTGCGCCTTCCTGATGTGTCAGGTTCACCGAGTTCCATTTTTATACATTTTATCTTTTTGACCCAGCCGTTCTCATCGCCAATCACTTCAACAGGATTCGTAAGTAGATTGAAAATAATTCCCTCTTCTCTGGCGTGCTCGATCTCTTCGTGTCTGGCCGGCATTTCCTTGTCCGAACGTCTGTAAATTATGTGAACTTCTTCAACGCCTTTCAGCCTCTTTGACACACGCGCCGCGTCCATTGCGACATTCCCGGCTCCTACAACGGCTACACGTTTTCCCATTTTAATCGGCGTATCATAGTCGGGGAATTTATAGGCTTTCAGCAGGTTGTTCCTTGTCAGAAATTCGTTTGCCGAATATACGCCTTTTAAATTCTCACCAGGTATGTGCATGAACGTAGGTGTACCCGCTCCGACACCTATAAATATCGCCCTGTAGCCGTCATCGAGGAGGTCTTGCAGCGTGTAAGATTTACCGATCAGCACATCCGTTTTGATCTCCACGCCCAGTGTCTTTAGATAATTTACTTCCCTCTGCACTATTGCTTTTGGCAGCCTGAATTCCGGGATGCCGTAAACAAGCACGCCCCCGGCCAGGTGGAGTGCCTCAAACACCACAGCTTTATATCCCAGCATGGCAAGTTCACTCGCCACGGTCAATCCCGAAGGCCCTGAACCGGCGATGGCAATCTTGATCTGTTTACCGTCACTGTCAAGTTTTGGTTCTATCTTTACTGCCATGGGCTCCATATTTACAGCTTCCCGGTCCGCGGCGTAACGTTCAAGCGCCCCTATGTTTATCGGTTGTCCGGTTTTTAACAGCAGGCAGTTAGCCTCGCACTGGCTCTCCTGCGGGCATACCCTGCCGCAAACCGCCGGCAGAGCATTGGACTTTTTGATGGTTTTAATGGCGCCGGCGTTGTCGCCGGCGGCTATCTGCTTTATGAATTCTTTTATGTTTATATTTACCGGGCAACCCGTGATGCATGTTGCATTTTTGCACTGCAGGCACCTTTTTGCCTCTTCTATCGCCTCGGCGTCATTATAGCCGAACGGTACTTCGTTAAAATTATTAATTCTCAGGGATGGTTCCTGACCGCGTACTTTTATACGCTGTTTTACCGCCA